>KN174062.1:0-2947 GCA_000759655.1 Acidicaldus organivorans | reverse complement strand
CGGCGGGCAATGCCTCGGGGGTGAATGACGGGGCGGCGACGCTGCTCATCGCCTCCGAGCGCGCCATCCACCGCTACGGCCTCACCCCGCGGGCGCGCATCGTCGGTATGGCCACCGCCGGCGTGCCGCCCCGCATCATGGGGATCGGCCCGGCGCCCGCCACCGAGAAACTACTCGCCCGACTCGGGCTCAAGATCGGCGACATCGACGTGATCGAGCTCAACGAGGCCTTCGCCGCCCAGGCGCTCGCGGTGACACGGAGACTCGGCCTTCCCGACGATGCCGAGCACGTCAACCCGCATGGCGGGGCGATCGCGCTCGGCCACCCGCTCGGCGCTTCGGGAGCGCGGCTCGCCATGACCGCGGTCAACGCGCTCGAGACCCGCGGCGGGCGGCGCGCGCTCGCCACCATGTGCATCGGGGTGGGCCAGGGCATCGCCGTCCTCATCGAGCGGGTCTGAGGGAACGGCGGGCGATGCGGCGGGCGGTCCGACTGCCGCCTCCGGGACCGCGATGGACGGGCTGATCGGCCTCGTTGAGACCGAACTCCTCGCCCCGGCAGGCTTCCTGCTTGCGGTTGCCGCCAGCCTCCACATCCTGCTCAACAAGCGGGAGGCGAGCGCGGCGATCGGCTGGATCGGCCTCGTCTGGCTCTCGCCCTTCCTCGGTACGCTGCTCTATTTCCTGCTCGGCATCAACCGGGTGCGGCGCAAGGCCCGCCTCCTGCGCGAAGGCGCGCTGCCGCCACTGACCGAGCCCCCCGTCCCTCCCGCCCGCGACCACCACCTCGCCGCGCTTGAGTGCGCCGGTGAGCGGCTCTCTGAGCGGCCCCTCACCCTGGCCTGCGACATTGAGCCCCTTCCCTGGGGCTCGGCCGCCTATCCGGCGATGATCGCGGCGATTGGCCGGGCGCGGCGTTCGGTGGCGCTCGCCACCTACATCCTGCGTGACGACGCGGCTGGCGGGAAGCTGATCGATGCGCTGATCGCCGCCCATCGGCGCGGGGTCGCGGTGAGGGTGCTGCTCGATGGCATCGGCTCAGGCTATTTCGTCTCACGCGCCTATCGTCGCCTGCGCCGGGCGGGGATCGCCGTGGCGCGCTTCCTCCACTCGCCGCTCCCCTGGCGCATGCCCTTCCTCAATCTCCGCAACCACAAGAAGATCCTCATCGTCGATGGCACGGAGGGGTTCACCGGCGGGATGAACATCGGAGCGGAGAACGTCCCCGAGCTCAAGCCCCGCTTCCTGGTGCGTGATCTTCATTTCCGGCTGGCGGGCCCGGTGGTGGGCGAACTCGCCGCCGCCTTCGCCGAGGACTGGACCTTCACCACGGGCGAGGTGCTTGCGGGTCCGCTCTGGTTCCCCGAGATCCCCGCGCCGGAAGGCGGGGTCCCGGCGCGGGTCATCACCTCAGGTCCCGATGAGGATCTCGAGCGGATCGAACTCATGGTGCTGCAGGCGATCACCTGCGCCGAGCGGCGCATCGCCATCGCCACCCCTTATTTCCTCCCCGACGAACGGCTGATCACCGCGCTCGCGCTTGCCGCGTTGCGCGGGATCGAGGTCGATCTGGTCATTCCCGAGACGAGCAATCACCGCCTGGTCGACTGGGCTTCGCGCGCCCATCTCGACCCGCTGCTCGCCGCGGGCTGCCGGGTTTGGCTGAACGGGCCGCCCTTCGATCACTCGAAGATCATGGTGGTGGATGGGCTCTGGTGCTTCATCGGCAGTGCGAACTGGGACATGCGGAGTTTCCGGCTCAATTTCGAGCTCAATGTCGAGCTCTATGATCCCGGGCTCGCCGCGCGGCTCGAGGCGGAGATCGCAGCGCGCAAGGGGGCGGCGCTCACTGCGGAGGCGCTGGCCGCGCTTCCCTACTGGGTGCGGCTCCGCAACGCCGCGGCCCGGCTAGGATTGCCCTATCTTTGAACTTTGAGAGGTTGATTCGGGAAAAGGCATGACATAAACTATTCCTTGGAATGTTAGAAATTGAACCTAGATGGGACAGGGGAATGCAGGGCAAGGCCATGTCTCAGGAATATGGGGTAACGGCTCCGAAGAAACTCTCCGAAATCCTCGAGGCCAACCGGGAGGTTATCCGGAAGGTGGTCGAGGCTCATCGCGCCCGCAATGTGCGGGTGTTCGGATCGGTCCTGCATGGAACGGTTACAGAGGAGAGCGATCTTGATCTCCTCATTGATCCCACGCCCGAGACCACGCTTTTCGATATCGGTGCGATCATCGCTGATCTCTCCGAGCAGCTTGGCGTGAGGGTGGATGTGCGGACGCCAGATGATCTGCATCCCACCTTCCGCGCGGAGGTGCTCGCCGAAGCCCGTCCCCTGTGAAAGGAAAATCGCCACTGCGCCTTGCCTGCTACTTGTCGCACATTCTTGAAGCGATCGCGCGAATCAAGGCATATGTGGACGAAATGAAAGAGGCGGAGTTCGCCGAAAACCAGCTCGTGTAGGATGCGGTGATCCGTAATCTGGAGATCATCGGCGAAGCGGCGAACAACATCAGTAAACGCTATCCCGAGTTCGCTGCAGCCCACCCTGAACTTCCGCTCAAGGACGCATTCGAGATGCGGAATTTCCTGTCGCACGGCTATTTCGCTATTAATCTTGCGGTCGTTTGGGAAACGGTGAAGAACGCCCTGCCCGCCCTTGAGCTTCAGGTGCGAGGCGTGCTCGAAGCCCTTTCCTCCTCGTCTCCTCGCCCCCTGCTCTCTTGACACGCGCCGCCTGCCGAGAGAGCCCGCAACGCGAATAGCGTCACGCCCCGCCTCATGCGCTCAGGCGGCGAGACGCTCGGGCAGGGCGGGGACGAGACGGACGACGATCGGGCAGTGATCGGAGGCGCCGCGCGGCAGGACATAGGCCTCCACGCAGGCAAGTCCCCGCACCAGGCAGCGGTCGATGCGCAGCGGCACCACGTCCCCCGCGCG
>KN174061.1:5286-5992 GCA_000759655.1 Acidicaldus organivorans | reverse complement strand
TGAGCGGCAACATCGAGACCCGCGTCGGCTGGAAGACGCGCTTGGAGACGGGACGCACCACGGAGGGGAAATCCGCCTCCTTGTAGCGATAAAGTTCCTGGAAGGGGCCGCGGTTGAACTGGCTGGTCGGCACGTTGCCGGTGATGGCGAGGAAGGCAGAGGAGTCGGAAAACGCATTGGCCATCGCCATCACCAGATTGGCCGAACCCGGCCCGCACGAGGTCAGGGTGGCGGCCGGAGCATGTTTGACCCGGAAATAGGCATCCGCCATGTGCCCGGCGGTTTGTTCGTGACGCGGCGAGACGAGCCGGATCTTGTCGCGCACCGCATGGAGCGCATCGAGCATGCCGACATTGCCATGTCCGCACAGGCCGAAGACGTGGGTGATATTCTCGCGGATGAGAAACTCGGCGATGAGTTCCGCCCCTTTGCGCCGCGCCATGGCCTGCCCTCCCTTGCCCCGCGGATTATTCAACATTGCCGGATGTTTTGCAACATCGAAAAAACTGAAGTGGGGAGAAGGGTCGCTCAACCGAGCGCATCCCGCACCGCCTCGATGGCAAAAACGAGGGCCGGGCCGAGCGTGATCCCCGGCCCCGGATAGGCCCCGCCCATCACCGAGAGCGCGTCATTGCCGCAGGCATAGAGACCGGGAATCGCCTCCCCCTCCCGCGTGAGCACCCGTCCCCTCCCGTCGGTGAGCAGC
>KN174061.1:5066-5141 GCA_000759655.1 Acidicaldus organivorans | reverse complement strand
CGGCGGGATGAAGGCGGAGCGCGTGAAAGGGCGGGGTGATCAAGGGGGCGAGGCAGGGATTGGGGCGCCAGGCGG
>KN174061.1:4565-4962 GCA_000759655.1 Acidicaldus organivorans | reverse complement strand
CATCGCCGAGATGGCGCTGATAGGCATCCTCGCCGCGACCGAAGAGAGGGTCTTCGCCCCGCGCCGCCCCCCGGTTGAACGCGTCAATCGTCGCAGCCAGCGCTTCCCCCGGCAGAGCGAGGGCGCGTGCGAGCCGCTCGAGGTCAGGAGCCGAGATCACCGCCCCTGCTGCCTCGAAGCGGTGCAGCCCGAAACCGCCGGGAAGCACCGGGCCGAAGCCCGCGCGACGGAGCGCGGCGTGATCGGCGATGAGGTAGGTGGCGCGGCAGGCGGCGGGGTTCCGCAGCATGGCGCGGACGAATTCGTGATAGGAGAGCGCCTCGTTGACGAAGCGCCGTCCCTCGGCATCGACCGCGATGACGCCGGGCTTGGCGCGGTCGGTCACGGTATGCGGGAA
>KN174061.1:2903-4506 GCA_000759655.1 Acidicaldus organivorans | reverse complement strand
AAGGGCCGCGCCGCCTCCGGCAAGAGGGCGGCGCGGCGGGCGGGATCGTGGGAAAAACCGCCCGTTGCCAGGATCACCCCCGCGCGGGCACGAAAGAGGCGGCCCGGGGTATGGACGCCCACGACGCGCGCCCCCTCACGAGCGAGCCCCACCGCCGGCGCATGGAGGAAAAGCGCCACCCCCCGCGCCCGCGCCCCCCGCAGCGCCCAGGCGCAGAGCGCATTGCCGAGCACGAGGCGCACCCCGCGCGGAAAGGAAAGACGCGCGGTGAGATGCGCGGCGAGGCGCCGCAGCACCAGAGGGTGAGGCAGGCCGGAATGGGCCGCGCGCCGGAAGAGGGGCATTTCCTCGCGCGGGATCATCATCCCGCCCAAGGGGGCGAAATCGGGGAGCGGCGGACGGAGGCGGAAGAAATCCGCCCCCAGTTCGCGCCCATCGAATGGCAGCGGCTCAAGGACCCGCCCGCCCAAACGCGCCCCCGCCGTCGCGGGATAGTAGTCGGGATAATGGGGCACCGGGCGAAACCGCACGATCCCCTCCGTCTCAAGCGCCGCGATCGCGCCCTCGGCCGCGGCGAGAAACGCCGCCCGCCGTCCCGAAAGGTCCGGGCCCGCCACCGAATCGAGGTAACGCGCCGCCTCTGCCCGGTCAGCCTCGCGTTCGGCCGGGGCGAGATGCGGATTTCCCGGCGCCCAGACCATGCCCCCCGATATCGCCGAGGTCCCGCCCCACTGCGCGGTCTTCTCGAGCAGCGCCACCCGCGCCCCCCGGGCGGCGCCGTAGGCCGCCGCCGCCAGCCCCGCCGCGCCACCGCCCACCACCACCAGATCGAACGTTTCCTCGTCCATATTCCTTCCGCCCCCAGGGAAAACTGGCCCCGCCTCCTCTTCGGGCCTTCACTGTCAGGGGCCTCATTTCATGATATCGGTTGACTTCCGATGATGATAGAGACGAGCATGGGTCATAGGAGAGCGGCGGCCCGCTGACCCGCCGCCGGAGCCGACGCCATGCCGCCAAGAGGAGGAAACGATGGACCGCACCCCCCGCATCTTCAACATCGCCGAAATTCCCTGGGACGAGCTTCCCGGCCATCATGGCGGGGCGCTCTCCAAACTCCTCGTCCACCCCTCGAGCACCGGGGCGCGCGAAATCGACTACCGCATCTCCTGCTACGCCCCCAAAGCCCATGTCGCCCGCCACAGCCATGCGCGGCAGGAGCAGGTCTATCACGTGCTCGAGGCGAGGGGCTGATCGAACTCGGCGCCGAGCGCCGGGTGGTGCGCCGCCATGACGTGATCTACATCCCGCCCGGCGTCGAACATGCTTTTTCCAATACCGGCACCACACCGCTCGTCTTCATCGTCGCCACCTCACCGGTGACCGACGCCTGACTGAGAGCGGCACGAGAGCCGCTACCAGGCGATCGTCCGCCCCCAGGCGCGAAGATCGGCGGTGAAGAACTCCGGCCCCTCGAGCGCGGCGAAATGCCCGCCCGCCGGCGCTTCGACCCAGTGGCTGAGCGCATAGCCGCGCCTTACCCAGCTTGCCGGCGGCGCAGGCGCCCGGGGATCGGGATAGGCGGTGAAGGCGGTCGGCACCTCGA
>KN174061.1:777-2886 GCA_000759655.1 Acidicaldus organivorans | reverse complement strand
GGGCGCATGGCCGCGCCTTCCCCAGCTTGCCGGCGGCGCGGGCGCCCGGGGATCGGGATGGGCGGTGAGGGCGGTCGGCCCCTCGCCCCGCCGGCCCGGCGGCATCTGGCGCACCCCCTCGGTGAGGGCGGCGGCGTAATACCAGATCGCAGGAATGAAGGCGTCGTTCATCAGATAGAGGGCGACGAGGCCGAGGAGGCGCCGCATCGGGAAAACCTCCTCGAACGGGCGACGGCGCAAATCGGCCCAGTCATGGAAGCGCTCGATCAGCCAGGCGGCCTGGGCCAGCGGATTGTCCACCATCGCGTAGGCAAGCGATTGCGGCTTGGTGCCCTGCAGCTGGGCATAGGCGCCGAGCGCCTGCTGGGCGGCGAGAAACGCCGCGCGCCAGTCTTTTTCTTCTGCCGTCTCCGGCTCGGCAGGCGGCTGAACGAGGAGGTAGTTGAGGTGAAGCGCGGCGAGCGCCTCGCCGTGCTCGAGGCCGAGCCAGGCCGCCACGCCCGCCCCCCAGTCCCCGCCCTGCGCCGCGTAACGCCGATAGCCGAGCGCCTCGCGCATCAGTCGGTCGAAGAGACGCGCCGTCGTCCGCGCCCCGATGGGATGGGCGGGTTTTTCCGAAAATCCGAAGCCAGGAAGCGAAGGTATCACCAGATCGAAAGCGTCCTCCTCCCTCCCGCCATGACGTGAGGGAAACGCAAGCGGCGCGATCACGTCGTAAAATTCGAGGACGGAGCCCGGCCAGCCGTGAATGAGCAAAAGCGGCCGCCGGCCTCGGCTTTCACCCACCACATTCACGGCGTGGATAAAGAGGCCATCGAGGGTGACGGTGATCTGCGGAAACTGGTTGAGCTCGGCCTCGATCGGCGCCGGCCCGCCGAGCGCGAGCCAAGCATCCCGGAAGGCGCGCAGAAACTCCGGATCGCAGCCGTAACGCCAGCCGATCCCGGGAGGCGCTTGAGGAAAACGAAAGGCGCGGAACCTCTCGCCGAGCGCACTCCATTTCGCCTGCCCCCAGGCGACCGTGAAAGGCCGCACCTCCGCCATGCTCCCGCTCCCCGTCGCGTCATCCCCCCATCGAGTACGAAGAGCGTAAGAGGCGGCGCGCAGGGAGGCAAGCAGAATTCCTTCCCGCCTCCGGGATGGATGGCAGGAGGTCTCAGGTCGAACCGCGTGCCATTTCGCGCAGACGGAAGCGCTGGATTTTTCCAGTCGCGGTCTTGGGAAGTTCCTCGACGAAAGCGATGCGGCGCGGATATTTGTAGGGCGCGAGCCGGGCCTTGACGAACGCCTTGAGCTCCTCGGCAGAAACGGAGGCTCCGGCGCGCGGCACCACATAGGCCATCGGCTTCACGAGCCCCTCTTCATCCGTGATCCCGATCACCGCCGCTTCGAGCACGCCGGGATGCTGCATGAGGGTGGCCTCGACCTCGAAGGGTGAGACATAGACCCCGCCCACTTTGAGCATGTCATCGGCCCGCCCGGCATAGGTGTAGGTGCCATCCGCGTGGCGGAGATACTTGTCGCCGGTGCGGGTCCAGCCGCCCTGGAACGTCTCCTGCGAACGCGCCCGGTCGGCCCAATACATCAAGGCGCTGGAGGGCCCCCGCACATAGAGATCGCCGATCTCGTCCTCTCCCACGGGACGGCCGCTCTCATCGCGAAGCTCCACCTCATAGCCCGCGACCGGCGTTCCGGTGGTGCCATAACGCACCGCCTCAGGCCGGTTGGAAAGGAAGATGTGCAGCATCTCGGTCGAGCCGAGCCCGTCGATGATATCGACCCCGAAACACTCCCGGAAGCGCCGCCCGAGTTCGGCAGGCAGCGCCTCGCCCGCTGAAGAAGCGAGCCGCAGGGCAAGCGGCGCCTTTGGCCAAGGCGCGGCAAGGAGCGCGGCATAGAGGGTGGGGGCGCCAAAAAAGAGGGTGGGCTTGGGCAATCCTCCCTCGCCTTGGAGCCTGGCGAACACCGCCTCCGGGGTGGGACGGTCTGGCAGCAGCACCACGCTCGCCCCGGCGGCGAGGGGAAAGGTCAGCGCATTGCCGAGACCATAGGCGAAGAAGAGTTTGGAGGCGGAAAAGCCCACGTCCCCCTCGCCCACGCCGAGCACCG
>KN174061.1:426-761 GCA_000759655.1 Acidicaldus organivorans | reverse complement strand
CGGGGCGGGCGCGGGACGGGGTGCGGCACGGGCGAGGAACGTTTCGAATTCGATCTCGGCCGGATGGAGTGGGGCTTCGGGCTCGGCGACGATGAGGGCGCGCACTTCGTGATCGGCCCTGCTCATCGCGGCGAGCAAGGTGGGCAGGAGGGCGCCCGAGACGATCACCGCCTGGGCGCGGGAATGTTCGAGCATGTAGGCGTAATCATCGGGGGTGAGCAGGGTATTAACCGCGACCGGCACCAGCCCTCCATGGATCGCGCCGAGAAAGGCGACCGGCCAGTCCACCGTATCGAGGAGGGCGATCAGCACCCGCTCCTCGCGGCGCAGACCGA
>KN174061.1:0-388 GCA_000759655.1 Acidicaldus organivorans | reverse complement strand
GGGGACGAATGTCGCAGGATTCGGCATCATCCGTGAAGGGCGAGCGAACGGTGCGTGGAGAGAGCAGAGTAGTCATGGCGGAAGCTTCCTTGGACCTTTCCTCGAGGGGCCTTTCCCCGGCGGGGAAGCGAAGGGTGGCGCCGCTTGCGCCGCACCACCTGATGCATTATTGTTCCTCTTACCTGCCGCAAGCGGGCCGGGGGTGTCAAGCACTGTAATGTATTCTCCGGCGCCGCGCCGTTCCCGTCGCGGAGACCCCGATGCCTTCATCCGCCCTCCGTCCCGAGCTTTCAGCCGAGACCACGCTCCCCGAGACGTCCGCCCCCGAGACCATGCTTTCCGGTGACGCCGCCTTCCTTGCCGCACTGGGACGGCGAGCGCGCGCGCT
>JPYW01001212.1 GCA_000759655.1 Acidicaldus organivorans | reverse complement strand
GCCCCGCCTTCCGTCATCGGCCTCACCCCCTCTCCCCGCCCCTCAGGCCGGCGGCGCCGTCTCGAGGGCCTCGGCGAGCAGCCGCGCCGCTTCCGCGCCGCGGATACGGGCGATGTCGTCCTGGTATTTGAGGAGCGCGCCCAACGTCTGATCGATCACCGCCGGGGTGAGCTCGCTCTGGTCGAGATGGCGGAGCGCCTGCGCCCAGTCGATGGTCTCGGCCACGCCGGGGAGCTTGAAGAGATCCTCCCCGCGCAGGCGCTGCACGAAGGCCACCACCTGCGCCGAGAGCCGGGCGGGAACCTCGGGCGCCTTGACGGCGAGGATCGCCCGCTCGCGCGCCGCATCCGGATAGTCCACCCAGTGGAAGAGGCAGCGGCGGCGGATGGCATCATGCACCTCGCGGGTGCGGTTCGAGGTGATCACCACCGGGGGCGGGGTGACGGCGCGGATGGTGCCGTATTCGGGGATGCTGATCTGGAAATCGGCGAGGAGCTCGAGCAGGAAGGCCTCGAAGGGCTCATCGGCGCGGTCGAGCTCGTCGATCAGCAGCACCGCGGGCGGGAGGTCGGGGTCGATCGCGGCCAGAAGCGGGCGCTCACGGAGAAAGGGGCGCGAATAGATGGCGCTCGCCAGCGCCTCGCGATCGACCGCGCCGGCGGCCTCGGCGAGCCTGATCTCCATCAGCTGGCGGGCATGATCCCACTCATAGACCGCGGCGTTGAGATCGAGCCCCTCGTAGCATTGCAGCCGCACCAGCCGCCGCCCCAACCCTTGGGCGAGCACTTTGGCGATCTCGGTCTTGCCGGTGCCGGGCTCGCCTTCGAGGAAGAGCGGGCGGCGCATGACGAGGGCGAGATGGACGGTGGTGGCGAGCGCGTGATCGGCGATGTAGCCGCCTTTGGCGAGCAGCGCCTCGGTCTCGGCCACCGTTTGGGGAAGGTCCACGCCCATCAGAGGATCGATCCGAAAAGAAGGAGGAGGATGGCGAGGAAGATGAGCATGCCGATCCAGGCCGCCATGGGAAGGCCCTGGCTCGGACGGGGGGCGAGCAGCGTCGGCGTGGGCGCACCCGCGGCGGCCGCCTCCGCAACGGCGGCGGGGGGCGGGCCGAGTTGGGCCTGGAAACGGTCGAAAAACTGGTCGGCGAGCGATTTCGCCGTCGAGTCGATGAGGCGCGCGCCGAGTTGGGCGATCTTGCCGCCGACCTGGGCGTGCACCTCATAGCGCAGCAGCGTCCCGTCCTCGACGGGTTCGAGGCGGACCTTGGCCGAGCCCTTGGCGAAACCGGCGACACCCCCCTGCCCTTCGCCGCTGATCGTATAGCCGTTCGGCGGATCGAGGTCGGAGAGCGTCACCTTGCCGGAAAACCGCGCCGCGATCGGGCCGATCTTGACCGCGGCCTGCGCCTTGAGCTCGGTGTCCGACAGTTTTTCGAGACTCTCGCAGCCCGGAATGGCCGCCTTGAGGATTTCGGGATCGTTGAGGGCCGCCCAAACCTTCTCGCGCGGCGCTGCGATGCGCCGCTCCCCAGTCATGTCCATTGCGATTTTCTCCTCACTCGGCCGTCGCTTGCACCGTGCGCGACGTTAATGTCACCCTGACCCGCATGCAACCACCCCCGCCCGGCCTGCCGCTCGACGCCCTTCCCTTCCTCGGCGTGCTCCTCTCGCTTGCCCTGCTGCCGAGCCAGGCGCCGCATTTCTGGCACCGATGGCGGTTTGGCGTGATGGGCGGGTGGGTTCTCCTCGTCCTCCTCCTCGAAGCGGAGACGGAAGGGGTGGCCCCGCTCGGCCCTCTGCTCCTCCACGGCCTGATCGGCGAGACCCTCCCCGTGCTCGCCCCCCTCGTCGCGCTCTATCTCGCGGCAAGCGGGGTGATGATCGAGGCCCCGGGCGGGACGGCCTGGCGCAATGCGCTCTGGCTTCTCGCCGGCATGGCCCTCGCCTCGCTGATCGGCACGCTCGGGGCGAGCGTGGTCCTGCTCAACCCGTTTCTGCGCGCCAACCGCCACCGGGCGGCGCACAACCGCCATCTGCCGCTCTTCTTCGTCCTGCTGGTGGCCAATGCCGGGGGCGCGCTGAGCCCGCTCGGCGATCCCCCGCTCCTGCTCGCCTATGTCAACGGGCTTCCCTTTTTCTGGCCGCTCGCGCATCTCGGCCCGCTCCTCCTCCGCTTCGCCCTTCCCCTCTTCGCGCTCTTCTTCCTCTTCGAGCGGCGTTTCCTCGTCGCGCGCGAGGCAGAGGCCGCGCCCGCCCGCCTCCGCCTCACCGGCTGGGGGCCGCTTGCCCTCCTCCTCGCGATCGATGCGGTGGTCTTCACTGAGAGCCGCCTCACTGGGCCGCCCCTCTTCGGCATCCCCGGGCTCGAGCCCGGCAAGATCGCGGGAAGCCTGATCGCGCTCGCCTTGGGCGGGCTTGCCCTTTACGCCGCCCCC
>KN174060.1:8805-11493 GCA_000759655.1 Acidicaldus organivorans | reverse complement strand
GGGCGGCGCAAGCGACATCCCCCCGTCAGCTCACCCTCTTCGATGATCCGGAATAAGGGCGAGGGCCAAGCGATGATGGCAAGACCCCAGCCGCTGCGACGCCTGGTCGTGGTGCTCGGCGATCAACTCGATCTGGCATCGAGCGCCTTGGCCGATTTCGATCACGCGCAAGACATGGTCTGGATGGCCGAGGTGGCGGAAGAGTCGACCCATGTCCCCTCGAGCCGGGTGCGCACCGCGCTGTTCCTCGCGGCGATGCGGCATTTCGCCGAAGAATTGCGCGCCCGCGGCTTCAGGGTGCATTACGTGCGCCTGGACGAGCCGGGCAATACCGGCACCCTCGCGGGCGAGTTGCGGCGCGCCTCTGCCCAGTATGCGGCGCGCGAGATCGTCCTCACCGAGCCCGGGGAGTGGCGGGGGCGCCAGATGCTCGAAGGGGCGGCGGAGGCGTGCGGGGTGCCGCTCGTGGTGCGGCCGGATCGGCATTTCTTCGGCAACGTCGAGGACTTCGCCCGATATGCGCGAAGCCGAAGCGAACTTCGGCTCGAGTTTTTCTACCGCCATCTCCGCCGCCGCCACGGCGTATTGGTCAAGGGGGAAGCTCCGGTTGGGGGACGCTGGAACTTCGATGCGCAAAACCGCGCCGCCTTCCCCCCTTCCGGGCCGCCGCCCATCCGCGCCTGCACATGCAAGTGAGAAACCTCGACCGCCTGCCCGAAGCGGAACGGCGCGCCATCGCAGCAGAGGCCGAAATCTTGCGCAAGACGCAAACCTGACCGCGCTCCTTTCCCCGCTCTACCCCCTCCTGCGGCGGGGCGAAGCGCCGAGGCGGGTGGGCGCGTTCAAGCCGGAGCGAGCGCCGGGAGTCGCGCGCCGGTCTCGGCGTCGAACAGATGGACATGGGCGGGATCGATGCGAAGATGCACCGTCTCGCCCGGCCGCGCGGTGATCCGCTCGCGCAGCCCCGCGATGAGTTTCTCTCCCCCCGCCTCGAGGACGAGCTCCGTCTCCGCGCCCGTGGGCTCGATGACCTGAATGCGCGCCGGAATCCCGGAGGGCGCGAGCGCGATCTGCTGGGGGCGGATCCCATAGACCGCGCGCCGCCTTGGAGAGGTCCCCTCGGGAAGCGGCCAGAGCGTGCCATCGCCACTCGCGAAGCCTTGCGGCGTGATCTCGCCCTCGATGAATTTCCTCGAGGGCGAGCCCAGGAAGCCTGCCACGAACTGGTTGGCGGGGTGATCGTAAAGCTCGAGCGGCGCCCCGATCTGCTCGACGTGGCCCGCCCGCATCACCACGATCTTGTCGGCCATGGTCATCGCCTCGACCTGGTCGTGGGTGACGTAGATCGTCGTCGTGGCGAGGCGCTGCTGGATCTCCTTGATCTCGGCCCGCATGTGCACGCGAAGCTTGGCGTCCAGATTGGAGAGCGGCTCGTCAAACAGAAACACTTTGGGATTGCGCACCAAGGCGCGGCCCATCGCCACCCGCTGGCGCTGGCCGCCCGAAAGCGCCCGCGGATAGCGGTCGAGCAGGGCCTCGAGCCCGAGGATCTCGGCGGCCCGCTTGACCCGCGCTTCGATCTCCGCCTTGGGCACCTTGGCGAGCCAGAGCGCGAATGACATATTGCGCCTGACCGTCATGTGCGGATAGAGCGCGTAGTTCTGGAACACCATCGCCACGTCGCGCTCTTTGGGCGGGATCTCGTTGACCCGCTTGCCATCGATCAGGATGTCGCCCGAAGAGACGTCCTCGAGCCCCGCCACCATGCGCAACAGCGTCGTCTTGCCGCAGCCCGAGGGCCCGACCAGCACCACGAATTCGCCGTCCTGGATATCGACATTGACGCCGTGCAGGACCTCGACCGGCCCGTAACGCTTGCGGACATCGCGGATGGTGACGCTCGCCATGACGTTTTCCCTCCCGGTTGCGAAAGCCCTTCCTGCGGCGGTCTTCAGTTCAGGCAGTTGCCGCCATCGACGTTGTAGGTCTGCCCGACGATATAGTCGGCGTCCGGAGAGGCGAGGAAGACGGCCATGCCGGTGAGATCCTCGGGCTTCCCCATCCGCCCATAGGGCACCGCCGCGCCGACGCGCCTCTTCTTCTCGCCGATGGGAAGGTTCTCGTATTTGGCGAACAGGGCATCGACCTGATCCCACATCGGCGTATCGACCACGCCCGGGGAAATCGCGTTGACGTTGATGCGGTATTTGATGAGATCGAGCGCCGCGCTCTGGGTGTAGCTGATCACCGCCGCCTTGGAGGCGCAGTAGATGCCGACCAGCGCCTCGCCACGCCGCCCGGCCTGGGAGGCGAAATTGATGATCTTGCCGCCCCGCCCCTGCGCCACCATCTGGCGCGCCACCGCCTGCAGGGTGAAGATCATCCCCTCGACATTGACCGCGAAGACGCGACGGTAACTCTCGCGCGTCGTCTCCAGCACCGGGGCGAGATCGAAGACGGCGGCGTTGTTGACGAGAATGTCGATGCCGCCCTTGGCCGCCACCGTCTCGCGCACCAGAGCCGCGATATCCTCGGCCACGGTGCGATGGGGCTGGCCTGCGACGTCACGCGGGCCGAGGATATCGCGGCGCTGGTGCGCGAGACGGCGGCGTTGTTGACGAGAATGTCGATGCCGCCCTTAGCCGCCACCGTCTCGCGGACCAGAGCCGCGATATCCTCGGCCCGCGT
>KN174060.1:2952-8705 GCA_000759655.1 Acidicaldus organivorans | reverse complement strand
GACGTCGCAGGCAAGCCCCATCGCACCGTGGCCGAGGCGGGCGGCGAGCGCCTGGGCTGCCGCGCCATCGCGATCGGCGATCACCACCACCGCCCCCTCCTCGACGTAACGTTCGGCGATCGCCGCGCCGATGCCGCGCGCGCCCCCGGTGATGATCGCGACTTTTCCGGAAAGACGCATCACGCCCTCCTCACCAGCACGTATAGCCGCCATCGGCGAGCACGATCGCTCCGGTCATCAGGCTTGCTGCAGCGGAGGCGAGGAAGAGGACGACGGAAGCGATCTCCTCGGGCTGGCCGACCCGGCCCATCGGCGTCATCTCCAGCCAGATCTTGTACATCTCGGTGTTTTCCATACCGAAACGGGTGAGCGGGGTTTCGATATAGGTGGGAGCGACCGCATTGACCCGCACCCCACGCGCCGCCCACTCGGCGGCGAGCGAGCGGGTGAGGTGGTGCACGCCGGCCTTGGACGCGTTGTAGAAGGCCTGCGGCTGGGGCTTGTTGACGATGAAGCCCGACATCGAGCCGATATTGACGATCGCGCCCTTGCCCTGCTCCAGCATGCGCCGGCCGAAGGAGCGGCAGCAATAGAAGACGCCGTCGAGATTGACGCTCATGTGGAGCCGCCAGTGCTCGTCGGTGGTGTCCTCGGCGCGGACGTCGCTGATCGCCACTCCCGCATTGTTGACCAGGATGTCGATCTTGCCGTGCCGGTCAGCGAGTTTGGCGGCGAGCGCCTCGACCGCTTTCGAGTCGGTGACGTCGAGCACCTCGCCTTCGGCCGCGATGCCGCGCGTTTTGAGGTGTTCGAGGGCGAGGTCCACCCGTTCGGGGCGCAGTTCGGCCACCACCACCCGCGCCCCGGCCTCACCGAGCGCCTCGGCGCAGGAGAGCCCGATCCCCTGACCCGCGCCAGTCACCACCGCAACACGCCCGTCGAGACGGAATTTTTCCAGATACATGAGAGGTCTCCACCGAAAGAAACGTTACTTGACCGCACCGAAAGTAAGGCCGCGCACCAGCTGGCGCTGGCTCAGCCAGCCGAAGACGAGGATGGGGGCGATGGCGAGCAGCGAGGCCGCCGAAAGCCGCGCCCAGAACAGGCCCTGCGGGGCCGAGAAGGAGGCGATGAAAGCGGTAAGCGGCGCGGCATTGTGGGCGGTGAGGTTGAGGCTCCAGAACGCCTCGTTCCAGCAGAGGATGATGAGGAGCAGCGCCGTGGAGGCGATGCCGGGGAGGACGAGGGGGAGGAGGACGAGCAGGATGGTCTCGCCCACTGAGGCGCCGTCGATGCGGCTTGCCTCGATGATGTCGCGCGGCGTCTCGCGGAAGAAGGTGAAGAGCATCCAGACCGCAATGGGCAGGTTGCTCAGCACGTAGACGATGATGAGCGCGGTGCGAGTATCGAGCAGGCCCGCGTCACGGCAGAGGAGATAGATCGGCACCAGGACGCCAACCGCGGGCAGCATCTTGGTCGAAAGCATCCAGAGCAGGATGTCGCGGGTGCGCGGGCCGGGATAGAAGGCCATGGCGAAGGCGGCGGGAATGGCGATCAGCACGGTGATCAGGGTCGCCCCGAGTGAGATCGCCACGCTGTTGAGGGCATAGCCGGTATAGTCCTGGAGCGCGAAGATCGCCTGGTAATTCTCGAGCGTCGGGTGGAAGAAGAGAAGCGGCGGGGTGTGGATCGCATCGACCTCGGTCTTGAAGCTGGCGAGGGCCATCCACACCAGCGGGAAAACGTTGAGGAGAGCAATAACCCAGGCGAGCAGGGTGGCGAGACGGGCTTTCATCGGAGCCTCACACGTCGAGCCGGCGGGCAATGGTGCGCACCAGGAGTGCCGCCATCACGTTGGCGAGCACGATGGCGATCACCCCGGCCGCCGACGCCCCGCCCACATTGAAGGCGAGCAAGGCGCGCTGGTAGATGAGGAAGGGGAGATTGGTGGTGGCAATCCCCGGCCCGCCCGCGGTGGTGACGTAGATCTCGGCGAAGATGCCGAGCAGGAAAATGGTCTCCATCATCACCACCACCGAAATGGCGCGGCCGAGATGGGGAAGCTGGATGAAGAAGAAGATGGCGATGGGGCCCGCCCCGTCGAGGCGCGCCGCCTCGATCTGTTCCTCATCGAGGGATTGCAGGGCGGTGAGGAAGATGAGGAAGGCGAAGGGAAGCCACTCCCAGGCGACGATGAGGATGACGGAAAGGAGCGGGATCGCGCCGAACCAGTCGATCACCGGAAGGCCGAGACCGCGCGAGATTGCGGCGAAGAACCCGTTCACCGGGTGCATGAAGAGGTTCTTCCAGACGAGGGCGCTCACCGTTGGCATCACGAAGAACGGGGTCACCATGAGCAGCCGGGCGATGTTGCGGCCGCGGAACTCGCGGGCGAAGAGCGCGGCGAACACGGTGCCAAGCCCGATGGTCAGCGCGAGCACGGCGAGTACCAGCACCACCGTGGTGACGAGGATGGGGACGAGGGTCGGATCACGCAGCAGGAAACGGTAATTGTTGAACCCGGCGAAGCCCCGCACCGCCGGATTGAGCAGGTTGTAACGCTGGAAGGAGAACCACAGCGTCATGGCGAGCGGGACGATCATCCAGAGCAAGAGCAGGAGGACGGCGGGCGCGAGCAGCGGCGCGGTGGCGATCCCGGCGCGTGAGGATGCTCTGGCCATGCCGTTTCCTCCTGCTTTTTTCTCGCACGTCCCGGCTGGGGAGAGGGAGCTTACTGGATGTAGCCCGCCTGTTCCATCGTCGCCTTGACGCTGGCCTGGGCCTGTTTCAGCGCCTCATCGACGCTCATCTGCCCGGTGAGCGCCCCGGCCATCAGCTGGCCCACCTGAGTGCCGATCGCCTGGAACTCAGGAATGGCGACATACTGGATGCCGGTATAGGGCACCTTCTCCGCCGTGGGGTGTTCGAGATCGGCGGTGAGGATGGCCTGCTTGACGAATTCGGCGAAGGGCGCCGCCTTCAAATATTCGGGATTGGCGTAGGTCGAGGCGCGGGTGCCGGGCGGCACCACCGTCCAGCCGAAGGTCTTGCCGACCAGCGCCACGTAATCCTTCGACGTGGACCAGGCGAGGAAGGATTTGGCCGCCGCGACATTCTTCGAGGTCGAGGGGATGGCGAGCGCCCACGCCCAGAACCAGTGCGAGCCGTTGGGCACCTTGGCGATGGGGGCGGCGGTGAAGGCGACCTTGTCGGCGACCTGGCTCTGCGACTTGTCATAGAGGAGCCCGGCGGCGACGGTGGCGTCGATCCACATCGCGCAATGGCCAGTGGAGAAGAGAGCGAGATTTTCGTTGAAGCCGTTGGAATTGGCCCCGGGCGGCCCATCGCGGCGCATCAGATCGACATAGAAACTGATCGCCGCGTGCCAGGCGGGCGTATCAAGCTGCGGATTCCAGTGCTCGTCGAACCAGCGCCCGCCGAACGTGTTCACCAGCGTGGTGAGATAGGCCATGTTCTCGCCCCAGCCCGGCTTGCCACGCAGGCAGATGCCATACTGCTCATGGGCGCGGTCGGTGAGGCGGTCGGCGAAGGTCTTCACCTCTTCATATTTGGGTTGGGCCGGCATCTTGAGCCCGGCCTTGTCGAAGAGGTCCTTGCGGTAGAAGGTGAAGGAGCTCTCGGCGTAGAACGGCACCGCGTAGAGATGGCCATTGGCGGAAAGCGCCTGGCGGACGGAGGGGAAGATGTCCTTCACGTCATAGGAGGGCGGCAGGTCGTCGAGCGGCACCAGCCAATTCTGCTTGCCCCAGATCGGCGTCTCGTAGGAGCCGATGGTGAGGATGTCGAACTGCCCGCCCTTGGTGGTGATGTCGGTGGTCACGCGCTGGCGGAGCACGTTTTCCTCGAGCACCACCCAGTTGATCTTGTTCCCCGTCTCCTTCTCCCACTCCTTGGAGAGCTGCTGCATGCGGATCATGTCGGAGTTGTTGACGGTGGCGATGGTGATGGTGGCGCTCCAGGCGGGCGAGGCCATGGCGAACGCCGTGAGCGAGGCGCAAAGGCCCAAAAGCCGGCGGAAGGTCATGACACGTTTCCTCAACGGTTCAGGTTGATCGTCTTGAGCGATTGCTCAAAGCGAGGGCAATCTACACCAAAGCCCGGGGGATCTGTCAATCGCCCAGCACGAGGGTCGCCGTCCGCTCGTCGGTGATGACGCCGCCCGCGATGCCGCTTTCGAGCGCGATGCGGATCGGCGCGGCCTTCGCCGCCCCGCCACCGATCACCACCCGCACCGCCCCCGCCGCCTCGCCGATCCAGAGCGCGTTCACGTGCGCCGCGATCCCCGTCTCGACGCGGGCCCCGTGGCCGTCGAAGACGCAGCCCGCGATTTCCCCCGCCGCGCCCGCCTCCATCAGCCGGGCGAGTTCGGCATCGCTCAAGAATCCGTCGCGATGGAGCGGCGCCTGCCACGCCACTGGCGCGATCCCGGCGAGCACCAGCCGGGCCGAACGGTTGAGCTCTTGGAGGATGTGATAGGGATGCTGGCGGATGGCGAGCGCGTGCTCCTCGGCGGAGCGGGCGAAAAGGGGGAGTGTCATCGGATAATATTGCGCGCCGGTGGTCTCGGCGATACGCTGGGCGGGATCGAGGGCGACGAGGCGGCCATCGGCGGCGAGCGTGCCGCAGAGCGAGTAGAGCTTGTGCTGGGGCGCCGCGAGGGGCGAGACCTCGGCCGCCACCGCGCGCAGGGTGCGCCCCGTGGAGAAGCCGATCACCAGCGGCGGGCGCTGGGCGAGCCAGGTCTCGACGTAACGCGCCCCGGCCACGGCGAGACCGGCGATGACGCTCTCCTCGCCCTCATCGGAGGGCACCACCTCGGCGTAAGCGAGACGGAAACGGCCGGCGAGCCGCTCGGCGAGGCGGAAGCAGGATTCGAGCGGATGGTCGAAGCGGAACTTGACCAGTTTCTCCGCCACCGCGCGGGCGATGAGGCGCTGGGCGGTCTGGCGCGAGACGTTGAGCAGGCGGGCGATGTCATCCTGGGTGCGCCCGGCGATGTAATAGAGCCAGCCTGCCCGGGCGGCGAGATCACTGCGGCTCCTGCGGCTGCGTTCACCCTCGGTCTGAACCATCCCGCGTCCTCCTGATTGGAAACGGGATAATGCTCACCCTATTGGCGTTTGCCAAGAGATTCCGGGCTCAGCCGCCGGTGACGCTCATGTGGCGGGCCAAAGCCGGGCGGCGATGGCGGCGATCGATGACGAAGTCATGCCCTTTCGGCTTGCGGGCGATCGCGGCGCGGATCGCCGCCTCGAGCGTGGCCTCATCGGCGCCGGCCCGGAGCAGGGGGCGGAAATCGAACGCATCCTCCTGGCCGAGACACATGAAGAGGGTGCCGGTGCAGGTGAGCCGCACCCGGTTGCACGATTCGCAGAAATTGTGGGTGAGCGGGGTGATGAAGCCGAGCCGCCGTCCGGTCTCGCGCACGATGACATAACGTGCCGGCCCCCCCGTGGTGTAATCGGTCTCTTCCAGCGTCCAGCGCCGCTTGAGCCGGGCGCGGATCAGGGAGAGCGGCACGTATTGCTCGGTGCGGTCGCCCTCCACCTCGCCGAGCGGCATGGTCTCGATCAGGCAGAGATCGAATCCCTCCGCCCCGCACCAGGCGATGAGATCGTCGATCTCCTCCTCGTTCACGCCGCGCAAGGCCACGGTGTTGATCTTGATGGCAAGCCCCGCCGCCTTGGCCGCGGCGATCCCCTCCAGCACCTGCTCGAGCCGCCCCCAGCGGG
>KN174060.1:644-2840 GCA_000759655.1 Acidicaldus organivorans | reverse complement strand
CGAGGCTCACATTGATGCGGCGGATGCCGGCCGCGGCGAGGGCCGGGGCGAAGCGGGCGAGCTGGGTCCCATTGGTGGGGAGGGTAAGCTCCTCGAGCCCGGCGCCGAGCCGCGCCCCGAGCCGCTCGATCAGCCACATCACGTTGCGCCGCACCAGAGGCTCGCCCCCGGTGAGGCGCACCTTGCGCACGCCGAGCCGGATGAAGGCGCCGGTGAGCCTCTCAAGCTCCTCGAGCGAAAGGATCTCCGCCTTGGGCAGAAAGACCATGTCTTCGGCCATGCAATAGACGCAGCGGAGATCGCAGCGGTCGGTCACCGAGACGCGGAGATAGGTGATCGCCCGCGCAAACGGATCGATGAGCGGCGCTGAGGCGCGGGCAGAGGGCGGGTGCGCGATGGGCTCAGACATCGCCGTAATCATCCTCGGCCACGATTTCGAGGGGCACGACGAGGACGTTGACGAGGAGCTTGCCGGCATGCTCGAAATTTACCGTCACCCGCTCGCCGATCGCCGACTGGATCTGCCCGAGCCCCCAGTCCGGGGCGGCGGGATTGCGCACCCACTGGCCGGGTTCGAGCGGCGCGGTCGGAAAAGTGGCCATGGCGAGGAAGAATATGGCCCCCGCCCATCGCCGGAGCAAGAGCGTTGGCAGGAGGTGGGCTGGCAAGAGGTGGGGGGCTCAGCGCCGACCGGCGCCGGCCCGCCGTTTTGCCGGCGCCGCGGCGGGCGGCGCAAGAGCCCGCTCGTCCCCGATCAGCCGTCCCATCAGGCGGCGCATCGCTGCGAAATAATCGTTGAGATCGAGCGCCTGCTCGGCATAGCGCCTCGCCCCGGCACGGAGCCGGGCGGCGAGGTCCTCATCCTCGAGCACTTCGAGAATGCGCTGGGCGAGCCCCGCCGGGTCGTGGAAGGGAACGAGACGCCCGTTCTCGCCATCGGTGATGAATTCCCGCACCGGTTCGGTATCGCTCCCGATCACCGGCGCGCCGATGGCGAGCGCCTCGCGCAGCGACCAGGACGCGACGAAGGGATAGGTGAGATAGACATGGGCATCGCTCCGCTTGAGCAAGCGGAGATAGTCCTCGTAGGGGATCTTGCCGGGGAGATGCACCCGGCTCTCATCGAAGCGGCCGCGCTGCTCGTTGAGGAAATAATCGCGCCAGGAGCCGGTGGCGAGCCGCGCCCCGTAGCTCACCCCATCCCCCCCCACCAGCACCACGCGCAGATCCCGGCGGGCGGCGAAAAGATGGGGCAGCGCCCGCATCATCACGTGATAGCCGCGATAGGGCTCGAGATTGCGCGCCACATAGGTGACGAGCTTCTCTTCGGGCTGGATGACGATGTCGCCGATCTTCAGCGGCTTGCGGCGGAGGGCGGGGTCGGGACGGCAGACCTCGAGATCGGCCCCTTCCGGCACGAGGGTGATCTTCTCTCGCGCCCAAGGCGGGTAGGTCTCGTACTGGAAGCGGGTCGGGGTCTGGCCGTGGCCGGGAAGGGTGAGGGCGAGCAGATTGACCGCGTTCTTGAGCCGGATATTGGCAAAAAGGGCGGGATCGATCGGGAATTCGGGATCGAAGCCGACATCGAGCCCGTCGGTGTGATAGAAGAACTCGAAATAGCCGAGGATCGGCACATCCGGCCAGACGTCGCAAATGTCGAGGAGTTCGCCCCAGCCGTGATGGCCGATCACGATGTCGGGGGTGAAGCCGAGTTCCTTGAGCTGGCGGGCGGCCAGCGCAACACCCTCCGCGCGCAGCAACGCCTGTTCGAGATCGCGCAGATTGGGATGGATCTTGGGGCTCGGCGCGCGCACCGGCTTATAGACGAGCTTGCGCACCCCGGCGATGAGATTGGGGTTCTGGTCGGTGAGGAAGAGGATCTCGTGCGTCCCCTCCGCGGCGAGGTGACGCACGAGATGGAGATATTGCCCCGGAAAGTTCTGATGAACGAAAAGGAATTTCACGGCGCGCGCCGTCTCTGCCCCAACTCCGCCCCGGCTCAGCGGCGGGAATTGGGAGCACCCCGCCCGCCGCGCGCCGCCGGTGCGGGCGCGGTCTTCTCCCCCTTCTCGGCCTTCTTTCCCTTCTCGGCGCCCGGCAGGCAAGAGCGCTGCTCAGACGGCCCCTGCCGCCGCATCCGCCCCGCCGGTGCGGGCGCGGTCTTCTCCCCCTTCTCGGCCTTCTTTCCCTTCTCGG
>KN174060.1:318-542 GCA_000759655.1 Acidicaldus organivorans | reverse complement strand
CCGGCGGGGCGGATGCGGCGGCAGGGGCCGTCTGAGCAGCGCTCTTGCCTGCCGGGCGGGAGGCGCGGCTCCGCGGCTCGATCACCACGCGGAAGGCTTCGAGCGGCGTGGGGTTCTCGGCCTCGCAGGCCTCGCCATCAACCACCGGGCCGACATGCGAGCCGTCAATGAAGGTCGCCTCATAGACCACGCGATGGGTCTCCGCCGCCTTGCCCTTGAGACGC
>KN174060.1:0-242 GCA_000759655.1 Acidicaldus organivorans | reverse complement strand
ACGCGCAGCCCGAGCAGGGGGAGCGCCATGCCGCGGCTGCCGCAGAGCTGGCCGCCGCTGATCCAGGGCGAGAGCCAGCCGCGGCCGAGCACGCCCTGATATTCGATGTCGCCAAGCCCTACCTCGCCGTGCGGGGCGATGACGAAACCTTCGATCCAGCGCTTGGAGCCGCGCTCGCCGACCCATTCGCCGAGCATCACCCCGACATCGCCGCGGATCTGCATGTGGGCGATCACCTCGAA
>KN174059.1:1632-3284 GCA_000759655.1 Acidicaldus organivorans | reverse complement strand
TCCCATCCCCCTCCGCGACCCCCTCCATCCGCTTTCCCATCCCTGCCTCTCTTCCGTCGTGCTTGCCGCGCGAGCGGGCATGCTCTAAGCCCGCGGGCATTGAACACGTCGTGCCTTATACGGGGGAGCCAAGCCATGACCAAGGTCGGGAAAGATCCGCTCGGCGTTCGCCAGAGCCTCACCGTCGAGGGGAAGACCTATCAGTACTATTCGCTGCCGGCCGCGGCGGAGAAGCTCGGCGACATCGCGCGGCTCCCCTTCACCCTCAAGATCCTGCTCGAGAACATCCTCCGCCATGCCGATGAGGAGACGTTCCGCAGCGAGGACGCCAAGGCGCTCGCCGCGTGGCTCGCAAGCGGCCACTCCGAACGCGAGGTGCCGTTCCTTCCCGCCCGCATCCTGATGCAGGACTTCACCGGCGTGCCGGCGGTGGTCGATCTCGCCGCGATGCGCGATGGTATCCGGCGCCTGGGTGGCGATCCGGCCCGGGTCAATCCGCTCATCCCGGTCGATCTCGTCATCGACCACTCGGTGATGGTCGATGTCTATGGCACGCCCGATGCGCTCGAGAAGAACGTCGCCATCGAGTTCGAGCGCAACCGCGAGCGCTACCAGTTCCTGCGCTGGGGCCAGCAGGCCTTCGCCAATTTCCGCGTCGTCCCCCCCGGTACCGGCATCTGCCATCAGGTCAATCTCGAATATCTCGCCCAGGTGGTATGGACCGGCGAGGCGGAGGGCGCGACGCTCGCCTATCCCGACACGCTGTTCGGCACCGACAGCCACACCACCATGGTCAACGGGCTCGGCGTGCTGGGCTGGGGGGTGGGCGGCATCGAGGCCGAAGCGGCGATGCTCGGCCAGCCCACCGTCATGCTCATCCCCGACGTGGTCGGCTTCCGCCTCACCGGGCGGCTGCGCGAGGGGGTGACGGCGACCGATCTCGTCCTCACCATCACCCAGATGCTGCGCAAGAAAGGGGTGGTCGGCAAATTCGTCGAGTTCTTCGGCCCCGCCCTCGATCACCTGCCACTCGCCGACCGCGCCACCATCGCCAACATGGCCCCCGAATATGGCGCGACCTGCGGCTTCTTCCCGGTCGATGCCGCCACCCTCGACTATCTCCGCCTCACCGGGCGCGATCCGCACCGCATTGCCCTGGTCGAGGCCTGTCTCCGCGCCCAGGGCCTGTTCCGCGACGCCGCCACGCCGGAGCCCCGCTTCACCGAGACGCTCGAGCTCGATCTCGGCGAGGTGGTGCCCTCGCTCGCCGGCCCGCGCCGTCCCCAAGACCGGGTGCCGCTCAAGGAAGCGGCCTCGGCTTTCGCCCGCGAACTCACCACGAGCTTCGGCGTGCCCGCCGCCGAGACCGGCAAGCGGGTCAAGGTCGAGGGGCATGACTTCACCCTCGGCCACGGCGACGTGGTGATCGCCGCCATCACCTCCTGCACCAACACCTCCAATCCCGCGGTGCTGATCGCAGCCGGCCTGCTCGCCCGCAAGGCGCGCGAGAAGGGGCTCACCCGCAAGCCCTGGGTGAAGACCTCGCTCGCCCCAGGCTCGCAGGTGGTCACCGAATACCTGAAGAGTGCGGGGCTCGACCGCGACCTCGATGCGCTCGGCTTCAACGTGGTGGGCTATGGCTGCACCACCTG
>KN174059.1:637-1564 GCA_000759655.1 Acidicaldus organivorans | reverse complement strand
CCTGCTCGCCCATCAGGTGCCGGAGCGCGACTTCAACTCCTATGGAGCGCGTCGCGGCAACCATGAGGTGATGATGCGCGGCACCTTCGCCAATATCCGCATCCGCAACGAGATGCTGGACGGGGTGGAGGGCGGCTATACGCGCCACTATCCCTCGGGCGAGCAGATGTCGATCTTCGAGGCGGCGATGCGCTACCAGAAGGAAGGGGTGCCGCTCGTCGTCATCGCCGGCAAGGAATACGGCACCGGCTCCTCGCGCGACTGGGCGGCGAAGGGCACCGCGCTCTTGGGCGTCAAGGCGGTGATCGCCGAGAGTTTCGAGCGCATCCACCGCTCCAACCTGGTCGGCATGGGGGTGGTTCCGCTCACCTTCAAGGAAGGCGTCAACCGCAAGACGCTCGGCCTCACCGGCGCCGAGACCTTCGACATCCTCGGCATCGCCAGCCTCAAGCCGCGCCAGGACGTCACCCTCGTCATCCACCGCCCCGACGGGCGGCGGGAGGAGGTGCCGCTCACCGCGCGGGTCGATACGCAGGAGGAGCTCACCTACTGCCTCCACGGCGGCATCCTGCCCTACGTGCTGCGCATGATGGCCAAGGCGGCGTGATGCTCTCCTTTGGCTGAGGCCGCCCTCTTCCGGCCAAAGCGCCTCTGGCGGCGGGCCCTGATCTGGGCCCGCTTCGCCGGTGACTTCTCCCGCCTCCCCATCGGGCTCGACCTCCGCGCCATCAGCTTCGCCGAAGGGCTGCGTGCTGGGCTCTCGAGCGCCGCCCTCGTCGCCCTGAGCGACGTGCTCGCCGAGCCGGCGCTTATGCAGGCAGCGCTCGCCGCGCTGTTCACCTGCATGTGCGACCCCGGCGGGCCGGTGCGGCGGCGGGTTCCTGCCCTCCTCGCCTTCACCGCGACCGGCAGCGCGGCGCTGGTCCT
>KN174059.1:0-563 GCA_000759655.1 Acidicaldus organivorans | reverse complement strand
GGGCGGCGTGCTGCGCGGCTTCGGCTATCCCGCCATTCCGCTCGCCGCCCTCGTCGTCTTCGCCCTGAGCTTCGTCCGCATCTACGGCCAGGCGGCGCAGCAGGTGGGCAATCTCACCACCGTCGTCTTCTTCCTCGCCCTCGACCGGCCCTGGCCGGATGCGCCGAGCGCGCTCCGGGCGGCATCCCTCTTCGCCGCGGGCAGTCTGTGGGCGGTGCTGCTCACCCTGGTGATGTGGCGGCTCCACCCCTACCGCCCCTCGCGCCGGGCGGTGGCGGAAGTGCTCCGCGCCCTCGCCCGCCTCTCCGATGATCTCCGCGCCTGGCTCGCCCATCGCGGCGAGGCCGGGTTCAACGACCATCTCCGCCGCTACCGCCGCGACGTGCGCGAGAGCATCGAGCAGGCCCGGGTGATCGTGCTGGACACACTCCGCCAGCGCGGGGCGCAGAGTTTCCGCGCCGCCCAGAGCGTGCTCCGGCTGGAGGCGGTCGAGCAGATCTTCGGGGCGATGATCGCCCTCGAGGACCGCATCGAGGACGAGGACGCCGCCCCCCTCGTCCCCT
>KN174058.1:3057-3588 GCA_000759655.1 Acidicaldus organivorans | reverse complement strand
CCTCCCTCCCGCCTCTCCACCCGCCGCCTGCCGCGGGAGGGCCGTCCCATCCTTCTCCGGCCGAGCCGGACCCGTTGAAAAATGACGCCAGATCAAAACCTTGATGCGGAACTGCGGCGCAGGCGGCTCAGCCTCGAGCGCGCCATGGGGGATCTGCGGCGGGGGGTTCCGGTCGTGCTCACGGGACGACAAGATTTCGTGAGCGTGCCGGTGGAGACGCTGAGCGCCCCCGTCTTCGCCGAGCTCGAGGCGGCGGCGCGCCCCGGCCCGCTCCTCCTCCTTGCCCCTCCCGCCCACGAGGCGCTCCGCCGCCTCGCCGCGGGCGAGGTGCGGCGCGAGGCGCCAGCCCTGCCGCGCGCCTTCGCCCTCTCCCCCGATGCCGCCCCCGAACTCCTCAGGGCGCTCGCCGATCCGGCGAGGCTCGGCTCTCTCCGCCCCGGCGCCGGCCTCACCCCCCAACCCGCCCCCGAGGAGGCGGTGGCGATGGTGGGGCTTGCCAAGCTCGCCCGCCTCGCCCCCGTCATGCTCGCC
>KN174058.1:0-2931 GCA_000759655.1 Acidicaldus organivorans | reverse complement strand
CGGGGCAGCGCATGGGCGGCAGAGAAGGGCCTGCTCCAGCTTCCCCCCGAGGACGTGCTCGCCTATCCCGACCTCGAAGCGGTGAGCCTCCAGCGCGTCGCCGAGGCCCGCGTCCCGCTCGCCATCGCCCCCGAGGCCCGTCTCATCGCCTTCCGTCCCGCCTCCGGGAGTGTGGAGCATCTCGCCATCGTCATCGGCGAGCCCGGGCGGCGCCCCGCGCCGCTTGTGCGGCTCCATTCGGCCTGCCTCACCGGCGATCTCCTGGGCAGCCTCCGCTGCGACTGCGGCCCCCAGCTCCAGGCCGCGCTCGCCGCGATCGCCGCCGAGGGGGACGGGGTGGTGCTCTACCTCGCCCAGGAGGGGCGCGGCATCGGCCTCGTCAACAAGCTCCGCGCCTATGCGCTGCAGGATCAGGGGCTCGATACGCTCGAGGCCAATCTCGCGCTCGGCTTCGGCGCCGATGAGCGGCGCTTCGTGCTCGCCGCGGCGCTGTTGCGCGCGCTCGGCCTTTCCCGCATCCGGCTCCTCACCAACAATCCGGAGAAAGTCGCCGCGCTCGAGGCCTACGGGATCGAGGTCGCCGCCCGCGTGCCGCTGGTCATCCCGCCCAACGGGGTCAACGATTTCTACCTCGCCACCAAGGCGCGCCGCTTCGGCCATCACCTTCCGGCGGAGGCCCCGAAAGAAGGCGAGGGAGACATCCCAGCCGAAAGGGGAGCCCCGAACGCCGCGCGCCCCTGAGAGGACGAGACCGCTCGGGCGGCGCGAACCCGGCAGGGGCGAAAACGGGCCTCCCCCCTTGTTCGGCGAGACGGTCGCGGCTAACCCTGCCGCGCGCCACCCAATGGGCGCGATGAGGAGTGAAGGCATGTTTTCCCGGCTGCTCGGCATGATGTCGGCCGACATGGCGATCGATCTCGGCACCGCCAATACGCTCGTTTACGTGAAGGGGCGGGGGATCGTGCTCGCCGAGCCGAGCGTGGTCGCCATCGCCGATGTGCGGGGCAAGAAGCAGGTGCTCGCGGTGGGCGAAGAGGCCAAGCATATGCTGGGCCGTACCCCCGGCAACATCCAGGCGATTCGCCCGCTACGCGACGGGGTGATCGCCGATTTCGAAGTCGCCGAGGAGATGATCAAGCACTTCATCCGCAAAGTGCACAACCGGCGCGGCTTCGCGAGCCCCCTCATCATCGTCTGCGTCCCCTCGGGCTCGACCGCGGTCGGGCGCCGCGCCATCCAGGAGAGCGCCGAAAGCGCCGGGGCGCGCAAGGTGCTGCTCATCGAGGAGCCGATGGCGGCGGCGATCGGCGCGGGGCTGCCGGTGACCGAGCCCTCGGGCAGCATGGTGGTCGATATCGGGGGTGGCACCACCGAGGTCGCGGTGATCTCGCTCGGCGGCATCGTCTATTCCCGCAGCGTGCGCGTGGGCGGGGACAAGATGGACGAGGCGATCATCAACTACATCCGCCGCACCCACAATCTCCTCATCGGCGAGAGCTCGGCCGAGCGGATCAAGATCGAGATCGGCGCCGCCGTCGCCCATCCCGGGCGCGACGACACCGTGGTGCGCGAGGTCAAGGGCCGTGACCTGATGAACGGCGTGCCACGCGAGGTGCTGGTGAGCCAGGCCCAGATCGCCGAAAGCCTCGCCGAGCCGGTCGGCGCCATCGTCGAGGCGGTCAAGGTGGCGCTCGAGAACACGCCCCCCGAACTCGCCGCCGACATCGTGGACAAGGGAATCGTGCTCACCGGCGGCGGCGCGCTCCTGCACCGGCTCGATCAGGTGATCCGTGACGCGACCGGGCTCCCGGTGGTGGTGGCCGAGGATCCGCTGCAATGCGTCGCCCTCGGCACCGGGCGCGCGCTTGAGGAGATGAAGCGTCTTCGCCACGTGCTCTCGAGCATGTATTAAATCCCTTTCTCCGCCCGGCGCGGGGAGGGCGGCCTCTCCTTCTCCCGGCTTCCGGGCGCGGGTCTGGACGCTGGGCAAGTCTGGACGCTGGGCAAGTCTGGACACGAGGCAGGTCTGGACATGAAACAGGTCTGGACATGAGATGAGTCTGGGCGAGGGGTGAGATGCGGTGTTGAGGCTTTCCATCGCCACCCGGCAGATGCTGGCGCGGCTGTCGCTCCCGGCGATGGCAGCGCTCGCCGCCACCCTCTTCGTGGTAGGCCGCGCCGATCCCGACCTCGCCGCCGCCGCCCGCACGAGGCTCGACGACTGGCTCGCCCCGCTCTTTGAAACGCTCGCCCCGCCGCTGCACGCGCTCCGCGCCTGGGGCGAGGAGGCGACCCATCTCTTCTCGCTGCTCGCCGAAAATCGCCGCCTGCGCGAGGAGAATGCGCGGCTTAGGCAATGGCAGGCGCTCGCCGAGCGTCTTGCCCAGGAAAACGCCGCGCTCCGCACCGCGCTGCACTGGATGCCGGCGCCAGAGGCGCGCTTCGTCACCGGACGGGTGGTGAGCGACACCGGGGGCGCCTATGCCCGCTCGGTGCTGCTCGCGCTCGCCCCCCACGCCCCGGTGGCCAAAGGCGAGGTGGTGCTGGACGAGGCGGGCGTGGTGGGACGGGTGATCGCGGTGGGCGAGCGCTCGGCGCGCATCCTGCTGATCACCGACATGAACAGCCGTATCCCGGTGCGCCTTTCACGGAGCCATGGGCGCGCCATCCTGGGCGGCACCAACGGGCCCTGGCCGCGGCTCTACTTCTTCTCCGAGGCCACCCCGCCGCAGGAGGGGGAAATGGTGTTCACCTCGAACGAGGCGCGCGCCTTTCCGACCGGCCTGCCGCTGGGGACGGTGCATTACCTCGCCCCCCACCAGCCGGTGGTGATCCCGGCTGCCCATCTCGAGAGGCTCGACGTGGTGCGGGTGTTCGACTTCTCCGACACCCTCGTCCCGCCCCCCGAGGAGACCGAGATCCTCCCGCCAC
>KN174057.1:4493-5041 GCA_000759655.1 Acidicaldus organivorans | reverse complement strand
GTATTGCCGGGAGCGGGATGGACGACGAGCCCCGCCGCCATCCCGCTTCCCATCCTCCATGAGGACGAAGACGTGCTGGTGCTCGACAAACCGGCGGGGCTCGTCGTCCATCCCGCTCCCGGCAATACCGAGGGCACGCTGGTCCACGCCCTGCTCGCCCATTGCGGCCCCGGTATCCTCGGCGTGGGCGGCGAGGAGCGGCCCGGCATCGTACACCGGCTCGACAAGGACACCTCGGGCGTCATGGTCATCGCCAAGACCGATCTCGCCATGCGCCGCCTGCAGGCCGATTTCGCCGCCCGCCGCATCGAGCGGCGCTATCTCGCCCTGGTCTGGGGCGTGCCCGTCCCTCCCGCCGGAACCTACACCGAGGCGATCCGGCGCGATCCGCGCGACCGCAAGCGGATGGCCGCGGCGCGGAGCGGCGGCAAAGCGGCGCTCACCCGCTATGAGGTGGCGCGGCGCTGGGGCGAGGCGGTGGCACTGCTCGAGCTCTCGCTGGGCTCAGGCCGGACGCATCAGATCCGGGTGCACTGCGCGGCGCACGG
>KN174057.1:251-4415 GCA_000759655.1 Acidicaldus organivorans | reverse complement strand
CCACCCGCTGGTGGGCGATCCGGTCTATCTCCGCCGCATCCCCGCCGCCGCCCGCCGCTTGCCCGAGGCGCTCGCCCGCCGCCTCCTCGACTTCCCGCGCCAGGCGCTGCATGCGGCCCGGCTCGGCTTCACCCATCCCCGCAGCGGCGCCCCGCTCCTTTTCGAAACCCCGCTTCCCCCCGACATGGCGGCCCTCATCGAAGCCCTCGACGCGGAGGCAAAGGGGTAAGGCCGGGCGAAAGGAGGGGTCAGGCGGGAAGCGGCAGGCCGAAGAGACGGCGCGCGTTGAGATGGGCGATCTTCTCGCGCTCGGCGGGAGGAAGCGGCAGGGAATCGAGAAAGGCGCGGCCCTCCTCGTTCTCGGCGAAGGGGTAATCGACCGAGAAGAGCAGACGCTCAGCGCCGAAGGCGAGATGGGCGGCGAGGAAGGGGACGAGGGAGAAAAACCCGCTCGTCGTCACGTAGAGCTGGGCGGCGAGCGCCTCGCTCGGCTTGCGCCCCAGATGCCGCGCCGCATGGACGGCGAAGACCCGATCGACGCGATCGAGCATCATCGGCAGGCCCTCGCCCATATGCCCGATGATGAGGACGAGGCGCGGGTGACGGTCGAGCACGCCAGCGAGCACGAGGCGGAGCACATGAAGCGCCGTCTCCGCATGCCAGCCCCAGCCGGGGCCGGAAAGCAGGAACCCCGCCTCGTCGGGAAGGCCCCGGAAGTAGGCCGCCCCCACCTCGGGAGGCGGCAGGTCGGGATGGAGATAGAGCGGCACGCCGAGCGTCTCGGCGGCGGCGAGCACGGGCGTGAAGGCGGGATCATCGAGGAAGCGCCCCTCGATGGTGCCGTTGATCATCGCCCCCTTGAAGCCGAGCCTGCCGACCGCACGCTCGAGCTCGGCGGCAGCCGCCTCAGGCGCGGTGAGAGGGAGATGGGCGAAGCCCGCGAAGCGCTCCGGATGGCGCGCGATCGCTTCGGCGAGCCGGTCGTTGAAGTCGCGGGCGAAGGCGATCGCCTCGGCTTGCGGGAGCAGCGTGGCCCCGGGGCCGGAGGCGGAGAGGATCTGCAGCGCGATCCCGGCGCGGTCCATGCTGGCAAGCCGCTCGGGGCCGATCTCGGCGAGACGGTCGGCCACCCGCATGAAGGCGGGTGTCGCCGCCGGATCGCGATAGCCGCGCGCGGCGCGCCGGTCGGGATCGATCCGCGCGATGAGATCGGGAAACTGGACGTGTTCTTCGAGCGTGACCGCGTGCATGGCCCCTTTCCTCCCCCTGCCCGCCTTCCGACGAGGCAGGCGAGGGGGAGGCTAGCAGGGGCGAGGGCGCGGGTCACCTCATCGCCACGTGAGAGGGATCCCGCTCAGTCGTTCCGGGTGAGGGAGGGCAGGCCGATCAGGTTGGGAATGTTCACCGTATAGGCGAAGCCCACCACCATCGCATGCTCATCCCGCGGCGCCGGGAGCGGGATCCCGTCGAGTTCGGGGTTCTGGATGTATTGCAGATAGGGCTTGAGCTCCATGCCGGGGGCGAGCTCGAATCCGTAATTGAGCTCGACGGTCTGTTCGGTCGCCGCCACGCGCGCGACTGGTGCGAGGAGCGCGTTGGTGGCGGCGAGATAGTCCCGCCCGAGCACGTTCACCACGAAGACGAGGCCGAGCGAATCCTGCGGCCGCGCCGCGAGCGGCCCCTTGTCCCACAGCCCCGCCTCGTAGAAGGCCGCCTCCGGCACCTCGCCCTCCACGCTCCAGAACCCCTGGGTGAAGAGGGTGAGGCCGCGCTGGTCGTTGGCATCGGCCGGATTGGCGCGCCAGACCATCTGCTGGGCCTGGACGTAGAACGCCGCCCGCCCGCTGCGGGTGAGCGTGCTGCCGGGGACGGTATAGGCGGAGGTGTCCACGTAGCCACCCACGTCATACTGGCGGGGATGGGCATCGCTGGAGGTGTCGGTCTGATAGCCGAGCTCGACCGGGACCAGCGCCCCCGAAGAGCGCGCCGCGCCGAAGGCGAAGCCGTGATAGGTGCCGGTCTCGTCGTAGAGATAGTCCGGATTGCCGCTCTGATAGGCGCCGGTGCGGAGATAGGTGAGCGGGGTCGGCTTGAAGGTGAGCCGCGCCCCCCAGGCCGAGAACGGCACCTCGATCGCGCCGTTGTCGAAATAATAGCCGACCGAGTTGGAATTCACCGCGCTGGTGATGAACTGTCCATAGAGCGGCGAGGTGTCGAAATCGATGTCCGGGTTGATCCGCCCGACCAGCACGCGGAGGTGATCGCCGAACAGCGACTGGTCCCAGGAGAGCTCGGAGAGGAAGAAATTCTGCACCGGCCCATAGGTGTAGGGGGTGTTGAAGTTGCTTCCGGTATAGAGCGCCTCATTGGGCCCGTAGCGGTCATCGAAGCTCACATGCACCGCCGCGCCCTCCACCCCGGCGATTTTCTTCATGTCGAGATCGAGGCCGAAGAAGACCTCGCCATCCTGCACCGTCCCCTGCCGGATGCCGCCCGAAGGCACCGCGCTCAGCACCCCGTCGGTGTAGCCGTCGAGATAGAGGCCGTGATCGGCGAGGCTCTGGCCGAGCGCCTGGCCCTCCGGCGTCACCAGGGAGAAGAGATAGCCCTGATCCTGCGCGGAAGGAGCGGGCTCGCCCGAGGGGGCGCTTGCCCAGCCTTGAGCCGGAGCCCCCTGATCCGCCGGCTGGGGGGCGGGGCCGAGACCCTGGGCGAGGCGCTGGATGGCGAGGCTCGAGGTCTGGGCCGAGGCCTCGCCACTCACCGCGGCGAGCAAGGCCGCCCCGAGGACGACCGGCCAGGCGCGGCGCCGGGAGGGCCGAAGCGAAAGGCGGCTTGGGTGGGCGACGGAGACAAAGGTGGGGACACGCATGCACCCTCCTGTTTGCGAATGAGAATTAAGATCAACACGTGGAGAAAAGGGGAAAGCAGAGGGGCGGCAGAAGAACAAGGCCCCGCCGCACGGTGAGGTACGGCGGGGCCCTCAAGTCAGCGTTGCAGTGAACGCACCCTAGGAGGTCAGCGCCCGCTCGCCGAGAAGGAGGAGGACGGGGCCACGGCACCAGAGGGCGAGCGGCACCCGCTCCCCGGAGGCCGGGGGCACGGCGCGGCGGAACAATCGCTTGAGGAACCGCATGCCCCCCTCCCTCAGTGGCCGAGCGCCATCAGCGTGACGCGCACGATGACGGCGAGGCAGGAGACGACGAGGTAGCCGCGCAGCGCCACCAGCCAGGTCTTCTGCGCCCCGCTCAGCCGGATCGGCGGCAGGGTGGAAAGCGGCGGCATCCGCCAGGTGCGGCGGTCGACGGCGAGGCGGGCGGCGCGGGCCGGATCCTCGCTCCGGTCGCGGAAGAGGCGGGTGATGCCGAAGGCGAGCAGCGCGATCCCTGCCCCGCCCTCCAGCGTCCAGATGATCTGCTGGTCGGTGATGTCGGGGAAGATCACCGAGACGGTCATGATGAAGGAGAAGACGAGGAGCACGGCGATGATCAGGCCGGTGACGAGATTGGTCCACCGCCCGTTCACCCAGGGCCCGAGCACCGCGTCGTCATTGCAGAGCAGCAGCAGGAACACGGTCGCCGCCGGGAGCAGGATGCCGGCCAGCACCTGCACCGCCTCGGTCACCAGCCCGAGCGGGGCGTTGGGGATGAGGACGAGGGCGGCGGAGAGCACGATCAGCCCGCCATAGACCAGATAGAAGCCGACCGCGTCGCTCACCTTGCGATGGAGCGAGTGACGGAGCGAGAAGACGTCACCGAAGGCATAGGCGGTGGAGAGCGAGACGGCGGCCGCGCCGAGCAGGGCGGCGTCGATCAGGCCGACCGCGAAGAGATCCCCGGCCCAGGTGCCGACATATTTGGCAAGCCCCGCCGCCACGCCGCCCGCGTCGGTGAAGTTGCCGAACTCCTTGGTCCCGGCGAAGGCCGCCGCGGCGAGCCCCATCATCGCCACCGAGCCCACGATCTGGCTGATGACGATGCCGATCCACATGTCGGTGCGCTCATAGCCCATGTGCTGGGGGCGGAGGCGCTTGTCCACCACGTAGCTCTGCTGGAAGAAGAGCTGCCAGGGGGCGACCGTGGTGCCGATGATGCCGATCACCAGGAGCAGCACGTCGGAGAGCTTGCCCTCGGGCAGGCGGGGGATGAAGAGCCCCCTGGCGAG
>KN174057.1:0-218 GCA_000759655.1 Acidicaldus organivorans | reverse complement strand
CCGCCGTCTTGGGCAGGCCGAAATAGTCGAGCGCCAGGCTGATCCCGATGAATTCGGTGACGATGGTGAGCGCGTTGAGCAGGAAGAGGTCGATGACGCTGAACATCCCCCAGAAGCGGCCGAAGCGCTCGAAGATCAGCCGCCCGTGCCCCACGCCGGTCACCGCGCCGAGGCGGGCGGCCATTTCCTGGTTGACGTAGAGGACGGGGCAGAGGGCG
>KN174056.1:9972-11444 GCA_000759655.1 Acidicaldus organivorans | reverse complement strand
CCGTTCGGGGGCGCGGGCAGGGGCCGGGCGCGGCGGCGGGGCCGAAGGCGCGGCCTCCGCCGTGGGCAGGGCGGGAGACGCCGTCTCGAGCGCGGCGCGGCGCGCTTCTTCCTCGGCGCGGCGGCGCGCCTCTTCCTCTTCGGCCCGGCGGCGGGCCTCCTCCTCCGCCTGGCGCTTGGCCTCCTCCTCGGCGCGGCGGCGCGCCTCTTCCTCTTCGGCCCGGCGGCGGGCCTCCTCCTCCGCCTGGCGCTTGGCCTCCTCCTCGGCGCGGCGGCGCGCCTCCTCGGCGGCGGAGAGAATGGTGATCTTCTCCTGCTCGCGCCGTTCGGCCTCGCGCTTTTCCTGCTCGCGCCGCTCTGCCTCGCGCCGGGCGCGCTGTTCGGCGAGCGCCCGCTGCCGGGCGGCGAGTTCCGCCTCGGTCAAGGTGCGGCCGGCGGGCGTGGTGCGCGGCGCCTCGGCTTGCGGGGCGGGTTCGGTCTTGGTTTCGGCGGCGGGGGCGGCGGTCCGCTTCTTGCGGACCTCGACCTGCACCACTTTCGAGCGGCCATGGCTGAAACTCTGCCGCACCGAACCGGTCTCCACGGTGCGGCCGAGCTCGAGCCGCCCGCTGGTGGGGCGGAGCGTGAGGCGCCCTTTCGGCTCCTGATCGTTACCCTCGGTCATCGACCTCTTTCTATCCCCGATCTCGTCCCCGACTCGTCCCTCGCTTCGGGCTCCGGCGGGGGCATGAACCCGGCAAGCCGCGCATCGTCCTGCATGAGCCGCGCGGCGAGGCTGCCGTGCGCCACCGCCGCATGGACCACGCGCTCCCGTCCGAAGATGCGCCCAAGCTCCGCCGCCGGCAATGGCGCGATGATGGGCACGTCCGCATATCCGCTGCGCAACCGCGCCTTCTCCTCCGAGCTACCATCCCCGGCCTGCACGAGCAAGCCGACGCGCCCCTCAGCGAGCCACTCCCGCACCTTCTCGAAGCCCGCCACCGCCGCCCCGGCCCGGCGCGCCAGGCCCAGCGTCTCGATCAGGCGGGCCTTGAGCCCCGCGCGCACCCGCTCCGCGAGATCGGGCGGGATGACGAGCCGCTCGCCCGGGGCCAGCCGGGCGTTGCGGGCGAAGGCCCCGCTCCGGATCGCCTGGGCGAGTTTCGCCGCCTCCGCCTCCACCCACATCCCGCGCCCCGGGAGCCGGGCGGCGAAATCGGGGGTGAGGACGCCTTCGGGGCTCACCACGAAGCGGATCATCCCCTCCTTGGGCAGACGGGCCCGGCTTGCCACCGAACGGCGCAGCGGGCCGGCCCCGTCGGGTTCGGCGAGGAGAAGAGGCTCATCCGCGGGCGTCTGGGTGAGGGGCCTCGTCATGGCCCTCCTCGGCAAACCAATGGGCGCGCGCCTTCATGATCAGCGCCGCCGCCCACGCTTCGGCCTCTTCCGGCGTNGACGGGCCCGGCTTGCCACCGAACGGCGCAGCGGGCCGGC
>KN174056.1:7324-9949 GCA_000759655.1 Acidicaldus organivorans | reverse complement strand
GCGCTCGCCGGGGCCGGTGATCTCGAGCAACTCGTCGGTGGCGAGATCGGCGAGGTCGTCGAGGGTGCGGATGCCGCGCTCGCCGATCTCGCCACCGACGAGTTGCCCGAGATCACCGGCCCCGGCGTGCGCTCGCCGGGGCCGGTGATCTCGAGCAACTCGTCGGCGGCGAGATCGGCGAGGTCGTCGAGGGTGCGGATGCCGCGCTCGCCGAGGGCGACGAGCAACTCGGGCGAGAGCTCCTCGAGCGCGGCGAGCTCGTCGCTCACCCCGAGTTCCTGGCGCCGCCGAGCTCGAGGCGCGGCGCCAGGAACTCGGGGCGAGCGACGAGCTCGCCGCGCGCGAGGAGCTCTCGCCCGAGTTGCTCGTCGCCCTCGGCGAGCAACTCGGGCGAGAGCTCCTCGAGCGCGGCGAGCTCGTCGCTCACCCCGAGTTCCTGGCGCCGCGCCTCGAGCTCGGCGGCGCGCCGCCCGAGATGGGCCCCGGCGCGGCGCTTGAGCTCGGCGGCGATGTCCTCGTCGAAGCCTTCGATCTCGGCGAGTTCGGCAAGCGGCGTGTAGGCGAGGTCCTCCACCGTCTCGAACCCCTCGGTGACGAGGAGGCCCGCGATCACGTCATCGACGTCGAGGCGCTCGACGTCGATGACGTGATCGAGGTCCTCCACCGTCTCGAACCCCTCGGTGACGAGGAGGCCCGCGATCACGTCATCGACGTCGAGCGCCTCGACGAAGAGCCCGGTGCGCTGGCGGAACTCCTCCTGACGGCGCTCACCGGCTGGAACATCGACATCCTCTTCGAATCGAAGGAGAGCGAGCGCCTCGACGAAGAGCCCGGCGCGCTGGCGGAACTCCTCCTGACGGCGCTCGCTCTCCTTCGATTCGGAGAGGATGTCGATGTTCCAGCCGGTGAGCGCCGAGGCGAGATGGACGTTCTGGCCGCGCCGGCCGATGGCGAGCGAGAGCTGGTCATCGGGCACCACCACCTCGACCTTGTGGGCGTCCTCGTCGATCACCACCTTGGTCACCTCGGCCGGGGCCAGCGCGTTGACCACGAAGGTCGCCGCCTGCGGGCTCCAGGGGATGATGTCGATCTTCTCGCCCTGCAGCTCCGCCACCACCGCCTTCACCCGCGCCCCGTGCATGCCGACGCAGGCGCCAACCGGATCGATCGAGGAGTCGCGGCTCACCACCGCCATCTTGGCGCGCGAGCCCGGATCGCGGGCCACCGCCTTGATCTCGATGATGCCGTCATAGATCTCGGGCACTTCCTGGGCGAAGAGCTTGGCGAGGAAGCCGGGATGGGTGCGCGAGAGGAGGATCTGCGGCCCGCGCGGCTCGTCGCGCACCTCGAAGATGTAGGCCCGCACCCGGTCGCCATTCTTGAAGTTCTCGCGCGGGATGAGCTCCTTGCGCGGCAAAAGCGCCTCGGCGCGGCCGAGATCGACCAAAAGATTGCCCGACTCGGTGCGCTTGACGATGCCGTTGACGATCTCGCCGACCCGGTCCTTGTATTCGAGATACTGCCGCTTGCGCTCGTATTCGCGCACCTTCTGCACGATCACCTGCTTTGCGGTCTGCGCGGCGATGCGGCCGAAATCGATCGGCGGCAGCGGATCGACGATGTAATCGCCGACCTTGACGTCGGGCTTGATCTTGCGGGCGACCGCGAGCGGGATCTGGGTCGCCTCGTTTTCGACCTCCTCGACCACTTCGGTGTAGCGGGCGAGCTGCACCTCGCCGGTGCGCGGGTCGATGCGCGCCCGGATGTCCTTCTCATGGCCGTATTTGGCCCGCCCCGCCTTCTGGATGGCGAGCTCCATCGCCTCGAGCACCTCCTCGCGGGCGATCGATTTCTCGCGCGCGACGGCGTCGGCGACTTGCAGGAGTTCGGTACGGCCAGACGCGATGTCCATGTCACCCTCTCAACAGTCTCATTCGGCCCCGTTTTCGCGCAGGGCGGGCGCGGAGGCGGCGATCAGCGCCTCGGTGAGAACGAGTTTGGCCCGGCGGATCTTCTCGTGCGGCAGGCGGGCCTCGCTGCCATCGGCGAGCCTGAGGCGCGCCGTCTCCTCGTCGGCGCCGAGCACGATACCCTCGAAGCGCCGCCGCCCGGCCTCGGGCACGGCGAGCTCGACGCGGGCGAGATGGCCTGCGAAACGGTTCCAGTCCTTGACCCGGGTGAGCGGACGGTCGATGCCGGGCGAGCTCACCTCGAGCGTCCACGGCCCCGGCAGCGGGTCCTCGACGTCGAGCAGGGCGCCGATGGCGTGGCTGATCGTTTCGCAGTCATCGAGGCCGAAGGGGCGGCCATCCGCCCATTCCGCCATGATCTGCACCACCGGCCGGTTGCCCCCCGAGATGGCGACCCGCACCAGCTCATAGCCCATCGCCGCCAGCCGCGGCGCAACGAGGGCGGCAAGCCGGTTTTCGAGATCGAGCGTCATCCTGAGAACTCGTCCAACACAAAAAAGGCGGCCCGTGAAGGCCACCCCCCGAAGTACCACACGAAGCAACCACGGAGAATGATCGAAAGCCCATATAGTCCCCTTTCCCGCCCGCGGCAAGAGGGAAGACGAGAGGGAAGACCGGGGAGAGGGAGCGCGGGAGGCGGGCGGGCTAAAGGCCG
>KN174056.1:0-7251 GCA_000759655.1 Acidicaldus organivorans | reverse complement strand
GTCGGGCTATAGAAGGGCAGGCTGAAGGCGGGGCGGGCTATGGCCAGGCGGGCGGCAAACCTATATGGAAGGGAAGACACACAGGAGTTTTCCCCGGCATGTCAGAGCCTGCCCGCAACCTGCCCGACGCCGAGGGCTATGACGCCTCTGCCATCTCGATCCTCAGGGGTCTCGAGGCGGTGCGCAAGCGTCCCGGCATGTATATCGGCGACACCGATGACGGCTCGGGCCTCCACCACATGGCCTTCGAGATCATCGACAACGCCATGGACGAGGCGCAGGCCGGCTTCGCCCGCTCGATCCGGGTGAGCCTCAATGGCGATGGCAGCCTCACCGTGCGCGATGACGGGCGCGGCATCCCGGTCGATATCCATCCCGAGGAAGGGGTCTCGGCGGCGGAAGTGGTGCTGACGCGGCTTCATGCCGGCGGCAAGTTCAACCAGAATTCCTACAAGGTCTCGGGCGGGCTGCACGGCGTCGGCGCGGCGGTGGTCAATGCGCTCTCGGAATGGATGGAGGTGCGCATCTGGCGCAACGGGCGCGAATATTTCATCCGCTTCCGCCGCGGCGAGGCGGAAGCGCCGTTGCGCGAGATCGGCCCCTCCGCGGAGCCCACCGGCACCGAAGTCACCTTCAAGCCCGACCCCGAGGTCTTCAGCCAGACCGAGTTCGACGCCGCAGTCCTCGAGCGGCGGCTGCGCGAGCTCGCCTTCCTCAATTCCGGGGTGGCCATCCATCTCGCCGATGAGCGCCACGTGCCGCCCCAGGAGACGGAATTCCACTATGAAGGCGGCGTGCGCGCCTTCGTCTCCTGGCTGGAGCGGGCCAAGACGCCCCTCTTTTCCCCGCCCATCGCCCATGCCGCGGCGACGGAGGAGGGGATCAAGGTCGAGTTCGCCCTCTCGTGGAACGACAGCTACCACGAGACCGTGCTCTGCTTCACCAACAACATCCCCCAGCGCGACGGCGGCACCCATCTCGCGGGCTTCCGCGCCGCGCTCACCCGGGTGATCACCCGCTATGTCGAGGGGCTCGGGCGCAAGGACGTCCCGCCGCTCACCGGCGAGGACATGCGCGAGGGGCTCACCGCGGTGCTCTCGGTGAAAGTGCCCGATCCCAAATTCTCCTCGCAGACCAAGGACAAGCTGGTGAGCTCCGAGGTCCAGCCGGTGGTGCAGTCGGTGGTGGCCGAGGCGCTCGCCCACTGGTTCGAGACCCATCCCAAGGAAGCCCGCCTCGTCGTCCAGAAAGTGCTCGATGCGGCGGCGGCGCGCGAGGCGGCGCGCAAGGCGCGCGAGCTCACCCGCCGCAAGGGCGTGCTCGACGTCTCCACCCTGCCCGGCAAGCTCGCCGACTGCCAGGAGCGCGATCCGGCCAAGGCGGAGATCTTCATCGTCGAGGGCGACTCGGCGGGCGGCTCGGCCAAGCAGGGGCGCGACCGCAAGTTCCAGGCGATCCTCCCCCTCAAGGGCAAGATCCTCAACGTCGAGCGGGCCCGCTTCGACCGCATGCTCTCCTCGGCCGAGGTGGGGACGCTGATCACCGCGCTCGGCACCGGCATCGGGCGCAACGATCCCGACCAGGGCGGCTTCGACATCTCGAAGCTCCGCTACCACCGCATCATCATCATGACCGACGCCGACGTGGACGGCGCCCATATCCGCACCCTCCTGCTCACCTTCTTCTTCCGCCAGATGCCGGAGCTGATCGAGCGCGGCCATCTCTTCATCGCCCAGCCGCCGCTCTATCGCGCCAAGCGCGGCCAGGAGGAGCGCTACCTCAAGGACGACGCCGCGCTTGAAGCGTTTTTGCTCGAGCGGGCGCTCGCCCGCGCCCGGCTCACCTACGCCGATGGCCGCAGTCTCGAAGGGGAGGCGCTCGCCGAGGAAGTCCGCTTCTTCCGCGAGGCCTCCCACCGCCTCGAGCGCCTCGCCCAGGGCGCGCCGCTCGACCTCCTCGAGCGCCTCGCCGTCGAGGGGGCGCTCAGCGCCGAATCTTGGGCGGAAGAGAGCGCGCGGGAGGCGCTCGCCGCCCGTCTCGCCGCCCGTCTTCCCGGCGTGGAGGCGGTGGGGCTCGAGCGGCGGGGCGAGGGGGCGCGCGCCGAGCTCGTCCTTCACCTCCGCCGCGCCGGGCTCGCCGAGACCCACGTCTTGAGCGCCGCCCTGCTGCGCAGCGCCGAGGCGCGCTGGCTCGCCGAACGCGCCGCCTGGCTCGGCGAGCGTTTCGCCGCCCCCGCCCGGCTCGAGCTCGAGCGCGACCAGGCGGAGGTGGTGGGGCCGCATCAGGCGTTCAGCCGCATCCTCGCCCAGGGGCGCAAGGGGCTTACCATCCAGCGCTTCAAGGGGCTTGGCGAGATGAACCCCGAGCAGCTGTGGAAGACCACGCTCGATCCGAAGACCCGCACCCTCCTGCAGGTGAAGATCAGCGACGCCGAGGAGGCCGATCAGATATTCAGCACGCTGATGGGCGAGGTGGTCGAGCCGCGGCGCGAGTTCATCGTGAGCAACGCCTTGAAGGTAGCCAATCTCGACATTTGAGGCTAAGCTCGCCTTGCTCCCGGTGGAGCGCTTGCCAAAGCTTTATTGAAAATGCATCTTAAGGCGCCACTGCCCCGCCTCGCCCCGTTTGAGCCCGAAGAGGTTGACGTCCATGCAAGTCTTTTCCCGCCCCCTTTGCTTCCCATGCCACGGCCGCTTGCGTCGCAAAGCGCTCATCGGCGGCCTTTCCCCCCGCCTCAGCTCCCCCCGCCTTATCTCCCGCTGCCTCGGTCTCGCCGCAGCCCTCGTGCTTGGCGCGAGCCTTCCTGCGCGCGCCGAGGAGCTCGCCTTCGTCCTCGATTCGGCGGAGGCGGCGATCAGCCTCGTCGATGTGAAGACGGAGCGGGAGGTGAGCCGCATCCCGGTGCTGCGCGAGCCGCACCACATGGCGCTCTCGCCTGATCATCGCGAACTCCTGGTGGGCGACAGCGCCGGCAACGAGATCTTCTTCCTCGATCCGGTGAGTGGGGCGCTCAAGCGGCGCCTTTCCATCACCGATCCCTACCAGCTCCAGTTCAGCCCCGACGGGCACCTCCTCGTCGTCACCGGGCTTGCCCGCAACCAGGTCGATATCTACGAGGCGGGGACCTACCGGCTGCTCTACCGCGTCCCCATCTCGGCCATGCCGAGCCACATCAATTTCTCTCCCGACTCGCGCGTCACCTACATCACCCTGCAGCAGACCAACCGGCTTGCCGCGATCGACACGGCCTCGGGGCGCGTGATATGGGAGACGCCGGTCGGGGATACGCCGGCCGGGGTGCTCTGGCTCCGCGGCCGGCTCCTCGTCGGCGTGATGGGAGCGGATGGGGTGGCGGTGATCGATCCCGCGACGGGGCGGCTTCTCGAGCGCGTCCATACCGGACGGGGCGCGCACAATCTCTTCCTCACCCCCGATGGCAGGACGGTGATCGTCACCAACCGGGTCGATGGCACGCTCGCCTTCCTGGATGCCGCGACCCTCACCGTCCGCCGCGAGATCAGGCTTCCCGGCGGGCCGGACGATCTCGATTTCGCCCCCGACGGGCGGATCTGGATCACCCGTCGCTTCGCCCACAGCGTGGCGGTGCTCGATCCGGAGAGCGGCGATTATCAGGTGATCAAGGTAGGGCGGTCGCCGCACGGGATCTGGCTCAACACCCATGACGCCTTGGCCCGCGCGGTGGGGAGGGCGGAGTGATGGATCCGCTCGATACCGCCGCGGGGTGGCTTGCCGAAAACCTCGCCATCCCCTTCCTCTGGCATACCGGCCTGATGCGCTGGGAGGAACTCGCCTATGGCTGGGCCCTCTTCGTCGTCTATGGCGCGGTGCAGGTCGGGCTGATGTATGCGATCTGCCTCCCCCTCGAACGCTTCTATCCCATCGAGCGCTGGCCGGACCGCCGGGCCGTCGCGGTCGATGTCTTCTATACGCTGCTCGCCCGGGTGGGGCTTTTGCCCCTCATCGCCTTCGTCCTCTTCTTTACCGTCCAGGCCGAATTCCGCGCCTGGCTCGCCGATCACGGCTATGTTCCCCCCACGCTCGAGCGCCTCATCCCGGGCCTTCTCGGCCATCCCTATCTCACCTTCCTCCTCTATGCGCTGATCCTCGATTACGCCGATTACTGGCGGCACCGGCTCTCGCACCGTTTCGACTGGTGGTATGCGCTCCATGCGCTCCATCATGCGCAGCGGCAGATGAGTTTCTGGTCCGATGACCGCAACCATCTGCTCGACGATTTCATCGCCGCCCTCTGGTTCGGCGCGATCGCGCTCCTCATCGGCGTGCCGCCGCTCCAGTTTCCGCTCCTCGTCCTCGTGCTCCGCTTCCTCGAAAGCCTCTCGCACGCCAACACCCGGCTCTCCTTCGGCTGGCTCGGCGACCGGCTCCTGATCTCGCCACTCTTCCACCGCACCCACCATGCCATTCCGGCGGCAGGGGCGCGGAGCTGCAATTACGGCGCGGTGTTCCCCTTCTGGGACATGCTGCACGGCCCCGCCCGGTTCACCGCCCGCCCAGGGCCCCCCGGCGATCCGACCGCCGATGAGGCGCTGGTCTCGGGCTCCTATCTCGCCCAGCAATGGAGCGGGTTCCGAGCCTTCCTTCGTGCCCTCTTTCCGGAAAGACGCCCGTCATGAAGCTTCGCTCTGCCCTGATCGCCGCGGTTTTTCCCTTTCTCGCCCTGGCCGCCTGCACAGGCCCGGAGCGGGTGGTGCGCTATGAGTGCAATCACGGCATGCGGCTTACGGCGACCTATGACGAGGCGGCGCACCGGGTGGAGGTCGCCGATCCGATCGGCCAGGTGCGGATGCTGCCCGAGGTCTCGCACGACGCCACCGGCACCGTCTATCGCGACGCCTCGGTGACCTTCATCGACAGCGGGCCCACCGCGGTCTATGCCGCGAACGACAGCGATCACGCCAGCACCACCTGCGTGGCCCGCCGCCCCGCCTCCTGAGCGGGGCCTGCGGCGGGGGCATGAGGGCGTGGGGCATGAGGGAGGGGAGCGAAGGCTTCGCCCGGCGGAAGAGCTTTTTCAGGACGCGGCGGGTGTCGCCGCGAGCCAGGGCGGAACGGGAAGGGTCTTGGCGCGCAGGAAACCGGGATTGAACAGTTTCGACTGGTAGCGCGCCCCGCCATCGCAGAGCACGGTGACGATGGTATGCCCGGGACCCATCATCCGCGCCACCGCCATCGCCGCCGCGACGTTGATCCCCGAGGAGCCGCCCACCGAGAGCCCCTCCTCGATGAGGAGGCGGAAGATGACCTCGAGCGCCTCCGCGTCTCCGATCCTGACCGCGTCATCGATCGGCGCGCCCTCGAGATTGGCGGTGACGCGCGACTGGCCGATCCCCTCGGTGATCGAGCTCCCGGAGAGGCTGAGTTCGCCTGTCTTCACCCAGGAATAGAGGGCGCTCCCCTCGGGGTCGGCAAGCACGATTCTCACCTTCGGGTTGCGCTCCTTGAGGGCGAGGGCCACGCCGGCGAGCGTGCCGCCGGTGCCGCAGGCGCAGGTGAAGGCATCGACCGCGCCTTCCGTCTCCTCCCAGATCTCGGGGCCGGTGGTGCGGCGATGGCCCTCGCGGTTGGCGATATTGTCGAACTGGTTGGCCCAGAACCCGCCCATCTCCTCGGCGAGACGGCGCGAGACATGCACGTAATTGCCGGGATCGCGATAGGGCTTGGCCGGGACGAGGCGGAGATCGGCCCCGATCATGCGCAGGAAGTCGATCTTCTCCTGGCTCTGCGTCTCCGGCATGACGATGATGGTGCGGTAGCCGCGCGAATTGCCGACCAGGGTGAGGCCGATCCCGGTATTGCCGGCGGTGCCCTCGACGATCACCCCTCCCGGCTTGAGCAGGCCCTTGCGTTCGGCGTCATCGATGATGGCGAGCGCGGCGCGGTCCTTCACCGAGCCGCCCGGGTTCATGAACTCGCACTTGCCGAGAATGGTGCAGCCGGTCGCCTGCGAGGGGCCGCGGAGCAGGATGAGCGGCGTGCGGCCGATCGCTTCCGAAAGCGAGCCGCGCCAGGGGTGGGACGAGGGGGAACTCATGCCGTCGCCTCCGTTTCGGATCGAAAAGGGGTGGGGGGCAGGGGCGGGATGCCGGTGGTGGTGGAATAGGCCTGATGGAGCGGCCGGTCGGGGTGGATCAGGGCGTAGAGGGCGCGGGCGGCCACCGCCGCCTCGCTGAAGCCTTGCAGGATCAGTTTGAGCTTGCCGGGATAGAGCGCGACGTCGCCGATGGCGAAGACGCCGGGACGCGAGGTTTCCATCCGCGCCGGATCGACCGGGATCTGGGCCCCCTCGCGTTCGATCCCCCATTGGGCGATCGGGCCGAGATCGGCGGCAAGTCCGAAGAAGGCGAGGAGGTGATCGGCGGGAAGGAACTCACGCCCGCCCTCCAGCGAGGCGATCTCCACCGCTTCGAGCCGCCCCGAAGCCCCGTGCAGGGCGGCGAGCTGGAAGGGGACGCGGAGCGCGATCTCGCCCCGCGCCGCCGCGCGGCGGAGCTCCTCTTCCTGGGCGGGGAGGGCGCGGAAGCGGCCGCGGCGGTGGACGAGGGTGAGGGAGGCCGCCACTCCGCGCAGGGCGAGCGCCCAGTCGAGGGCAGAATCGCCGCCCCCGGCGATCACCACCCGCTTGCCGCGCAGCCGCTCCGGATCATCGACCAGATAGAGGACGCTCCCGGTGGCCTCGAACGCGGCGAGACCGGGCAGCGGCGGGCGGTTCGGCCCGAAGGCGCCCGCCCCGGCGGCGAGGATCACCCCTCGGGCGGCGATCTCCGCGCCTTTGTCGGTGGTGAGGTGGAAATCCCCCGCCGCGCCGCGGAGCGCCACGACGCGCTCGCCGAGCCGGATCAAGGGGGCGAAGGGGGCGATCTGGCGCTCGAGCGCGCCGATCAGGCCGCGCCCGGTGATCTCGGGATGGGCCGGGATGTCATAGATCGGCTTTTCCGGATAGAGCGCGGTGCATTGCCCACCGAGGCCGGGGAGGGCGTCGATCACCGCGGTCCTCAGCCCCACCATGCCGCAGGCGAAGACGGCGAAGAGCCCAACCGGCCCCGCCCCGATGATCGCGACATCCGTTTGCACCGGCCCCCCATCCGGTTTCATCACGCCCTGGTTCATGGCGTCCAGTTTAGAGCAGGAACGGCGTGTGGGGGAAAGGCGGAGGCTCGGCTCCCCCTGCATGGCAGGGCGGCAGGGACGAGGCGCGGGGAGGGAGGGGCG
>KN174055.1:1538-2784 GCA_000759655.1 Acidicaldus organivorans | reverse complement strand
GGGAAGCGGCGGCGGGGCCGCGCCGGATCTCGGCGAGACGGGCCTCCAACCAGCCGATCCAGGGAGCGAGCGAGGCGGGGCGGCGGGCGGAGACGGTGAAGAGGGGGGCGGCGTTGGCGAGGCGGCGGAGATGCGCTTCGGCCCGCGCCGGCGAGAAGTCGTCGAGCACGGGGAGGAGATCGGCCTTCGCGATCAGCACGAGATCGGCGGTGCGGAACATCACCGGATATTTCGCCGGTTTGTCATCGCCTTCGGTGGTGGCGAGCAGCACCACGTCGGCGTGCTGGCCGAGGTCGAAGGAGGCGGGGCAGACGAGATTGCCGACATTCTCGATGAAGAGGATGTCGAGCCCGTCGAGATCGAGGCCGTGCAGCGCCTCATGCACCATCGCCGCATCGAGGTGGCAGGCCTCGCCGGTGGTGATCTGCACGGCGGGAACGCCTTTGGCGCGGATGCGCGCCGCATCGTTCTCTGTTTCGAGATCCCCTTCGATGACGGCGATCCGGTACCGCCCGCCGAGCGCGTCGAGGGTGGCCTCGAGCAGGCTCGTCTTGCCGGAGCCGGGCGCGGACATCAGATTGACCGCGAGCACGCCGTGGGCGTCGAAATGTGCGCGGTTGTGCGCCGCCTCCCGTTCATTGGCGGCGAGCAGATGGCGGACCACGCCGAGCGTCGCGGGGTCGTGAAGCGGGCCGGCTGGGGCAGAGGGCGCCTGCGGGTGCGCGGTGCCCGCCGCTTCATGACCCGTCTCTTCGTGATGATGGACGTGGTTCCGGTCATGGACGGGATCGCCGTGGTGAATGTGCACCCGCCCCGGCGTCGTTGCGCATCCGCAATGTTCACACATATTCGCTTCCTCCCTCTTCGTTCCCCGCGCCCGCCTCTTCGCCGCCTTCGTCTCGCGCGCTCTCCGGCAGGGGCGTGAGGGTCAGTTGGCGGAGCAGGAGGTCGTCGCCCGAGACGACGTCAACGCGCCAGCCGCCGCAGCTTGGGCAGAGCAGGGCCTGGGGCGCAGCCTCGCCTTCCGCCCCGCATTCGCGGCAGCGGACGACGAGCGGGGCAGGTTCGATGACGAGACCGGCGCGGGCGGCAATCGATCCGGCGCGCGCCACCTCGAATGCGCGCGAGAGCAGCCCGGGCTCTACCCCCGAGAGCGGCCCCACCGAGACCACGATCGAGGTCACTTCGCCGGCGCCGCGCTGGGCAGCGATGCGGGTGACCTCGCCGAGGAGGGCCTGGCAGATGG
>KN174055.1:987-1496 GCA_000759655.1 Acidicaldus organivorans | reverse complement strand
GGCGATTTTCTGGATGGCATAACCCACGTGGACCACCACGTGATCGCCCGGGGCGATCGTTTCGTGCTGGAGGAGGAAGAGGCTCACCCGGCGCTCGATGCCCTTCGCCGTGCAGCGCGCCGTCAGCCCGTCGATTTCGAGCACCTGCATCGGAACGCCGAGACACATCGCCATCCTCCCTTTCCTTGAAATCATTATCCCATTCACCGGGGAGAAAGTTGACTCAAATCAATGAAACGGCGGATTTTCACGACGTAAAGTTGCGCAAACCCCCAAGGTGCGTAGTCCCAGGGAGCGCAAACCGCTGAATTAGAAAAAAACCCTTGGGCTGGCGCGCGGCACGACGCAAAGGGCCGGGTGCGGAGCAGCGAGGGGGGAAAGGAGGGCGTCACCAATGGCTGCACCGCTCAGGCGACCGAAGGCCTCCCTTGCAGCCGTCCCGGCGGCGGTCGCTCCCGCGCCGACGCTTATTCTCGGCCTCGGCAATACGCTGCTCGGCGATGATGGGA
>KN174055.1:784-862 GCA_000759655.1 Acidicaldus organivorans | reverse complement strand
GGAGGCGGCCGGGTGGGGGGAGCGGGTGGTGCTGCGGGACGGCGGCACGATCGGGCTTGGCCTCCTCGTGGAGATCGA
>KN174055.1:0-685 GCA_000759655.1 Acidicaldus organivorans | reverse complement strand
GGCCGCCTCCGCCCTCATCGCCATCGACGCGGCGGAAATGGGCGTAAGGCCAGGGGAGGTGCGGGTCTTCGAAGGGGCGGAGATGGAGCGGATGCTCTCTGGACCCAAGCGCACCGCCCATGAGGTTGCGCTGGCCGACCTCATCGCCGCGGCCAAGCTCACCGGGCGCGAGCCCCGGCGCAAGGCGCTGATCGGCATCCAGCCCGCCTCGACCGGCTGGGGGCTTGAGCCGAGCGCGGCGGTGAACGCCGCCATTCCCTGCGCCTCTGCCGCGGTGCGCCGGCTGCTCGCCCGCTGGGGCGTCGCATGAGCGCCCGCGCCCAAGCCCCCTCCGTGCCTCCATCCGCAGCACCCGCCGCGTTTCCTCCGGCGTCCCTGGTGGGGAGCCTGCTTGCCGAAATCGCCGCGCATCTTTCCGCCCTCGCCCAGAACGGCAGGGAGGCGGCGATCGACCTCCTCGGCCTGCCGATGGGAGAGGCGGAGCGGGACGCGCTCGCGCGCGCTCTCGGACGGGGCGAAGTCGAAGCCCGGCTCAGCGTCGGCGGCGAAAGCGAGATCTGGGAGACCGCCTATGCCGGTGTGTGGTGGGTCCGCCATTTCGGCGCAGGCGGCGAGCTCACCGGCGAGCGGATCGAGATCACCCCCTTTCCCGCCATCCTCGCCGCCGCCCCCGCCGACATCGCGG
>KN174054.1:444-1940 GCA_000759655.1 Acidicaldus organivorans | reverse complement strand
GTGGCGATGAGGGGGAGGCGGTGGCGGCGGGCGAGGGCGACGAGAGCGGCGAGGCGGGCTGGTTCGCGGGGCCCGAGGCGGGGGGTGAGGGCGAGGAAGGCGCGTTCGGCGAAGAGGGTGCGCAGACAGGCGAGGGCAGCTTCCGCCGGAAGCTCTTCCGGGCTTCCCTCGGCGGGAGAGAGGAGGATGGCGTAGAGCCGGGCAGAGAGGTCGAGATCCTCCCAAGCCAGGCGGGGTTCAGTCTTGTCCCCCTTGGCGTAGCCTTGGGTGAGGAGGCGGCAGAGTGCGCCATAGGCGGCGCGGTCGGCGGGATAGAGGAGGAGGGGGGTGCCGTCGGTGAGGGTGAGCCGCACCCCGGTGAGGAGGCGGATGCCGGCGTCCTGGGCGGCGCGCCAGGCGCGGGGCAGGGCGCCGAGCGAGGCGTGGTCGGTGAGAGCGATTGCCGCGTAGCCGAGGGTGGCGGCGGTGTGGACCAACTCCTCGGGCTGGGAGGCGCCGCGCAGGAAGGAGTGGCAGGTGGTGATCTCGAGCTCTACCGCCTGCATCTTTCCCTCAGCCGAAGCCGATCAGCCGCCACTGCCAGCGCGGGGTCTCCGTGGTGAGCTGGGCCTCGCGGCAGAGCCAGAAGCGGACGCCGGTCTCATCCTCGATGTGGAAATAGTCGCGCACCCAGCCGGGGGTGCCGTCCTCCCACCACTCCGCCCCGCCCCGCTCCGGTCCCTCGGCGGCGCGCACCCGGTGGCGTATCCCGCGCCAGGTGAACTGGGCGGGGGGATGATTGGGGAGGAGGGCGATGACCTCGACCGGTTCGGGGCGGGGTAGCAGGCGAAGCGGATAGGGCCGGTGGGGGAAGGACGCGGAGCCGGCTTCCGGGTCGAAGGCGGAGCAGCGGCGGAAGCTGGTCTCGAGGATCTGGCTGGGGCGAGGGGTGATGCGGGTCACTGTTCCTTCTCCGAAGCGCTGGCCGAGGCGTTCGAGGAGGAGGCGGAGGCCTTCGCTCATCTCCTCCCGCTCTCCGTCGCTGCCGGGCAGGGCGGGCTGATGGGGCGGCAAAGGTTCGGTGCGGAGGAGGGTGAGGCCGAGCCGCTCCACCCCTTCCGGGACGCCTTGGCGACGCATCGCCTCTTCGAGCAGGCGGACGAGACGGGCGGGGTCGGCCTCGGCCCGGCCGAGGCGCACCTCCCAGCGGGTGATCCCATCCCGTCCTTCGCCGAGGCAGGCGAGAGCGCGCACCCCTTCGCCGCGTTGGGCGAGCGGGGGGGTGAGGCGGGCGAGCAGGGGTTCTGCCGCCGCGGCGAGAGCAGTGGGATCGGCGGGGAGCGGCTCGGGGAACCGGGCTTCGGTCCGCCGTGGCGGGCGGGGTGAGAGGAAGGGGATGGGCTCGGCGCTCTTCCCTTCGAGACGGTCGAGCTCATCGGCGAGTTGGGCGGGGAAGCGGCGGCGGAGTTCGGCGCGTGGCAGGGCTTGCACCTCGCCGAGACGGTGGAAGCCAAAGC
>KN174054.1:0-351 GCA_000759655.1 Acidicaldus organivorans | reverse complement strand
CGTGCAGGGCGGCGCTGATCTCCGCCTCGAGGCGGAGGGCGGTGAGGGGGAGGGAAGCGAGCAGCGCTCTCTCCGCTTCGCCGGCGATGAGGGGCGCCTGCCGGGCGGTGGGCGAACGGGCGAGGGCGTGGGCGGCGGCCGGGGTGGAGGCTGCGGCGATGGCGGCGGCGCTGATCCAGCTGGGGAGCCGGGCGCGGAGATCGGCGGCGAGAGCTGCGGCGCTGCCAAAGAGGGCGAGGCTTCCCCCGATGTCGAGCAGCAGTTCGTCCTCGCCCTCGAGGGCGATGAAGGGGGTGTAGCGCTCCGCCCAATGGGCGAGGGCGAGGAGGGCGCGGTTGGTGCGGGCGGGAT
>KN174053.1:14239-19009 GCA_000759655.1 Acidicaldus organivorans | reverse complement strand
CCCCTCTGCCGACCCCCGCCTTCCCATCGCCATCACCCGTCTTGCTGGCCCCCCGCCCGTGGGATGGGCGGTGATCGTCGAGGGAGAGGCGCCGAGCCCCGTCCCGCCGCTCACCCGCCTGCCGCGCGCCGAGCGGCGGCGCCACCCGGTGGGAGTGGTCTGTTTCTGCTGCGCCCCGCGTAGCGCGGCGGCGCTGGCGCTCGCCGCCCTTCTTCGCGAGCTCGCCTCCGGACGGCAGGGAAGCCCGCGCGGTCTCATCCTCGTCCCCGATACCCAAGGGAGCGGGCAGGCGCTTTCCGAGATGCTGCGCAACGATCCGCTGCTTTCGGCACGGCTGCGGGAAGTCCCGCCCCCCGTCATCGAGGAGAAGGGGCGGGGAGGAGGCGATTGACAGGAAAGGGAAGGGGGCCTAAGGACGCTCCGCGCGGCGGCGCTAGGAAGTGAGGGCGGCTGGCTTGGGCGATGGTCCCGAGCGGCGCCTTCGTGTTTCGGGGAAAGAGATGTTCGCAGTCATTCGCACCGGTGGCAAGCAGTATCGCGTCGAGCCCAACGCGGTTCTCAAGGTGGAGAAACTTCCCGTCGCGGCGGGTGAGACGGTGACTTTCGAGGAAGTCCTCTCGCTCGGCGACGAGGCGGGCGTGGCGGTGGGCGCCCCGGTGGTGCCCGGCGCGGCGGTCGAGGCGCGGGTGCTCAGCGAGGAGCGCCTGCCCAAGGTGATCGTTTTCAAGAAGCGGCGGCGCAAGAACAGCCGGCGCAAGCATGGCCACCGCCAGGCGGTGACGGTGCTCCGCATCGAGGCCATCCGGCGCGCCTGACGCGCAACCCAATAGAGGAGGTCCCTCATGGCCCACAAGAAAGCAGGCGGGTCTTCCCGCAACGGCCGCGACAGCGCGGGCCGCAGGCTTGGTGTGAAGAAGTTCGGCGGCCAGGCGGTGCGGGCGGGCAACATTATCGTCCGTCAGCGCGGCACCAAGTTCCGCCCGGGTGCTCATGTCGGGTTGGGGCGCGATCACACGATCTTCGCCCTGGTCGATGGCCGGGTGAAGTTCGAACGCAAGGCCGAGTCGCGGGTTTACGTCTCGGTCGAACCGGCGGCCCCAGCGGTGGCGGAAGCGGCCGAATAGGCCGCCCCTTGCGGCCGGTTGAAAGGAGGGGCGGCGGAAGCCTGCCCCTCTTTGTTTTTGGGTGACCACGGCCATGAAGTTTCTCGATGAGGCCAAGATCTATCTGCGCTCGGGCGATGGCGGCGACGGCGTCATCGCCTTCCGGCGCGAGAAGTTCATCCCCCGCGGCGGCCCCGATGGCGGCGATGGCGGACGGGGCGGCGACATCGTGTTCGAGGCCGACCCCAGTCTCAACACCCTGATCGACTTCCGCTACACGCAGCATTTCCGCGCCGCCAAGGGCGGCAACGGGGCAGGCGACGACCGCAAGGGCAGGGATGCGCCGCCGCTCATCATCCGGGTGCCGGTCGGCACCGTCATTCTCGCCGACGACAAGAAGACGGTGCTCGCCGACCTCGTCCGGCCCGGCCAGCGCGTCGTGCTGCTCAAGGGGGGCGATGGCGGCTTCGGCAACGCCCATTTCAAGTCGAGCACCAACCGCGCCCCGCGTCACGCCACGCCCGGTTTCCCCGGCGAGGAAGCCTGGGTCTGGCTCCGCCTCAAGCTCATCGCCGAAGCGGGGCTGCTCGGCTATCCCAATGCCGGGAAGTCGAGCCTGCTCGCCGCGCTTTCCGCTGCCCATCCCAAGATCGCCGACTACCCCTTTACCACACTCCATCCTGAGCTCGGCGTGGTGCGGCTCGACGATCTTAGGAGCTTCGTGCTCGCCGACGTCCCCGGTCTGATCGAGGGCGCCCATCAGGGCGTGGGGCTCGGGACGCGCTTCCTCGGCCATCTCGAGCGCTGCGCCGTCCTCGTCCATCTCATCGACGGGGCGGAGGGCGACGTCGCCGCCCGCTACCGCCATCTGCGCGAGGAACTCCTCCACTACGGCCAGGGACTCGCCGAAAAGCCCGAACTCGTCGTCCTCAACAAGGCCGACCTCCTCTCGCCCCAGGCGCGGAGCGCGCGGCGGCGCGCGCTCGAGCGGGCGAGCGGGCGCTTCGTGCACGTGATCTCGGCCCAAACCGGAGAGGGGCTCGCCGCCCTCGCCGAGGCGGTCTTCGCCGTCATCGCCGAGCGGCGGCGCGAGCAGGCGGCATGAGCCCATCGCTTGCCCGCGAGGGACGGCTCGTCGTCAAGATCGGCAGCGCCCTCATCGTCGATCCGGAACGGGCGGCGGTGCGGAGTCGCTGGCTCGCTGCACTGGTCGCCGACCTCGCCTGGCTCCGCCGCGAGGGGGCGGAGGTGATCGTCGTCTCCTCCGGCGCGATTGCGCTCGCCCGTCACGCGCTCGGGCTCTCGCGGCGCAAGCTGCGGCTCGAAGAGAAACAGGCCGCCGCCGCGGTCGGGCAGATCCGCCTCGCCCAGGCCTGGAGCGAGGCGGATCTGCCCGACCGCGGCGCAAGCTGCGGCTCGAAGCGAAACAGGCCGCCGCCGCGGGCGGGCAGACCCGCCTCGCCCAGGCCTGGAGCGAGGCGCTCGGCGCGGAGGGGCTCACCGCCGCCCAGGTGCTGCTCACCCTTGAGGATACCGAGGATCGCCGCCGCTACCTTAACGCGCGCGCCACGCTCACCACCCTGCTCGAACTCGGCGCGGTGCCGGTGATCAACGAGAATGACACGGTCGCCACCGCCGAGATCCGCTTCGGCGACAATGACCGGCTCGCCGCGCGCGTCGCCGCCATGATCAGCGCCCAGCAGCTCATCCTGCTCTCCGACATCGACGGGCTCTATACCGCCGATCCGCGCCTTCATCCCGATGCGGCGCACGTGCCGGTGGTACCGGCGATCACCCCGGAGATCGAATCGATGGCGGGCGATCCGCCCCCCGGCTACTCCTCCGGTGGCATGCGCACCAAACTCGCCGCCGCCCGCATCGCCACCGCCGCCGGCTGCACCATGGCGATCGCGCCCGGCAAGGAGCTCCATCCGCTTCGCCGCCTCGCCGAGGGGGGACGGGCCACCTGGTTCCTCGCCGCCGGCGACGGGCGTTCGGCCCGCAAGCGCTGGCTGGCGGGGGGGCTGATGCCGATGGGCACCCTCACCATCGATCAGGGGGCGGTGCGGGCGCTCGAGCGGGGAAGCTCCTTGTTGCCCGCCGGGGTGGTGGCGGTGGAAGGCAAGTTCGAGCGGGGCGATCTCGTCCTCATCCGCAACCCGCAGGGCCAGATCATCGGCCGCGGCCTCTCCGCTTACGCGAGCGAGGATGCGGAGCGCATCAAGGGCCGCCAGTCCTCGGAGATCGAGAAGATCCTCGGCTGGCGCGGGCGCGACGAGATGATCCATCGCGACGATCTCGTGTTGTTTTGACCCCGCGCTTGATGGCAAGATGGGCGCGGATGGAGGAGACGCGATGAACCACGATCCTGCCGCAGGTTTGAGCCTCGCTCCGGCGCCGGAGGCGGAGAGGGCGGCGCGTTGGGTTGCGGAAGCGGCGCGGGCGGGGCGGGCAGCGTCCAAGATCCTCGCCACCACCCCCGTCGCGGCGCGCAATGCGGCGCTGGTGGCCGCGGCGCGGGCGCTTCGCGAACGGCGCGGGGCGATCCTTGCGGCCAATGCGGCGGACTGCGCCGAGGCTCGGGGCTCGGCCGCCTTTCTCGACCGGCTTCGCCTGAACGAGGCCCGGATCGAGGCGATCGCTTCGGGGCTCGAGACGGTTGCCGCGCTGCCCGATCCGCTCAACCGCGTGCTCGCCTCATGGACGCGGCCCAACGGGCTCGAGATCTCGCGCATAAGCATGCCGATCGGGGTGATCGGCATGATCTATGAGAGCCGCCCCAATGTCGGCGCAGATGCCGCCGCGCTCTGCCTCAAATCGGGCAATGCGGTGATCCTGCGCGGGGGCTCGGAAAGCCTGCGCAGCGCGCTCGCCATCCACGAGGCGCTGCTTGAGGGCGTGCGCGAGGCGGGGCTTCCCGAGGCGGCGATCGCCCTCGTTCCGGCCACCGACCGCGCCTATGTCGGCGCGATGCTCGCGGCGAGCGGTCTGATCGACCTCCTCATCCCGCGCGGGGGCAAGAGCCTGGTCGAGCGGGTGCTCGCCGAATCGCGCGTCCCCGTCCTCGCCCACGCCGAGGGGCTGTGCCACACCTATGTGCACGAAGCCGCCGATCCGGACATGGCGCGCCGGGTGGTGGCCAATGCCAAGATGCGCCGGCCCGGCATCTGCGGGGCGACCGAGACGCTGCTCATTGATGAAGCGATCGCGCCCCGCTTGCTCCCCCTCATCATCGCCGATCTCGCCGCGCTCGGCTGCAGCTTCCGCGCCGATCCGCGGGCGCGGGCGATCTGCCCCGAGCTTCCCCCCGCAACGGAGGCCGATTTCCATACCGAGTGGCTCGATGCGGTGCTCTCGGTGAAGGTCGTCTCCGGCCTCGAGGAGGCGCTCGATCACATCGCGCGGCATGGAAGCTCGCACACCGAGGCGATCATCACCGAGGATCGCGCCGTGGCCGAGACCTTCCTCCGCCGCATCGACAGCGCGGTGGCGATGTGGAACGCCTCCACCCAGTTCTGTGATGGCGGCGAGTTCGGCTTCGGCGCCGAGATCGGGATCGCCACCGGGCGGATCCACGCCCGCGGCCCGATCGGCCTCGAACAGCTCACCACCTTCCGCTACGTCGTGCGCGGCGAGGGACAGATCCGGCCGTGAACGCGAGCGTTGG
>KN174053.1:324-14151 GCA_000759655.1 Acidicaldus organivorans | reverse complement strand
CGCCGCGCGGGACGTGCCGCGGTTCGGCCATCGTTACCGGATGCGGGTGGGGCTGCTCGGCGGCTCGTTCAACCCGGCCCATCCCGGCCATCTGCTGGTGGCCCGCGAGAGCCTGCGCCGGCTCGGGCTCGATCAGGTCTGGCTCCTCGTCTCGCCCGGCAATCCGCTCAAGCCCCCCGCCGAACTCGCGCCTTTCGCCGCCCGTCTCGCCTCGGCTCAGCGTCTCGCCGATGGCAGGCGGATCATCGCCAGCGCCATCGAGCGCCGCCTCGGCACGGTGCACACGGCGGATACGGTGAAACGGCTGCGCCAGCTCTTCCCGCGGGCGCGTTTCGTCTTCCTGATGGGGGCCGATCTCCTGCCCGAGCTTCCCCGCTGGAAGAACTGGCGGGGACTGCTCCGCCGCATCCCGCTCGCCATCTATCCGCGCCCCGGCTACCGGCGGCGGGCGCGGGCCTCGCTCTTCGCCAAGACGATCCGGCGGGGGCTGCGGCCGGCCCGCATGGCCCCCATTCTTGCGAGGCTCGATCCCCCCGTCTGGGTTTTCCTCAAGGGGCCGACCAGCCCGCTTTCGGCCACCGCGCTCCGCCGGGGAGAGCCTACGGGACGGGCAAGCCCGCCTTTTCCTGTTCCCTCGACTCCGTCTCATGCCAGCAAAGGAGGTTCGCCATCGCCAGCACGTCCTCACGCCGCGGCGGAGCCGGCGCGCGCCGCCGCCCTGCGGCCGCGCCGCGCTCTGAAACTGGCCGCAGCCCTTCCCTGAAACAGTCGCGGAAGAAGACCGCCTCTCCCCCCGAACGCTCTCCCGCTAAACGCGCCCCCGCAGCGGCGCCCGCCGAGGCCAGAACCGCGAAGGTCAAGACCGCCAAGGTCAAAAACGCAAAGGTTGAAATCGCCGGGGCCCAAATGCCGAGGAAGAGCGCGGTCGGGGCGAAAGCCGCGTCGCTGCCGAAAGCGAAGAGCGCCGAGACGCGGTCGCCGCAAACCCCCGCGCGGCCGGGCAGGCGCCCGGCAGAAGCGGCCAAGTCGGCGGCCATGTCTTCCTCGGCGCCGCCCCAGACGTCCCGCGCTCCGGCGAGGGGGAGACCCAAAGCGGCCGCCGAGCCCTTCCACGGCGAGGTGGAACGCGCCCCGGCCAAGGAAGCCCCCTCCAGGGCGGCGGCCAAAGCCTCCCCCGCCCCAATCCAAGGCAAAGCCTCCGCGAAGACAAGGGCGCGGCGCAAACCCTCGCCGCCCGCCTATGAGCGGCTGGTGGCACTGATCTGCGCCAGTCTCGAGGACGACAAGGCGGAAGACATCGTCACTCTCGATCTGCGCGGCCGGGCGAGTTTCGCCGATTGCATGATCATCGCCTCCGGGCTCGCCGACCGCCATATCGAGGCGATGGCGACCCATCTCGTCGAAAAACTCCAGGAAGCGGGGCTGCGCCGGGTGCCGGTCGAGGGCGGGCAGGGCGCCACCTGGCTCCTCATCGACGCAGGCGACGTGATCGTCCATCTCTTCAAGCCGGAAACCCGCAAACTTTACAATTTGGAGAAAATGTGGGGGGCGGATCTCGACGCGGGCGAGAGCGAGGCCATGTGATCGGCGAGGGTGATCCGGGAGGGTGATCCGGGAGGCTGGATCGCGGCCTGACGTGAATCGCCCGGGATGTAGCTGGGGAGAGAACGGTGGTGGGGAGAGAGCGGTGATGCGGCGGGGAGGTCCGACGCGGCGCAATGTGCTGGCAAGCCTCGCGCTTTTCTGCGCCGCCGCTTGCAGTGAAACCCGGATCCCCGAAGGAACCCGGCTGGCCCGCCCGACGCTGATCCGCCTCCGCCCGCTCCGCGCCGAGGCCGCTGCGGTCAATGTCGATACCAACCAGTTCAGTTACGTGATGGAGGCCTTCGCCTATCCGCTCGACAGCCGCTCCCGCGAGCAGGATGCGAAGGCGGCGGCGCAGGCGATCACCGGCGAGCTCAAGGCGCGGCTTGCCGCGATGGGCTTTCAGGTGGTGGAAGGGGAGGAGGGCGCGGCGTCGGAAGGGCCGGTCCTCATCATCGCGGGCAGCATCACCAACATCACTGAGGCGCTGCCCAGCCAGATTTCCGCTTTCGACGTCGGTCATCCGGCAAGCCAGGTCAACGCGCGGTTCCATCTCCTCTATCAGCCAGCGGGGGGAAAGCCCGAGCTCTGGCAGCGTCTCGACGTCGCCGCCCCCGTCACCGCGCCCGCCGCGGAAGAGGCGGAGGCGTCATCACCCAACGCAGAAGGCACGCCGCTCGCCTATGTCGTGCCGCGCACCCTGCCCGCCCGCACCCAGGAGGTGGCGATGCAGGCCAGGCGTCTCGCCGACCGGCTCGCGCTGCGCCTTCGCACCCTTTTCGCCGCTCAGGGCTGGCTCGCCTGAGCGGCAGCGAGGCGGGTGGGGAGAGGCCGGAAGCCCAGCACCAGAACGAGGGAGAGGATGGCCGCCGCACTGAGATAAAGCGCGGGGACGTAAGGCGTCTTCAGCACCATCATCGCATAGGTCATGGTGAGCGGGGCGAGACCGCCGAACAGGGTGACCGAGACATTGTAGGCCACGGCGAGCCCGGTCGAGCGGACCGGGATCGGAAAGTAGCTCGCGATCAGCGCCGGGATGGGCGCGGCCTGCATGCCGAGCAGGAGCGTGCCCACCCATTGGACGAAGAAGAGGCGATCCGGGCCCGGCGCGCTGATGACGAAGGCGAAGAGCGGAAAGGCGAGCAGACCATTGGCGATGAGCGCAGGAAAGAAGACGCGGTAGGGTCCGAACCGGTCGCAAAGGAGACCGGCGAGCGGGCTCCAGACCATGTAGAAGAGCCCGCAGATCGCCGCGCCGAGGAGCGGCGTGGTGATGGGGAGGTGCAGGGCGCGCACCACATAGACCGGCAGATAGGAGTTCCAGAGATAGGTCGCCGCCGTGCCGCAGACGATGGTGCCGATGGCGGCGATGAGGGGGGCGGGGAAATCGCGGAAGACGACGAGGAGGGGCGCGCGCGGCGGGGGCGCGGCGCGGCGCGCCTCAAGGAAGGCGGGCGCCTCGCCCACCCGGCGGCGGATATAGAACCCGACCGGGCCGATCAGCGCCCCGAGCAGGAACGGAATGCGCCAGCCCCAGGCCGAAAGCGCGGCCGGATCGAGGAAGCGCGAGAGCAGATAGGCCATGCCGGAGGCGAGGGCCACGGCCAGGGCCTGGGCGCTCATCTGGAACGAGCCGTAATAGAAGAACCGCTGCGGCGGGGCGTATTCGACGAGGAGCGAAGTGGCGGAGGCGAATTCGCCGCCCACCGAGATCCCCTGCAGGATACGGGCGATGAGGACGAGGATCGGCCCCACCAGGCCGCTTGAGGCGTAACCTGGGGCCACGCCCAGGAGCAGCGTGCCCGCCGCCATCAGCAGGATGAGGAGTGAGAGCGCCTTCTGCCGCCCCGCCCGGTCGGCATAGAGCCCGATCAGGATGCCGCCCAGCGGCCGGACGAGAAAACCCACCCCGAACGTGGCAAAGGTGAGGATGAGAGAGAGATCGGCGCTGTTGGCGGGAAAGAACACGCCCGCAATGGTCTGGGCGAAGAACCCATAGACCAGGAAGTCGAACCATTCGAGACCGTTGCCGATCACCGAGGCGATGGTGGCGCGGCGCAGCGTGGCGCGATCGGGCGGGGGATGGGTCATCGTCGTCCTGCCGGTTTCACTTCGATGAAGCTTCTTGTCGATGAAGCTTCTTGGGCGGGGGATGGGCCTGTCAAGCGGATTCTCCTCTTCCTCTTTTCCTCTTCCACCGCCCCGCCCACGGCTTCGCAAACGAGGGGAAGGATCTCGCGCGGCAGGGGATTTGGGCGTAAAAGGAGGGCCATGATCCTCCTCATCGACAATTACGACAGCTTCACCTTCAACCTCGTCCACTTCCTCGGCGATCTCGGGGCGCGCTGCACCGTCTACCGCAACGATGCGCTGAGCGTGGAGGAGGCGCTCGCGCTCGGGGCGGAGGCGATCGTGCTCTCGCCCGGCCCCTGCACGCCGAACGAGGCGGGGATCTCCCTTCCCCTCATCCGCGCCGCGGCGGGGCGGCTTCCGATCCTCGGCGTCTGCCTCGGCCATCAGGCGATCGGGCAGGCCTTCGGCGGGCGCGTCACCCGCGCGCCCCAGCCGGTGCATGGCAAGACGAGCGCCATCCATCACGAGGGCGAGGGTCTCTTCGCTGGCCTCCCCAATCCGTTCCAGGCGACGCGCTATCACAGCCTGGTGGTGGAGCGGGAGAGCCTTCCCCCGGTGCTCCGCGCCACCGCTTTCACCGAGGACGGGCTGATCATGGCGCTCGAGCACCGCGAATTTCCCATCTTCGGCGTGCAGTTCCATCCCGAGAGCATCGCGAGCGAACAGGGCCACGAATTGCTCGCCAATTTCCTCGCCATCGCAAGACGCGCCCGCGAGGAGACGGCGCTTGCGGAGAGCCCCGCCTCCTGATGCCCACCGCGCCGATGAATGAGGGGCTCAAACCCTATCTCGCCCGTCTGGCCCGCGGCGAGGTGCTGGACGAGGAAGAGGCCGAGGCCGCCTTCGGCCTCATCATGGCGGGCGAGGCCACCCCGGCCCAGATCGCCGGGCTCTTGATGGCGATGCGGGTGCGCGGGGAACGGGTGAGCGAATTGCGCGGGGCGGCGCGGGCGATGCGGGCCCGGATGCGCCGCGTCCCCGCGCCGGCGAATGCGATCGATGTCTGCGGCACCGGGGGCGACGGGCAGAGCACGTACAATGTCTCGACCGCGGTGACCTTGGTGCTCGCCGGGCTCGGGGTGAAGGTCGCCAAGCACGGCAACCGCGCCTTGAGCTCGAAGAGCGGCGGGGCGGACGTGCTCGCCGCGCTCGGCGTGGCGGTCGATGTGCCGCCCGAGCGCCAGAGCGCCATCCTGGAGGCAGCGGGCTGCATGTTCCTCTTCGCCCCCACCTACCACGCCGCCCTGCGCCACGCGGCGGGGCCGCGCAGCGAACTCGGGGTGCGCACCATTTTCAATCTCCTCGGCCCGATGGCCAATCCGGCCGGGGTGCGCCGCCAGCTGATCGGCGTCTTCGCCCCTGAATGGGCCGAGCCAATGGCCGAGGCGCTGGCCGGGCTGGGGGCGGAGCGGCTCTGGATCGTCCACGGCCAGGGGCTCGACGAGCTGACCCTCGCCGGCGAAAACGTGGTGGTGAGCCTCGAGGAGGGCAGGCTCCGCCGCTTCACGCTTTCCGCCGCCGATGCGGGCCTCGCGCCCGCCCCGGTCGAGGCGATCCGCGGCGGGGATGCGGCGGAGAATGCCGCCGCACTCCTCCGCCTGCTCGAAGGCGAGCGGGGGGCCTATCGGGACACCGTCCTCCTCAATGCCGCCGCCGCCCTCATCGTGGCCGGGGAGGAGGAGGATCTCCGCCGCGGGGTGGCGCGCGCCGCCGCCGCCATCGACGCGGGGCATGCTGCCCGCGCACTAGACCGCCTCCGCGCGGCAACCGCTGCCGCCGCTTCCGCCGAGCCGGCACGCAGGAAGGAATGATCGAAATGTCACTGCCCCAACCATCCCCCCGATCCGCCGCCCAGGCGCCTGAGCGGGACATCCTCGCCGCGATCTGCGCGCGCACCCGCGCCGACCTCGAGCGGCGCAAATCCCTGATGCCACTCGAAGAGCTCAAGGCGCGGCTCAAGGATGCGCCCCCGCCGCGCGGCTTCGGCCGGGCGCTCAAGGAAAGGATCGCCAAGGGGGAGATCGGGCTGATCGCCGAGATCAAGCGCGCCTCGCCCTCAGCCGGGCTGATCCGCCCCGATTTCGACCCCGCCGCCCTCGCCCGCGCCTATACCGAGGCCGGAGCGACCTGCCTTTCGGTGCTCACCGACATCCCCTATTTCCAGGGCGATCCCGCCTATCTCAAGGTAGCGCGCGAGGCCTCGCCGCTTCCCGTGCTGCGCAAGGATTTCATGCTGGATCCCTGGCAGATCTATGAGAGCCGCCTGCTCGGCGCGGACTGCATCCTCCTCATCATGGCGGCGCTCGGCGATCATGAGGCGCGGGAGCTCGAAGCGCTCGCCCGCTCGCTCGACATGGACGTGCTCGCCGAGGTGCATGATGAGGCCGAGCTCGACCGAGCGCTGGGGCTGGAGACCGGGCTCATCGGAATAAATAACCGTAATCTCAAGATGATGGAAACCACTCTTGAGACGACGCTCAAGCTCGCGCCGCGCGTGCCGCTCGAGCGTTTCGTGGTGGCCGAATCGGGGATTCGCACCCACGCCGATATAAGGCGCCTGATGGAGGCGGGGGTGTTCTGCTTCCTGGTGGGCGAACACCTGATGCGCGCCCCCGACGTCGCCGCCGCCACCCGCGCCCTGCTCGGCAAGGAGCCGCAGGAGGTGACGCAGGAGGGGGTGGCAGGAAGCGGAGCCGAGAACCCATGAAAGAGGACGACCCCTCCGCTCTTCCGGGAGAGCCCGAGGCCGCAGCGGGCGAGCTCACCCATTTCGACGCCGAGGGCCGGGCGCGCATGGTCGATGTCTCGGCCAAGCCGGAGACGGCGCGGCTCGCCCGCGCCCGCGGCGAAGTGGTGATGCAGCCTGCCACGCTCGAGCGCATCCAGCGGGGAACGGTGAGCAAGGGCGACGTGCTCGGCGTGGCGCGCCTTGCCGGGATCATGGCGGCCAAACGCACCGCTGACCTCATCCCGCTCTGCCATCCGCTGCCGCTTGCCTCGGTCGCGCTGGACTTCACCCTGCTCCCCCCTGACCGCGTGGCGATCGAAAGCACGGTGCGGGTTACCGCGCGCACCGGGGCGGAGATGGAGGCGCTCACCGCAGTCAGCGTCGCCGCCCTCACCCTTTACGACATGTGCAAGGCGATCGATCGCGGCATGCGGATCGAGGGGATCCGCCTCGTCGAGAAGATGGGCGGGAAGTCCGGCCATTTCCGCGCCGTGGGCGCGGAAGAAAGCGCCGAGGCCGGCTCCGGAGAGCCGCTTCCGGGCGGTTGAGGGAAGGGAGAGACAGTATGGCCCTGCTTCCTGTCGAGGAGGCCCGCAAGCGGATCCTCGCCGCGATGACCCCGGTGGGGACCGAAACCATCGCCTTGAGCGCCGCCCTGGGCCGCGTCCTCGCCTCACCCGTCACCGCGCGGCGCACCCAGCCTCCTGCAGATGTCTCGGCAATGGATGGCTATGCGGTGCGCGCCCTCGATGCGCGGGCCGGGGCCGAACTTGCCGTCATCGGCGAAGCGCCGGCGGGCCATCCTTTCCGCGGCCGGGTGGGTCCGGGGGAGGCGGTGCGCCTTTTCACCGGGAGTGTCGTGCCGGAGGGGGCGGATGCGGTTTTGCTGCAGGAGGATAGCGAGACCCTCGAAGGCGGGCGCATCCGGGTCAAGGAGACGGCCATTTTCGGCCAGCACATCCGCCGCCGCGGCATCGATTTCGAGGCGGGCGAGGTGATCCTTCCCCCGGGGCGGCGCCTCAGCCCCCGCGACATCGGGCTCGCCGCCGCCGCCAATCATCCGTGGCTTACCGTCTATCGCCGTCCGCGCGTGGCTTTGCTTGCCACCGGTGATGAGATCGCGCTCCCCGGCGAGCCGATCGGCGAGGGGGGCATCGTGAGCTCCAACACCCATGCGCTGGCCGCGCTGGTCGCCGCGCAAGGGGCGGAGGCGTCGCTGCTTCCCTTCGCCCGCGACGACCGGGAGGAACTCGCCCGGCGCCTCTACGAGGCGGAGGGGTTCGATCTCCTCGTCACCACCGGCGGGGTGAGTGTCGGGGCCTATGATCTGGTCGGCGAAAGCCTCGCCGCGCGGGGCTTCAGCCTGGATTTCTGGAAGATCGCGATGCGGCCCGGAAAGCCGCTCCTCTTCGGCCGGCTCGGGAATCAGCCGGTGATCGGGCTTCCCGGCAATCCAGTCTCCGCCTTCGTCTGCGCCCTCCTCTTCCTCGTCCCCGCTCTTCAGGCCAAATCCGGGCTCTCGCCCGCGCCCTGGCCCCGGCGGCAGGCGCGCACCCGCACCCCGCTCAAGGAGAACGACCAACGTTTCGACTTCCTCCGCGCCCGCCTGCAGGAGGACGAATCGGGCACGCTGTGGGCCGAGGCCTTTCCCATCCAGGACTCCTCGCTGCAGAGAGTGCTCGCAGCGGCGGATGGGCTCCTCCTCCGCCCGCCCTTTGCCCCGGTATTGCCTGCCGGAAGCCCGGTCGAGGTCATCGCTTTTGCCGATCTCGGCCTCTGAAACGGTCTCCGTCTCGGGATCTGCCATGTTTTTGTTGCACCGCAACATGAGCGGTCCCATATTGGCGGCGGGAACGCGCAGATGGAGGTCGATTTGTGCTCAAGGAAACCATGGCCGAGATCTGGCGGCGAACGAGGGGGCGTCTTCTCCGCCTCCGTCATCTCCTCGATGCGGGATCGCGTGACGTGGCGCTCCTGACGCCGTGGAGCGGGCTTGCCGGGCGTTCGGCCCTTCCCGCCCAGATCCCGGCCTTCGGCCCCAACCCGGGCGGGCTCGCGATGTATCTTTACGTCCCGCGCGAGGCCGCCTGGCGCAACCGCCCCCTCGTCGTGCTGCTGCATGGCTGCCAGCAGGAAGCGATCACCTTTGCCCATGCCTCGGGCTGGATCGAGGCGGCGCGGCGGCGCCGTTTCGTCCTGGTGATGCCGGAGCAGAGCCCGCTCAACAATCCCTCGCGCTGTTTTTCCTGGTTCGAGCGGGAGGCCACGGCGCGGGGCAGCGGAGAGGGGTTCTCCATCGTCCAGATGGTGCGCGCCGCCGAGCGTCATCTCCATACCGACCGCAAGCGGGTCTTCGTGGTGGGGCTCTCGGCGGGGGCGGCCATGGCCGCCGCGCTGCTCGCCAACTCCCCCGACATCTTCACCGCGGGCGGGTTGATCGCCGGGCTCCCCGCCGGCGCCGCGCAGTCGCCGTCGGAGGCGCTGCTCCGCATGCGGATCGGCGATCTCGAGAGCGATCCCGAGAAACTCGCCGCCCGCATCCCCCGGCATGGCGAAGCGCACATCACCTGGCCGCGGGTTTCGGTCTGGCAGGGGCTCGCCGATGACGTGGTCGCTCCCGCCATGTGATGCAGGGCGAGGAATTGCCAGCAGAGCGTGTCGGCATGGCGAAGCGCACATCACCTGGCCGCGGGTTTCGGTCTGGCAGGGGCTCGCCGATGACGTGGTCGCTCCCGCCAATGCCGACACGCTCTGCTGGCAATTCCTCGCCCTGCATCACATGGCGGGAGCCGAGCCTTCGCGCCTCGTGGCGGAGGCAGGCGTTACGCACCGGGTCTGGGAAAAAGGGGGAGCGCCGGTCGTCGAGCAGTGGCTGCTGGAGGGGTTCCCGCACGGCTATCCCCGTCACCCGCTGCCCCCCGCTGCGGCGGCTGATCCGTTCGTCCGGCCTGCCCCGGTGGATGCGACGCGCGCTTTGCTCGGCTTCTTCGGTCTTGCCGCCGGGGAGGCCCGCGAGGCAGCCTCCACCCGCGAGGCCCTCCTTTCGGCGAGCCCTTGATCCCCTGAGTTCTGATTGCCTGAGTTCTGATCCCCCGATTCGAGTTCCCCGATTCCGGTTCTCCGATTCGGGTTCCCCGATTCGGAACCCCTGCTCAGTCACCCCCGGAAACGAGCGGGCGGAGTGGCACGGTGAGCGTCTGCGGCGGGGCGTTGGGCACCATGACCAGCATGGCGATCACCCCGGCGATGCCGACGAGGCCGGTGATGAGGAAGGACGCGGTGTAGCCCCCGCCATATTCGATGGCGAAACCGGTCACCGCCGGGGCGATCATTCCGGAGAAATTGCTGAGGAAATGGGCAAACCCGCTCACCGCGCCCACTTTGTCGGGCTCGACCAGCTCCTGGGTGAGCGCCCAGTTGGCCTGCGGCGAGGCCATGAGGAAGGTGATGGCGAGCGTGACCAGCGCCACGGCGAGCGCCTGGGTGTGGACGAAGGCGATCACCAGGACGGAGGCGGCGGCGACCCCGAGCCCGCCCATCGCCACCGCCTTGCGCGCGATCAGCCCGTTGCCGCTCCGTTTCAGGATCGCATCCGAAACGACCCCGCCCATCGCATAGCCCACCGCCCCTCCGATCCAGGGCAGCGAGGTGATCAGGCTCATCGCGGCGAAACTGAAATGCTGGGCAGAGACGAAATAGCTCGGAAGCCAGGAGAGAAAGAAGTAGATCACGTAATTGGCGGCGAAGAGCCCGGCGGCCACCGCGAAGGTGGTGGGCCGGAAGAGCGCCCGGCCAAGCCCGCCGCCCTTGCCTTCGACCGGCACGTGGCTGGCGCGGCTTTCGGCGATATAGGCCCGCTCGGCGGCGCTCACCTTGGGGTGCTCGAGGGGTGTGTCGCGCATGATGAGGAGCCAGGCGGCGAGCCACAGAAAGCCCAAGACGGCAATGATGAGGAAGCTCCAGCGCCAGCCGAGCGCGATCGCGGCGAAGCCGACCAGGGGACCTGCGATCGCCGTGCCCAGCGGCTGCCCGGCGAAGGTGGTGCCGATCATGCTCGCCGTCTCATGGCGGGGGAACCAGTTGCACACCGTCTTGTTGGTCACGGCGCACATCGGCCCCTCGCCGATCCCGAACACGATGCGCACGAAGAGGAGCGAGAGAAATCCGGTGACGGCGGCGGTGAGGCCGCAGAAGAGCGACCATACCGCCATCGCCCAGGCATAGACGCGGCGCGGGCCGAAGCGGTCGGCGAGGAAGCCTCCGATGAAGCAGAAGAGGGCGTAGCCGAAGAAGAAGCTCGAGAACACCTCGCCCAAAGCATGGGGCGGCAGGTTGAGATCGTGGGCGACCTTGGGGGCCACCACCGAAAGCGCGGCGCGGTCCATGTAGTTGATGAGCCCCGCGCAGAAGAGGAGCGCGGCGATCACGAAGCGAAAACGACTGGCCATCGTTTTCCTCCCTTGTTTCCTCCTTGGGAACTTTTTGGTTCGTTCCCAAGAGGGGATCACCAGGGCGGCCAAAGATCAAGGAAAAAAGGCGCACTTTCCGGAAGTTTCAGAAAATCCGCTTCCAGAAAATCGGCTTTCAGAAAATCCGTAAGATAGGCGCGCGATTTTCGAGAGCCCGCGCGCCGCGGGGCGTTCAGGCCCCCGCCGTTTTGCCCGCCGCGCTCTCCTCCGCCAGCGCCGCCGACCAGGGCGAGCGGGCATCGCTCACCCCCTCACGGCGTCCGTCCGGATGGAGGAGGAGAAAATTGGGGCAGGCGAAATTGATCGGAAAGACGCCATGCTCGACGCGCGTGACGGGTGCTACGGCCTCGAGGGCGGCGATGATCTCGGGGCCGAGGCGGAGATCGGCATGGATCCGCTCGGGGCCGGAGACATCGATTCGCGGCCAGTGCGCCGCCTCTTCCACGTCCATACCGAAATCGAGGACGAAGCTTGCCGTCTGGGCCACGGCGGCGAGGATCCGCCGCCCGCCCGAGGCCCCGCCCGCGACAATCTCGCCCGCGCTCCCTTGGGCGATGAGCGGGCACATATTGGTAAGCGGCCGCTTGCCTGGCGCGATGCCATTGGGATGCTCCGGGCGCGGGTCGAACCACATGATGCCGTTGTTCATCAGGATGCCAGTCGTGGGCAGCACCACCCGCGAGCCCATCGAGGAGAGGAGGGTGGTGGTCACCGCGGCGATCCGCCCCTCCGCATCGCAGACGGTGAGATGGGTGGTGCAGGTCTCGGCGGCGCGGCCTGGACCCGCGCCTTCGCCTTCGAGGCGGCGGCGATAGGCGGCGAGCAGCGCGGCGGCGAGACGGGCGTACCAGGCAGCATCGGGACGGCTCCCCCGCGGCGCGGGCGGGCCAATCGTGTCCAGCACCGCGGCGAGCGTCTTCCCCGCGGTGAGGCCCGAGGCGAGCCACCAGCGCTGTCCCGCGCGTTCATGGAGAAGCGGGGCGCGGGTTTCGACGGAAAGGAGGGCGAGATCTTCGGCGTCGAGAAACCCGCCCATCGCCTCGACATCCTTGATGATCGCCTGGGCGATCTCACCCCGGTAGAAATCCTCCGCCCCCGCCTGGGCCAGGCGCTCCAGCGTCTCGGGAAGGCGGCCGAGAGGGAGAAAGGAGGGGCTTCCCTGATAGGGCGGCACCGGGGGCAGGCCATCGCGGAGATAGATCCGCGCGCTCTCCGGATAGAGGCGAAGCTCTTTCGCCGCGCTCGCGATCTTGAGCGTGGTGAACCAGTCGGCGGGGAGGCCGCGGCGGGCAAGGGCGAGGGCCGGAGCGAGCACCTCGCGCCAGGGAAGCCGTCCCCAGCGCTGGTGCATGTGAGCATAACCCGCCACGCTCGCCGGAACGGCGAAGGAGAGGGGGCCGTGGATGTTCACATCGCCCGCCACTTCCGGCCAGGAAAAGAGATCCTCCTTCATCCTTCCGGTGAGCGGGAAGGCCCGCACGTCGAGCCCGCGCGGGGCGCGGGGCCCGAAATCGACCACCACCGGTTCACCTTCCGGCTCCGGGCGGAGCACGGCGAATCCGATGCCGCCCAGGCCCGAATTCGAGGGCTCGATGACGGCGAGCGCCAAAGCGGTGCCGACCGCGGCATCGATCGCGTTGCCCCCGGCCTCAAGCAGCGCCAGCCCGGCTTCCGCCGCCTCCCGCGCCTGCGCCACCACCACCCCTTTGCGCCCCCGTGCGGCGGGCTTGCGGAGTTCCCAGTATTCGCTGCGGTAGGGAAGGGACGGCGAGGCCGGTGAAGACATGGGACGCTCTCCTTGCATGGCCGGACTCCGTTCATGGCCGGGGCGTGATGCGCCGCCTCATTCGGCGAGGCGCGCCTCCATTAACGCCTCGTTCAGCACTCGCGGGCAATATGGGGGCATGCGGGCAAGCGGCAGGGTGAGACGATCGTGAATGATAGCGGGCATGGTGAAGGATAACGGGCGTGAATGAAAGCGGGCTTGCGTGTGGGACGGAGGTTACGGGGCGCGGGGCGCGGCCAGGCCCGGCGGATACGGCCTCGCCCGATGAGGCGGCGAGCCAGCGCGCCGCCGTCAGCCTTGCGCTCAGCGCAAGCGCGCTCTGGCAGAAGGGGGCGCGGGCGGAGGCCAAGGCGCAGTGGCTGAAAGCGCTCGCCCTGCGCCCGGACCACGCCGAAAGCTGGCGGGGGCTCGGCCTCGCCCTGCTTGCCGAAGGGGACGCGGCGCTCGCCGCCGCCGCCCTGCGAGAGGCGGCCTGCCTTCTCCCTCACGAGGCGCGTCTTTTCCTGGAACTCGGCTATGCGCTTGCCTCTCTGGCGGCGGATCAGGAGGCGGAGGCCGTCTTCCGCCGCGCCCACCTTGTGGCAGGCGAGCGCGAGAGAGCCACGGCGGGGGAGGCGGCCTTCGGGCTCGGCCTGATCGCCGCACGGTCCCGACGCTGGGGCGAGGCCGCCTCTTCGTTCCGGCAAGCGGCAACCCTCCGCCCGCCCTGGCCTGAAGCCTGGGTGGAGGCTGCCCACGCCCATCTCGCGGCGGGTGAGGCCAAGGCGGCGCTTGCCGCTTTTGAGGAGGCCCACGCCGCGCTTGGGGAGGACGAGACGGGCTTGCGCCTCCGCATCGCCCAGGGACGCGGCACCGCCTGGCATCTCCTCGGCGAGACGGCGCAGGCGCGTGCCGCGTTCGAAGAGGTGCTCCAACTGAAGCCGGAGGATGGTGAGGCGCTGAGCAATCTCTGCGCGCTCGCCCAGGACGCGGGCGACCTCGATGCCGCCCTCGCCTTTGGCCGCCGCGCCATCGCCGCCGCGCCCCGATTGGCACCCGCCTGGAGCAATCTCGGCAACGCGCTGCTCACTATGGGCGCCTTCGCGGAGGCCGAAGCCGCCTACCGCGCCGCGCTCCGCCTCGATCCC
>KN174053.1:0-256 GCA_000759655.1 Acidicaldus organivorans | reverse complement strand
CCGCCGCGCGCGGCGGGGAGGTGGTGGTGCTCGCCCCCGCTCCTCTCAAGCGGCTGCTTGCCACCGTTCCCGGCGTGGCGCGCGTCTTCAGCCCCGGCGAGGCGCTGCCCCATGTCGATGTCCACTGCCCGCTGATGAGCCTTCCCTTCGTCTTCGAGACCACGCTCGAGACGATTCCCCGCGCCGTTCCCTATTTCACCTTGCCGCCCCCTCCGCCCCGCCCGCCGGGTCCGCCCCGCATCGGCCTCGTCTGGGC
>KN174052.1:3793-4893 GCA_000759655.1 Acidicaldus organivorans | reverse complement strand
CCCCCCGTCTCCCCTCGCTCCCATCGCACGCCTCCCAACGCGCGCCCCCTTCAATCCCGCATCACGCGCCGCTATGTTAGGGGCATGGAGACGAACACGACCCAAGAGGCCCCCTTCTCCCTCTCCCCCTCCGCGGTGCGGAGGCTGCGCGAGGTGCTGTCCCCCGAGAGCGGGGCGGCGCCGGGGGCCGGGCTGCGGGTCGCGGTGCTCGCCGGGGGCTGCCAGGGCTTCCAGTACCGCTTCAACATCGAGCCCGCCGCGGCCGAGGATGACGTGATCATCGAACGGGACGGGGTGCGGGTGTTCATCGACCCGGTGAGCCTCACGCTGCTCACGGGGGCCGAGCTCGACTATGCCGAGGAGCTGATCGGCGCCTATTTCCGGGTGCGCAACCCCAATGCCGCGAGTTCCTGCGGCTGCGGCTCCTCCTTCGCCCCGGCCTGAGCGTGTGGCTCGCCACCTACAACGTCAACTCGATCCGCAAGCGGGCGGGCCTGCTCGAGCGCTTCCTGCGCGAGGAGGCGCCCGATCTCGTCCTCCTCCAGGAGCTCAAGGCGACCGAGGATCAGGTGCCGCGCGAGGGTTTCGCGGCACTTGGCTACCAAATGGCGGTGGTGGGGCAGAAAGCCTATAACGGGGTGGCCGTCCTCTCCCGCCGCCCCTTCCGGCTGCGCGCCACGGCGCTTCCTGGCCTCGATGCTATGCTTGCCGCCGAGGCGCGCTACATCGAGATCGCGCTCGCCACCGAAGAGGCGGGCGAGGTGATCGTGGGCGGGCTCTATGCGCCGAATGGCAATTCGGGCGGCGAGGCGGGGTTCGCCCGCAAGCGCGCCTGGTATGCCGTGCTCGCCCGCCATGCCGAAACCCTGCTCGGCGACGAGGCGGCCTTCCTGCTCGCCGGTGATTTCAACGTCTGCCCCACCCTTGAGGACGCCGCCCCCGGCGCGCTCGCCCCCGATGATGCGTTGATCCGGCCCGAGGCGCGGGCCGACTTCCGCACCCTGCTCTGGCTCGGATTGTGGGATGCGGTGCGCGCCCTCATCCCGCGCGGGCCGGCTTACACGTTCTGGGACTATCAAGGGGGCGCGTTTGCCGCCGAC
>KN174052.1:3591-3720 GCA_000759655.1 Acidicaldus organivorans | reverse complement strand
TCGGCAAGAGCTGGCGGGCGGCGGAGGAGCCCTCCGATCACGTTCCGGTGATGGNTGTCAAGACTTTGCTAAGGATTGGCGGTTTAGGATGGAGAAGAGGTGACCGGCGCGCGGGGGTTTGGCGCCGGG
>KN174052.1:1190-3559 GCA_000759655.1 Acidicaldus organivorans | reverse complement strand
TGTCAAGACTTTGCTAAGGATTGGCGGTTTAGTATGGAGAAGAGGTGACCGGCGCGCGGGTGTTTGGCGCCGGTGACGGAGGCTCACGGTGAGAGGCTCACGGTGACGGTGCGGATCGAGACGGAACGGCACGCGGGACGGGGCGCGAAACGGGGCGCGAAACGGAATATGACAGGGGCCCCGCGGCTGATGGGAGCGGCGCGGATGGACGCGCGGCAGCGCGGCGCGGCACGCGCAGCGCTGGGGGTCGTGGCGCTGAGGGCCGTGGCACTGGGCGCGGCGCTGCTCGGCGCGGGCCTCCTCGCCGCCCCGGCGCGCGCCGATGACCTCCCCGTGGTCAACGTCAACAACGAGGTGGGCATCGCCTTCCAGAATCTCTGGCAATGGTATACCGAGACCTCCCAGGGCGCCGAGGTCGACAGGGAGACGGGCAGCATCCCCGGCTTCGATGCCAAGTTCAGCGTGATGCGCGACATCTGGGGGATCAGTAACGTCTATGCCGCGGTGCGTTACGCCTATTCGAGCGGCACGGTGACCTATAACGGCGCGCTGCTCAGCGGCCAGCCCTACGCCGGCAATTCGGGGGCGACCATCAACGACGTCGAGGTCGAGCTCGGCAAGGGCTTCCTCATCAACCCGAACCTCCTCATCACCCCCCTCATCGAGGGCGGCTACCGCGACTGGCAGCGCGACGTCCAGGGCCCCGGCGGCTACAACGAGGACTACTCGAACGGCTATCTCGGGGTCGGGGTGCGGGGCGATCTCGCCCTCAACGACCGCCTGGTGCTCACCGGCAAACTGGGCCTCGCCGCCACGCTCAGCCCCTCGATGACCGCGTCCGGCGGGGCGCTCGCCGCCGAGGGGATCCCGCCCACCAATTACAGCCTCGGCAATACCGGCCTCGTCCAGGTGGGGATCGGCGCCGACTACCTGCTCGCCGACCGCATCCACCTCTATGGCGGTCTCGATTACAGCCATTTCGGCTTCGGATCGAGCGCGGTCAACGAATACGGGCTCTACGAGCCCTCGAGCACGACGAGCGACTTCACCATCCGCATCGGCTTCGCCTTCGGCTTCTGAAGCCCCGGCGGCTTCTGAATCACCCGGCCGGACCGGCAGGGCGCGGCGACGGCCTCAGCCCCCAGCACGCGCAAGCCCGGCAAGGGGCCGGACCCGCCTTACTGCTGCGAGGGCGCCGCACGCAGCACCCCGCTCGCGCCGCCCCCTTTCCTCGTCCTGACCCCGTCCCCGGCCTTGCGGCGGCGCTCTCCCCTCCCGCAGGCAAGCGCCGGGGGGGCGCGCGGGCCTCAGGCCTTCTCGACCTGCGAGAACTCGAGCTCCACCGGCGCGGCGCGGCCGAAGATGGAGACGCTCACCTTGAGCCGCCCCTTCTCCTGATCGACCTCCTCCACCACGCCGACGAAGCTGGTGAACGGGCCGTCGGTGACCCGCACCTGCTCGCCCACCTCGAAGACCACCGAGTGGCGCGGATGGGCCGCCCCCTCGCGCGCCTGCTTGAGCAGCCGCTCGACCTCGGCTTCGGAGACCGGCACCGGCTTGCGCCGCGCCCCGGAGCCGGTGCCGAGGAAGCCAGTCACCTTCGGCGTGTTGCGCACGAGGTGCCAGGCCTCGTCGGTCATCTCCATCTGGACCAGCACGTAGCCCGGGAAGAACTTGCGCTCGGTGTTGACCTTCTGGCCGCGGCGGATCTCCACCACTTCCTCGACCGGGACGATCACCTCGCCGATCTGATCAGCAAGCCCCTGTTTCAGCGCCTGCTCGCGAATCTGCTGGGCGACCTTCTTCTCGAAGCCGGAATAGACATGAACGACGTACCAGCGCTTGGCCATGCGCCCCTCCCGATCCTAACCGCCGACCCCGAAAATCAGGCGCACGCCGAGCCCGATCACCTCGTCCACCACGAAGAAGAAGGCGGCGGCGAGCGCCCCGAAGGCGAGCACGAGGGCGGTGGTGATCACCGTCTCCCGCCGCGAGGGCCAGGTGACCCGGCTCGCCTCGAGCCGCACTTCTCGCAGAAACTTCGCTGGATTGACCGCCACGCCCGATCCTTTCGCCACTGACCGACTTTACGATGAAATACAGCGCGGGCACCCGGCCGGACGGCGGGGCGGGCTGCGGCTGGCAGGGGTGGAGGGTCTCGAACCCCCAGCCTCCGGTTTTGGAGACCGGCGCTCTAGCCAATTGAGCTACACCCCTTCCGGCGCAGGCCTGCGCTTCGCGCCTATCCACTATGCGGCGGCCTTCCTGTCAAGCCTTTCACGCCGGCGGAGAGACGGAAAACGCGCCCCTTGGGCGAGCGCCACGCCGAGGGCGGCGAGCGCCATGCCCGGCCAGGCGAGGCGCGGGAT
>KN174052.1:0-1108 GCA_000759655.1 Acidicaldus organivorans | reverse complement strand
CGCCTCGCCGAGCGCGGCGTGGTCGATGAGGGCGGCAAGCGGCGGGACGAGGAAGAAGAGGGCGGAGACCCGCGCCACCGCCCCGCGCCGGATCATGGCGAGGAGGAGGCTCAGCGCCACCAGCGAATTGGCGAGCGTCAGATAGAGGAGGGCGGCGAGGAAGCCCGGGGCGCCCCACTGGATGCGGGGCGTCTCAAGGGCAAGCGCCGCGATCGCGGAGGCGAGGAACCCCACCCCGTATTGCAGGCTTGCCGCGGCGAGCGGCGCAGCACCCACGTTCCAGCGCTTCTCAAGCAGGAGGCCCATGGTGAGGGTGGCGAGCGCGGCAAGCCCGAAGGCAAACCCCGCCGGGGTGAGCTGGGCGGCCTGGGCGCGGGCGAGGATGACGAGCACCGCCCCCGCCCCGCCGAGGAAGAGCCCCGCCATCAGCCGCCTCCGTTCCGCCCCGCCCGTTTCGGCGCGGGTGAGGAGGCCGGTTGCGATCGGCTGGAGCGCGGTGATCAGGGCAAGCAGGCTCGGCGAGAGGCCGCGCTCGACCGAGAGGTAGCAGCTCGCGAAATAGGCGAACTGGACGATGAAGCCGATCGCGGCGAGCCGGGCGAGGCCTGCCCCGCGCGGGAAGCTTGGGCGGAGGAGGGCGAGCAGCGGGGCGAGGATGAGGAGGACGAGGCCGTAGCGCAGGGCGAGGAAGGTAAGCGGCGGCGCCCCTTCGAGGCCGACGCGGATGGCGAGGAAGCCCGAGGACCAGAGGCCGAGGAAGAGGACGGGGGCGATGCGGAAGAGGAGTGGAGCGGGTGAGGGGAATCGAACCCCCGCAACCAGCTTGGAAGGCTGGGGCTCTACCACTGAGCTACACCCGCACCGCGCCCGGGCCCTGGGGCCGGGGATGCGGCCCGCGGCCGGGACATCCTGTCATGGCAGGACTATAGGCCGCGCCCCCCCTTCGATCAAGCATCCCCCGATCGAGTGCCCCCTATCGAGCTCCCCCTGATCGGGCATTTGGGGCCGGGCGTGCGCGATGACGCATTTCCCTAAGGGCCCGGGCGGCTCGAGGCGTGGGGCGCAGCGCCCCTCTCGGGCGCGCGGGAAGGCGGGGAGAGGGCGGGCC
>KN174051.1:18533-28098 GCA_000759655.1 Acidicaldus organivorans | reverse complement strand
ATTCCCCCCTCCGCCCCTTCTCCGCTACCCCCTCCCTCAGACTGGGCCCGGGCATCGCGCGCCCCTCCCATCGGCGCCTTGGCGGCCTTTGCAAAAGTGCTTGAAATGAAAAGGGCCCGATGAAAGACTGAGCCGTCGCAAGGAAGAGGGAGGGCCTCTTGTTTCCCATCCAGGATGGCGTGGCCAAGCGTTATCCGCCGCTGATGACCTGGCTCCTGATCGGGCTCAATGTCGGGATGTTCCTCATCGAGGCGGGCCTGCCACCGCCCGAGCGCGAGCAGTTCCTCCTCACCTGGGGCCTGGTGCCCGCCCGCTACTTCGACCCCGCCTATGCGGCCTCCAGCGGACTCCTCGATTACGCCCCCTTCCTCACCAACGCCTTTCTCCACGGCGGGCTGTTCCACATCCTGGTCAATATGTGGACGCTCTGGATCTTCGGCCCCGCCGTCGAGGACCGGCTCGGTCACGCCCGTTACCTCGCCTTCTACCTCCTCACCGCGATCGCCGCCTCGCTTGCCCATGCGCTGGCCAATCCCCACTCGCTGGTGCCCGCCATCGGCGCCTCGGGCGCGATCGCCGGGGTGATCGGCTGCTATGTCCGCCTCTTCCCCCTGGCGCGGCTGGTGATGGTGGTGCCGATCCTGTTCTTCCCGTTCTTCTTCGAGATTCCGGCCGCCTTCTTCGCCCTGCTCTGGTTCGTAAGCCAGCTCATCCCCGGCCTCCTCACCCTTGGCCGCGAGGTGGGCGGCATCGCCTGGTGGGCCCATATCGGCGGCTTCGTTGCGGGCTATCTGCTCACCCCCCTGCTCCATCGCCCCCGCAGCGGGTTCCGGCCCTTCTATGGCGATGAGGGGTGGTATGGGTTTTCGCCCGATGGGCGCCGTTTAGGGAGGTGGTGATGAGCATTGCCGATCTGTTCTGGATCTTCTTCATGATCTCGGCGCTGCAGCCGGTGCTGCAGCGGCACTATCTCGATGCGATGCGCGCCCGCAAGATCGCGCAGATCGAAAAGAAGCGGGACTCGCGCGTCATCCTCCTCGTCCACCGCCAGGAGACGATGCGCCTCCTGGGCTTTCCGGTGGCGCGCTACATCGATGTCAACGACTCGGAGGAGGTGCTGCGCGCCATCCATATGACCGACGAGGACGTCCCGCTCGACATCGTGCTCCACACGCCGGGCGGCCTGGTGCTCGCCGCGCTGCAGATCGCGCGGGCCATCCAGTCGCGCAAGGCGAAGGTCACCGTCTTCGTTCCCCATTACGCGATGTCGGGGGGCACGCTGATCGCGCTCGCCGCCGACGAGATCGTGATGTGCGAGCACTCGGTGCTGGGCCCGGTCGATCCGCAGCTCGGCCAGATGCCGGCCGCCTCCCTGCTCCGCGTCGTCGAGCAGAAGCCGCTCGCCGAGATCGACGACCAGACGCTGGTGATGGCCGATGTGGGGCGCAAGGCGATCGCCCAGGTCAAGGCCGCCGCCCAGTCTTTCCTCGCCAAGCATCTCCCCGCCGACCGTGCCGAGGCGCTCGCCGAGAAACTCGCCACCGGCACCTGGACGCACGATTACCCGATCTCGGCTGAGGAGGCGCGCGAGATGGGGCTTCCGGTCAGCACGGAAATGCCCGACGAGGTGCTCGAACTGATGTCGCTCTACCCGCAGCCGACCCGCACCCAGGGAGGCGGCGTCGAGTATCTGCCCATTCCGCGCCAGCGTCAGGCGAAGGCAGTGTGAGCCCGCGGTGAAAGGGGAGCCGGGAGGGCGTGGCCGATGAGGGGATGCGGCGGATGAGCGGGGCGCGGCCAAGACGTTTTCTCACGTTTTACGACCGTTTCGAACGCGGAGTGATCTTCATCCTCACCCTCTTGATGATGGTGGTGATCGTCGCCACGCTCTGGAAGCTCGTCCTCAACATCGCGGGCCTCCTCGCCTCGGAGGATATTTTCGCCTTCGCCGACCATCAGCCGTTCCAGAGCGTGTTCGGCGCGATCTTCACCGTGATGATCGCGCTCGAGTTCAAGCGCTCGATCCTGATTGCCGCGCATCGGTCGGAGAGCGTCTTTCAGGTGCAGCGGGTGGTGATGATTGCGCTGCTCGCCGTGCTCCGCAAGTTCATCATTCTCGAGCCCGGCCCCAATACGGCGCTCGCTTTCCTCTCGCTCGGGGCGGGTGCGCTGGCCCTGGGCGGAGTTTACTGGCTGATCGGAAGACGCGACAGGGCGAGGGAAGCGGGGACGGGGGAGGAAGCGGCGCCGCGCGATTGGCGGGCGTGACTCCGCACACGCTGCGCCACACATTCGCCAGCGTAGCCGGCGATCTCGGCTTCTCAGAACTGACAATCGCTGCCTTGCTTGGCCACACAGCACATGGCGTCAAGCAACGCTATGTGCATAGTGACGAGGCACTCAGAGTGGCCGCCGAAAAGGTCTCATACAAGATATCGCTCCTGCTCGCCAACGCACGTCCGTCTTCGTAGTCAGACTCGTCAGCCCTAAGAACGAACGGTGTGTTTTCTCTCTGATGGAAGAGGAAGCTCTATTTATTCCTGCCCCGTCTCTACAGATCGAACAAAGCAGACCGTCGTTTGTCCTGGCGTGTTACGAACTTCGAACGCCATGCGAGCCAATTTGTTAACCTGTCGTTCTGCTGGATCCCCGAAGTCGAAGGCGACGCGCCGCGACGGCTGCCAAAAGCCAAAGCCTTGGTCGAGAGTGACCAGCAGACTGTGCCTGTGTCCTATGATTTTCAACGTTCGGGCGTGGGGCAGATCAGACCGGGGCAACACGATCACCTCCGGCAGAACGCTGAGTTCCCGCAGGAGGCCACATATCACTGTATTTCGTGTCGCGCTATCTGGCCAATTGTCGCGCAGGCCGGTGGGGCTGCGGAGATGGGCCTCTGACGGGACGGCCATTGTCTTGACAGATACTGGCAGAATGACACCTTGGGGAGGTGTCATCCTCGTCTGCAGCGCGCCCACCACCGCCTGCAGCAGCCGAACGCCGACTGGGCTTACAAGATATCGGTCATCATACTCGATTCTCTGCACTGGCAGTGCTTTGTGCAGAGCCGCTGCAATCCCTTGGTGTCGCGTAAGGTGTTGCCAGAACCGCTCGCCAAATTCCGTCACATTTCCGTTGAGATCCTCGCTGATCGTAACGGACCACGCGTTCGGCATAGCGTGTGCCATCCTACGACCAGGATCGAACATTGCGCCCACCTCAGGGGGTGCCATCAGGGTGCCACAGACTACCGCCTCTGGCGCTGCCGTGGCGAACGCGCCGTTATCCGCGTGACCGCCAGCCGTCGCCCACGCCCGGACGGATCCTGTGGAACTTTCGATTACCGCAAGGAGCCCTGATGGGGAAGGCGGCGCTCCCCATTCGTGAACGGAGATGCCTTGCCTGGCGCGGTCACAAAGAGCCCGCAAGGCCAGCAGTACTTCCCACGATGCATTTTGAAGTGCGGCTGGATCGGCAAGCAATCGAACGTGCCCGCCGGAGCGCGCGAGACGCTCCGCCACTTGGCTTCCCCACCATGCGTCGAAGTCCCAATGGGAAGGATCGCCGTGCAAGAACAGGCTTAGGCAGACCTGCCTGTGGCTTGCGGCCTCGCGGAGCAACTCCTGCGGTAGCGGCGTTGCCGCCATGTACTGGACGACGCCTTCCGGAAATACATGGCAGTCTTCCGGAAGCCGGAGGCTGTCGATCAAGTTGTCCAGTAAGGCCGCGGCGCTGCGACGATCGAAATACTCCGAGACATTCACCGTATCGCGCAGGATGAGGCACGAAGGGCACGCCCGCTCGCATCCGGGATTGCTGCAGTCGAGCACGGCGCGGGCCTTTGCCAGCAACCCGGGAAGGTCCGCTGAAGCCGAACCAGCATATCCGGCGCCGCCGGCTGCGGTGTCGAACAGAAACAATGATACCGAGCCGGGCGGTTCTCCCGGCGCGGGCGCGACTGCCCATGCCACCTCCGCCCGGTCGATACCGAGCGCGCCGCACAGCGCCTCGCGTAGGGCCACTGCCAAGGTCATGGCGTCCCGCTCGCCAAGCCCGGCAAGGCGAAGCTCGTAAACCTCCGTCCGTCGAGACTGTCCGAAGGCCAGGTGCCTCTGGATCGCGAACGGCTCCCGAGCACCTTCACAGCGGAGCCCACTGCCCCGCAGAGAACGATGGTCCGAAAGAGCGGCAGGCAGAGGCGCGCCTTTGGGGCCGCTTTCTGCCGCCGAACGCCCGCAGGCGAGGCAGACGGCATAGCCATGCGCTCCCACGCCTCGGCTGACCGACATCACCAATCCGTCCGCCGCACTTCGGAATCGCCCGAGCGCCGGATTAGGAAGGGAAACCCACGCTGCGCCACGTGCGGACACCAGCGGCTGGGGCTGCGGCAGCCGCTCGACGAATTCGACGGCGTTCGTCGCAGGCACTTCTGGGTCAGCTGCGAAGCCTGCCGGTCGCAGGGCGCGCACCCGATCGAGTTTATCGTTGCCGCACGCCGGGCATTCGTCCGGCGATCGAACGTCGTCGCCAGCCGCGTCGCAGCTGCGGCATCGCCAGAAACAGCGTAATGCCTGAATCTCAGCAACTGCATCAGCCGACGCCGGGCGCTTCCAGTTCAACGTAACGCCACCCGCACGGTAGACCACGCCGTCGAGGACCACGTCAGCGCCGGGGGCATACTCCGCGAGCGCGATGTCGAGCCGCCGCGTTGGGTTGCCACGCCACCGAGCACCGTTGTCCTCCCGTGGCCGCTGTAACGCGCCGCCGCGTGCTCGCGGTGGAATGACAAATGCAGCGATATCCGTCGGAAACCCATGTCCGGGCAGAAATGCCTGACGAACGAGCTCCCCAAGCAGAAACTCGCCGTCCATCCGGTCGCACCGGAGCTGAACGGCAGTCCTGGCGGCTTTTTGCAGCGCATCAAGATCTTTCGCAAGTTGGCGGCGCTCGATCAGCCATCGATCGGCGATCGCCACCATTGTCTCCGCAGTAGTCTCCGCAACGTCAGCTGCGTCCGCGAGACCTGTACCGGTAAGCAGGGTGTGCAGCTCCTGATCCAATTCCGTGCTCTCCGGAACCTCACTGCGCAACCAGGCGACGAATATCTCCCACGGCGCCGTACCTTCGCTTGCAGTATGGTTGAAGAACGCCCCGGCCGTAAAGTTGAGCAGTTGCACGCCGCTGTGTCGGAAGAAAGCTGCCAACAGCAGCGCGTTGGCGTGGCGCTGAGCCAGGACGCGACTGTCCAGCGCGACACGCGGCGGCGCGATGCTCTGGCGCAGAAGATCGCCTGGCTTATCAAAGCTATGCCAGCCGAGCGGGTTATCGCCGCAATAGGTGAATGCCACCGCCAACGCCTCACCGCGGCGCCCAGCGCGGCCGACCCTCTGGCGATAGTTGGCCGGCGACGGTGGCACGTTCGCCATGGCTACACCGACGATGCCACCGATATCGACACCCATTTCCATTGTCGTCGAGCAATTCAGAACGTTAATCTCGCCGCGCTTGAATCGGTCTTCATACTCGCGCAAACGATACGACGGCTGCTGCGCGGAATGTTCAACGATTCTTGCGAATGGGGCCAGCAAGGCCAGCCGATCTGCGATATCGGTCCACAGTCCTCGGGCGCGAAGATTGCGTACATTCGGATCGGATGAAAGCCACTCCTGCATCTCGCGGGAGGCATCGGCGCCCGTGGGAGTAAGTAGCCACGGAAACGGCAGGCGCGGCATGACCAGCGGCTCGCAAGCGAGATCGGCGAGCCGTTGCGGCGATTGCGTGACATAGGCCGTCGTACCACGAAAGGTTCTATCCATCACTCGTCCAGTGACGGGGCACAACCAAGCCTGCGATACGGCCACGATCTCTGCCTTGGTAAGATCAAGTAACAGAGCGTTATCCGGCAGACCCTTGATGGAAACCGCTGCGAGCGCCAACCACGTCGCGTCGAGCACTTCGTTGACCTCTTCGCGGACGATCTGGTCTTCAAGGTTGAGCTGGAACACTTCACGCAAGAGCAAAACCGGGCGCGCGGTTCGGCGTGAACCCGGACCCAATCGAGGCCAACGCAACTCCTGTCCAGCAACCACGTCCCGTTGCATCGAAGCAGGAACGTAACGCCGAGTTCGCACCCTTTGACCGAGCCAATGCGCCTCCGCCTCAGTCAAATAAACGGCAGAATTGGCCCGGACGAAATAGGTAGCGATAACATGCAGAAAATCCCGCCAGTCTGCGACCGATGCGCCGTGAGCTCGAAACAACGGCGGCACCTGCGTCTCACCCTGGCGTTGCAGCGCGGGAAAGCACAGCGCTGCCAACCCCATCGTCTCCAGGCTATTGGCGCGACGTGGGCGATTTACGAATTCAGTCAGCAGCAGTTGGCGGGCGATTTGCTCAGGTTGGCTCAGATCAGGATCGCGGTCCCGCCATAGGCCGAGCAGCTCTGGTTCGGCGCTAATCAGCGCCGCCAAGTGGTCTCGCATTTCGTTCCAGGGCACTGCGCGGCCGCTCGCACGCGCTGCCCTTTCAGCATAAAGCCTCTCCAGCAGGTTACGCACCGGTGGAAGCGGATCTGTTACAGCCTCGAGAGCCGCTATTTCCTCCTCGGCCGTGGCGTCCTTAGCCGGGTCGCGCTCATGCAAACGGTGCCAGATCCGAGCGCGGGCAAAGCTACGCTCCCGCTCTTGCTGCCATATCGCGGCGAACCGCGCCGTTCCTTGTCGGTTATCTGTGAATGTAATGAGTTGGCGGCCGCCATTCGGCAGACGCGCAGTCCCGGGGCGCGGTGGCATGGCATCGAGCAAGACGTTGCCCGCCACGCCCAGGAAGAAAGGTCCCCCAAGTCGCAGTGAGCGGAACGGGCGACGCCCGGATTTGCCGGCGCCGCAGTTTGGACAGACCGCTGCCTCCGTGCGTCGTAGAACAATCCGCCCAGGTGCAGGTAGATTGTGCAGGGTCCCGCTAGTAGGATCGATGATACTGCGCAGGCCCTGCCCAAGCCTGTCCGAGGACAGCACGACCCGATCGGGAGGCATGTCCGCGGTAGCGGTATCCCCATCCTCGTCAAAGTCATCGACGGGATCCTGATCGACAGCAAATTCGTCGATCTCGGTTACCTCGCGCCACCGGTCGAGACGGTTATGGGAGGCGTCCAGCGCCGCTTCGAGCACGGTATGGCCGCACTCGTCGCAGACCAGCACTTCGAGGGTGCGGCCCCCGCACGCGGCACAGCGTGCTGTATCCCGTTCGTAGACGGCCCCGAATGGCCATTCGGGGCAATCAAGCGGCGTGCCCGCCCGTCCAGAGCAGCCGGGATCTAGGCATGCGAATACGCCCGCTTGCGCCCGATGGAAGAGATGCAACCGCAACGGAAGGAAGGGGGTCCCCTCTGGCCCTGAAGGTTCCAACCCGCGCCGCAGGATGTCAATTACATCGGCGTCCGGGAAGCTGTGGACCAATTCGTCAAGCGTGGCGGCGCCCTCAGCAAGGCGTGCCCGGATAGCTAGCGCGTGTGGCTCGGCAGCAATATCCAAGCTTGTTGTGTCAATATGTGGCACGTACTGTCGACCGAAGATCACGTCCACCCGATCGTCTGCAACACCCGCGACGGCAGCGAGAAAGCGGCGCAGCCCTCGCTCTACATCCACGTCACCGTTCCTGCCACCGAGGGTGGCGGATGTGGCAATGAAGCTGACCTCACTCGGCTGCACTCCGAATGCGAGGAGTGCGCGACGCAGGAGCAGTGTCATATCGGCCGCCTGCGACCCAATATAGGTATGAGCCTCGTCGAGTACGATCCAGCGGAGTTTGCTGCGTGACGCCGCCAGAATTGGGGCATCCTTATCACGCAACAGCATGTATTCAAGCATCGTTGCATTAGTTACGAGAATCTGGGGAGGAGCGCTTCGCAACTGCTCGCGGTCTACCGCTTCGTAAGGGCGTGCACGGCGCTTGTCGGCGGGTAGCTGCTCCGGCGTCTCGCCATTATAGAGACAGAAGCGCACGCGGCCTTCGAATGGAGCGGTCCAGTCGGCAAGACGGTCTCGCTGACTGGCGATCAGAGCGTTGAGAGGGTAGAGGAGGAGCGCCTGAACACCAAAGCTGCTCCCCTGCTCGGTTTGACGCACGAGCGCATCCAGGATCGGCACCAGGAAGGCCTCGGTTTTGCCGGAGCCGGTCCCGGAAGAGACGACAATACTGCGGGGAGGTTGACTTGCAAGCGCACGCCACGCCGCGAGCTGATGCTCGTAAGGGTGAGTTGTGGAAGGGAGCGTATTGCGTCCATCGCGTTCGGCTGCGTTGAGAGGGACGGTCTCCCCGAGCGCGGCAACGGTGGCGGGATGCAACAGGCCCTCAGCCGACAGGTCGGCGAGCGTCTGGGGCGCGGTGGCATAGCCGAAGGCAGCCTCCAGGACAGGCGATGCCATCAACGAGCCGTTTGTGCCGGGCGGCCGAGCCAAAACTGCCCGCAGGTACTCACGCAAGGGAGCATTGCTGATCCGCAAGCGGCCGAGGGCCGCCTCCGCGGAACGCGACGCGATCGCCTGAGTGATATCATCGACGTTCAGACGCGAGATGACCTGGGATGTCATCGTCCTGCTTCCCCCATGCCAAGCGCCATGCGCGCGAAGGTCGCCATCAAGTAACGGCTGTCGAATTCGTCCGGACTTTCGTGGCGGCAGAAGCGCACGGCTGCGGTCAGACGGGGTGGCAGTATCTGATTGTCGACTGCGCAGCGTGCAGCAATGTGAGGCGCGCCGTCTCGGATCATCGAGGAAAGGTTGTTCCAGTCCCTGGTCCGCAGCACCTCGTCTGCCCAGGTCTGCTCATCGGGTGCCGGGCCGGCCAGTTTCACCAGATCAGGCGCCATTGCACGGGCCTGGTTCCTGTCGGCCGGCATATTCGCGCGCTGGGGAAGGCCAAGCACTTCGCGGGCAGCCCACTCCCCTCCCAGGGCGGGAGGGCAGAGCGCATGGATGCGATCCAGTTGGTCAGCCAGGATCGGACCCGGGTTCAAGCCGAGCCGCTCATAGTAGGTCTTGGCGGAACGAGCCGCCTCACGCCATGCGGTCAGCGGTACCAACACCCAAGTGAACGGGAGCTCGTCCTCAAGCGCCGCGAGATGGGTCAGGCGCCGCTCATCAGCACGGAAGAGCCAGTGAACAAGCAGCTCGGGGATCTCGCTCGCCCGGGACAGGCTGTCGAAGCACGCCACGGGAACATCGGTTGCCGCATCAAGTGTCGCATCCAGGAAATTCCACAGAGGGACTGCCTCGTCTGCATAGGGGGCCGCTGCCAGCGCAACGAGCGCGTCGTGGAATGCGGCGTCCCGCTCGTGTTGCTCGGGTATCGTAGCCGCGCACGCCAGGACATTGCTGCCAGCTCTCCTCGCGCTCCCGGACCAGACGCGCGGCCGGACGCGGCCGGATAGTGTACCCGCGCCGATCAGCAACCAAGGGCCCGGCCACTCATCGCCGGGTAACAGCCAGCGGCTCTCGTCGTATCGCNCCGTCGAAGGAAAGATGGAACAAAAATCCCCCTGGGGGTATTTCCGGGGGTACGCCGGGGG
>KN174051.1:18079-18515 GCA_000759655.1 Acidicaldus organivorans | reverse complement strand
ATGACCGCTCTCCCGCCTCGATCTTGCAGCGAGACGGTAGGTGGCTCGTTAGCGAGCACGAGATCGCAGTCGAAAGCCGCCACCTTGATGGTTGGCCCCGGCAAGCCCGAGCGGAGAACGCAAAGCGAGATCTCCCCATCGCGCGCGTCGGCGGTTGCGTGCATGCGGCGCAGGTCCGGGCGGATCCGTCTCAGCGGAAGATCTTCAACAAAGCCTATGACCCGACCCAGCACGACCCCGTCCAGCGCGCTGTTGCTTGGGGCGGTCACGCGCACCTGTAGCTTGGGTGCGTCGTCGTTGGCTCCTCCACGGGCGACGACCTGGTCAAGATCAGCAAACGTGACAGTCGCGTGCGCGCCGAACGATTTTCCCGCTGGACCGATGAAGCCGCCATCCGGCATCGGCACGCGAACACGATGACGTAGCTCCAGGCCGT
>KN174051.1:15339-18051 GCA_000759655.1 Acidicaldus organivorans | reverse complement strand
TGGCAGCTGCGATCGCTCCAAGACCATTTACCTCCACCGCATACCGGTTCGGTGCGGCGACCCGACGGCATTGGAGGGTGGCGCCCTCGGGCAAGACGATGATGCGGCGCTGGTCCAGCACCTCGCCCTCCTTGACCAAGGCGACGTCACAGACCCCGGTGGGAAGAGCCGACCTGAGCTCGCTCCACGCCTCACCACGCCGCCGCCAGAGCAGGCGCCCGCCTCCGCGCAGCTCCGGGAATTCAGGGGGGCCGACGGAAACGAGCGGAGCCACGACCTCCCAGCCGGGTCGATGTAGCTCGACATGGATGGACTGTGGTGGGGTCCCTGATCCGTCGGTCCGCAGCCGCAAGGCAGCCGCATCGCCGTCCACCCGCCAGCGCACGTCACCGTTTACTTCGTAGAGGTGCCGTTCCGTGCCGGCAATTTCCCCGCGTGGCTCTACGCTGCCGCTGCGGATATCGAACCGACCTTGCTCGGACTTGACCGCTATGAACAGGGGGACACCGGTGGTAGCGCGACTACCGCTGCCCACGAAGCGCAGTTGCCCGGAGGTCTCCTCATCGGCCTCGAAGACCCATGGCACGTCGTCGAGAGCGTCACCCCCTGGAAGAAGGCAGCGTTCGACCTCGTTTCCCTCCACGAGAAATCCGGCGACAACCTCCCGCTCAAACGGCCAGGCCAACGAGGGCACGGGCAGCCCGCGGACCACCCAGCCAGTGCCGTCGGAGTCGGCAACCGCAAACTCAGTTCCGTCTACCGTCATGCGTACGCGCACCGGCTTACGGTCCTTGGACCACGAGAACGGCGGCCTCATTGCCATGAGGCGAGGCAATAATCCGCGATCGGGTGGAGCAAGCCGCTGTGTCCACAGACCGTCCCGATTGCGACGCAGCACCCGGTGGCACAGAGCCGCAAGCTCCCGAAACGGCGCCGTCGTCGCCCGCGGTTGCGTGAGCAAGGCCGTGACCAGGCTGCCCGCGGCATCGTCCGACATGTCGAGCGGAAGTGCCGCACGCCACTCTGGATATTTCATATCCAGAGCCGCCGGTCCTTCGCGCATCGTGACGCGGAACGGCTCCAGCGCGTGCAGCAACTCGGCTGCGAGCGCGATCGTCTCTGGCTGGCGCCACGCTGCGGGAAGCCGGTGCCGATGGGCTTCGGCCAGCGCCGCAATGGCCTCGGCGGTCGTCGCACCGTATCGATCGGCATCCCGCAGCAGCCGGCGCAGAAAGTCCTGAAACTCCGTCCGCGTTAGCAGCGCATCGGGGATGCCCGCTTCGAGTACCAAGGAGTGTAGAAACCGTCGATCTCCGTCAGTCCCGGTCCGTAGCGGACGAGACCAGAAACGAAGGCCTTTCTCGGTCAGCGCTCGCATTGTCGCCTGATCCATCGGGCGAAGGCTGGCAGGCAATGCCTGCTCGACGGTGTCCCAGGACCAGGCTTGGCCGGCAGCGCGTACCCGCAAGGCCTGCACGGCTAAAAGGCAGAATAGCCCGGCAAGGCTCTCCGGAGGATCCGGCAGATGCGCCAAGTGGGTCGCAAGTAGCGTCGCGAGTTCGCCGCGACGCTCGGCGTTCAAACGGAAACGCCCCAGCGCCCCTGTTGCCCGAGGCTGGTTCGGTCGGTGCGCCGCCGGCAGATGCTTTGCGATCCATCCTTGCGCGGCGAGGCTCGCAGCCTGGAATGGGCTATGCTGTGGAACCGAAGGCGCGTTCATCTCTGGGGTGACCGGCACGCCTGACGTCGGAAGACACCCGAAGCTCGACGCGATCCCCTCGGATCGTTGCGAATCTGCCCGCGGGTTTCGGCTCATTGGCCCGTCCTCCGATATGGTTCCGCTGCTGCGGCGGCTCAGTCTCTCTCCAGGTCGTCCAGAAACTCCGAAACCGGCTGCACTCCGGCTACAAGCAACCGATCCCGCGCGCGTGTGCAGGCGACGTAGAACAGCTGGCGTTCGGTCTCGTAGATCTCGTCGAGATCAGCTTCGTCCGTTGCGTCATCGATCCTCTGCTGCAGCGGTAGCACCTGATCGTCGCAGGCGAGAACCAGGACCGCCTTGAATTCTAGCCCCTTCGCCAGATGAAACGTGCCGATCAGCACACGGCCTTCCTTGCCGGCCCCGGGGTCGGTGCCCTCGACCGGAACCAGCCCGGCCCCTTCCACCGCCCGCCGCGCCCGGTCGAGCTGGGCGCGCGAACGAACGAAGACGCCGATCTCCTCGGCACCGATCCCGTCGTCACGTGCCGCGGCGATGAACGCGACGGCCGCCGCCGTCTCCGCGCCCTTGTCAGCGGCGCGCACAATCTCCGGCGCGGGACCATCGAAGACGGAGATGGTTCCGCGCCGCGACTCCTCGCGCCCGTCCATGTCGCGAATCACGCCGGGCAGCAGACGATCCGCCGCCTCGCGGATCTGGTGGGAGGTGCGGTAGTTCACCTTCAGCGTTGTCGATCGTCCGCGCACATCGACCCCGAGCGCCTTCCAGGAGAACGGCGGCTGGAAGATGCGTTGGCCGAGATCGCCGGCGAAGAACAGCGCGTTGGCCCCGTCCGGCGCGAGCGCGCAGAGCATGCGCAGTTCTGGCACGCCGAGATCCTGCGCCTCATCAACAACGATATGCGTGAAAGGCTTGGTGGCGCGCTCGCTATAGGCCGCCGTCACGGCACCGAACACCTTCGGCCAAGTCATCAGCCCCTGCTCGTGCAGCGC
>KN174051.1:6326-15084 GCA_000759655.1 Acidicaldus organivorans | reverse complement strand
GCGGGCGCCGAGGCGGCTCTTGCGGCCACTCCGCGGCGTGCCGGTATAGGCTTTGAGGCTCTCCACCTGCCAGGCATCGACAACCTGGGTGAATTCCCCGAGCAGGAACCGGTCGGAAAACGTGCCGACCCCCTGGGCCTGAGCGGCGGCGACCAGCGCCGCGCGCACCTGATCGCTCGACGCGACGCGCGGCCGGCGGCCGAAGGCAAGCTGGTAGAGTTCATCCGCCAGCCGCTCCCAGGACGCGACCGTGATCCGCGCCCGCACCTCGGCTTCTCCTGCCGTCAGCACCGCGAGCTTGCGCGACAGCGCGTCGGCCAGCGGTTGGGAGAAGGTGGTCAGCAACACTTTGGCGCCAGCATCCGCCCGCGCGAGGCGGGCGGCGCGCGTGGCCGGATCGGCCGGCACCGGCAGGACCGTGGTCGCCCTGCACCGCGCCGCCCGCGCGAGGCGGGCGGCGCGGTGCAGGGCGACCACGGTCTTGCCGGTGCCGGCCGATCCGGCCACGCGCGCCGGGCCGTTGAAGGTGCGCTCCACCACGGCGCGCTGGGAGGGGTGGAGGAAGACCGCCCATTTCTCCCAGGGTGCGTTCAGGGCGGCTTGCAGCTCGACCAGGTTCTCGACGGTGCGGAAGCGGCGCTGCGCGTCGGGATGGGCGAACGGGTCGATCGTCGCTGCCACGGGCTCCGGTTTCGGCAGGTGGCCGGTGGTGGCATATTCCAGCGGCGCTTCCGCCGCCTCGGCCGGCAGGTGCGGCGCGAGGTCAAAGAAGCGGTCTTCCGTCGCTGCTTGGACCGCCGCCAGCCAGTCATCGGGCACGCCGACCGCGAGCAGGTCGTCTGCGGCGAGCTGGGCGAATAGGGGCGGCTCTGGCGGCGGGGCGGACGGTACCGGTTCGGGAGCAACGTTGGGAGCGAACAGGTCCGGCGCTGCCTGCTCGACCCGCTCGCAAACCTCCACGATCTGCACGGCGCCGGTCCGGGGATGCGCCTCGATCCGTCGTCGCTCGGCCCAGGCATAGGCTTTGTCGTGGTGATCCACATAGACGAGTAGCAGGCTGTTGGCCGTCTTGTGGACGATGATGCGCAGGTCGCGGTTGACTCGGATGGACCAGAAGTGCGGGTCCTTGGATTTCTCGATGCGGTGGAACTGCAAGCCGGGCGCGGACGGATCAAGTTGCAGATCGAACGCCGAATTCTTCACCGCTTTCTGGTCCTGCGCCGGCAGGCGGGCCAGAGCGTCGATGAAGCTGTCGGCGATACGGAAATCCATCACTTCTTCTTATTTTTGTTTGCGAATTTGTCATCATACAGGGCGCAGATCATTGTGGGTTGATCCGGCCCAAGCATCTCATGGTCCCGATACGGGAGGAATTGTTTGACGCCGTCGCCAAATCTACCTCCTTGGCGATTAGGGCGTGGCTCTGCCGCTGCAATCAGCACCGCCTCTATATGGTCCAAGACATCGCTCATCCGCGTGTGAGCAGCCTGAGCCTCCACAGCCAGAGAACCGTTCCGGTTTACCTTCCGCACTCCGAACCATGAAAATTTGGTCCAGCGGTCAGCCAATACATCCGAGCGATGTTGCCCCAGCCGCCTTAAAAGCCGCTGATTTTCTTGGGCACCCGCTTGGCCAACATAGACGATTTGAAAATTGTCGTCATAAAGAACGTATATGCCCTGTTGATCACGAAAATCGACAGGGACCGCCGTCTTTTGTTTGGCAGGAACACCCTTCAAGTGACCTGCATTGGAGCCAGCGCCCCACACTATCCACTCTCGTCTCCAGAAAAGGCCGTAATTCTTGATCAGCATTCCTCAGACTCTGTACACCTTCATCACCTCATCCCCGAAGTGGTTGATCACCTTCACCGCGATCCGACCCGAAGCCGGGCGCGGGAAAGGTCGGCTCACTTCGCGATAGAGACTGGCCCAGGCGGCTTCGTCGATCTCGGCTTTCAGGGAGGTCTTCAGCGCCTTGTAGGGATCGTTCGCACCGAGGAAGTAGGCATGGCGGACGAAGAAGCTTTCCTCGTCGTAGTCGGTGTCGATGAACCACGCCGCGATGCCCTTCACGTCGTCGGCGCGTATTTCGCCGGCGTTGGGGTCGAACACGTCGATGCCCTTCACCCGCACCTGGAGGAGGTCGCCATCCAGCCGCTCGATGTCGATATCCGGCTCCCCGAACACCACGAACAGATTGCCCTTGCCGGTATTCTTGAGATCGCCGGCCATGTGCAGGTCGGGGTTCATCTTGGCCTGCAGGATATTGAGCGCACCGAGGCGCGTCAGGTCGCTGGCGTGGGCGTCATAGGCGAAGGCGCAGGCGACCAGCAGATCGAAGCGCGCATCCGCGGCCTCGCGCGCGGCGGCGACGAGGTCGGGGCGCGAGAGGGTGCCGAATTCGGGGCCGATGAAGATGGCGGCGCGACGCTCCACCTGCTTGCCCTCCGGCCCTTCCAGGTAGGTGCCCTCGCCGCCGATCCAGCGGCCCGGCCAGGGTTGCAGGGAGGTGAAACGCACGCGGTCCGCCTTGTCGCGGCCCTGCACGCCGGCGGTGCGCAGGTTCTCCAGCACCATGGCCGCGAAGTCGGTGGGCGGGGCGGCTTCCAGCGCGCGGCGACGCTTGGCGGCGGTGGGGGCGAGTTCCTCTTCGTTGTCCTCCTGGTCGGCCGGGATCACCCGGTGCGGCGAGAGGCTTTCCACCGTGAACGGCCCGGTGACGCGGACGCGGGATTTGTCCTCATAGGGCCGGTCGTAGAGCAGTTCGACATCGGCAGCGCGGGCGATAGAGGCGTCGATCTCGCGCTGGCGGGCGATGCGCGCTTCCCACCAGGCGGCGTGCGCGGCGCGCGCGGCTTCCGGCCACGCCTCGTCCGCCTCGCGGGGGATTTCCCACTCCTCCCAGGATTTCTTCAGCGCGGCGTTGAGCGTGGCGCGCAGGGGTTCGAGGGTCTGCTGCCAGCGTTCCCAGATCACGTCGATCTCGGCATTGTTGGCGATAGATTTCAGCGTGACATGCGGCACGCGCTCATAGACGAAGCCCTGACGAATATCGCCGTGCGTCGGGCCTTCGGGCGCAGGCCGGCCGGTGATTTCCTGCTCCTTGGCGCGACCCTCGGGGCTATCGGCGAGCAGGTAGTAGGGGTAGCGCGCGCTCATCAGCCGGGTGCGAGCCAAGGCGAGTGCCACGCGGCTGGTGTCGATGGTGATCCAGCGACGCCCCCATTGCTCGGCGACATAGGCGGTGGTGCCGGAGCCGCAGGTCGGATCGAGCACGAGGTCGCCGGGGTCCGTGGCCATGAGGATACAGCGCTGAACCACAAGATCAGAAGTCTGAACGACGTAAATTGAGTCAGGCTCACCACGAGTGTCGTTCCATATGTTTGTCAGTGACAGATACGGGAAGTCGTCGAAATATCTTTTGTATATACGCAGACCCTTCTGTTTCAAAAGACGATCCACAAGCCATAGCCGCTTGATTCCAGCGACCCCGCCCGCCTTCCAATGCCTATTTGGTTTACAAGAAAGAGTTATCGAGACCCCCTGGTGCATAACCTCGACGTCAGGATCATCACCCCCTTTCGACGATATGTCGCCTGTAGTCAGGAGCCTGGCTCCCGTAGGGAGCTTAATGGTACCACCCTCCGTAAATTTGCTGACTGGTTCTATGATTCCAGATGCCAATTCAACGCGCTTGTATTCCTTTGCTCCTTCCTCACCCGGCGTCTGAGGCAAATACAATGGGCGTAACTTCCCCCGGAGAGACTCAGACTGCCTACAATACCATAATATTGTGTCAGCAACATTCGATAGTCCTATCGAAGTAGAGCTAGTCGTCTTCCTGAATACGACACTGCTGACGAAATTCTCCGCCCCAAACACTTCGTCCATCACCGCCCGCACGCGATGGACATTCTCATCCCCAATCTGCACAAAGATCGACCGACTCTCCGTCAGCAACTCCCGCGCCACGGTCAGCCGGTCGCGCAGATAGGTCAGATACGAATGGATACCGTCCTTCCACGTATCCCGGAACGCTTTCACCTGCTCCGGCTCGCGCGAAATATCCTCCCGCTTGCCGTCCTTCACGTCCCGGCTCTGCGTGCTCACCTGCCAGTTGCTGTTGAACTTGATACCGTAGGGCGGGTCGAAATAGATGCATTGCACCTTGCCACGCAAGGACTCGCGCTCCGCCAGGCTCGCCATCACCTGCAAGGAATCGCCCAGAATCATCCGGTTCGACCAGTGCGCGTCGTGCTGGTAGAATTCGGTGCGCGCCTCCGGCGCCACGCCGTTGAAATCGGCGAAGAGGTCGGTCATCGGCTCCGGCTCGGCCCGCCGCGCCGTCGCGCGCTGCAGATCGTCGATGATCGCCTTCGGGTGGATCTTCTCCTGGATATAGAGCGGCGGCGCCTGGACGATCAGATCGGACCAGTCCTGCATGTCCTTCCCGCGCCAAACCAGTTGCGCATCGCCGATCACCAACTCGCCGGTCTCGGCCAACTGGCGCACCTGCTCCTGCGTCAGCCGGATGCGCACGCCGTTCCAGATCAGCTGCGGGTCCCGGTCCTCATCCCGCGCCCGCGTCTCCCCCTCCGCCAGAGGCCGCGCCCGCGCGTACGAAACGGGGCCGAACCGCTTGGCGTCCGCCTCGGTATCCAGGAAGGTCTGCAACTCGGCGGTCGGGATGTTCTTCCGCCGCGCCTTGTCGTGAACCAGCGTCTCGACGCGCAGGTTTTTCGTTTCCTTCGCCATCACCGTCTTCCTTCTCCCTCCCCCTTGTGGGGAGGGTGGCGCGAAGCGCCGGGTGGGGGGAGCGCCAGCCGACTCGCCGTGACGACGCCATCACGCTTGCCCAGCACGTCCGAGGCGGCAAAGTACCGCGTGCGGAACCCTTCGCGCTCCAGCACGGCATCCCGGATCGTATTCGGGCACGCCCGTTCCGACTCCCCGTGCTGGGCACCATCGACCTCAACGACGAGGTGATGGGTGTAGCAGACGAAGTCCAGAAAATAGCCGCGAAACGGGGCTTGGCGGCGGAAGTGGAACCCGTCGCCGCGCAGACGACGAAGGCCGGCCCAGAGTCTGGCTTCCGGCGTGGTGAGCGCACTGTGCCTTGCACGCGCGCGGGCGGTCGTGTTTTGCGGCATCATGCCCCCACCCGGGCGGCCTCGCCGCCTGTCCCTCCGTTCAAGGGGGAGGGAGAAGAGAGCAGGTCATCCACCAGTTTGGCGAAGCTCTCCTCGATGGCGAAGACGTCGTGGAACTCCTCGAACGCCCAGCGCCCGAAGCCGCCGATATTGTTCACGCCGGGAACCCACAGCGTGCGCATGGTCTCCGATTTCAGCTGCGCGTCCCCGCCGCGATAGCCTTTGGTCTCCAGGACCAGGGTCAGCGGTTCATCCTGGCCGTCGTCCAGGCGCACCAGAAAGTCCGGCGCGTAGCGACGCGGAATGGCACCGTCCCGATACGGCACCTCGAACTGCATACCCCGGTTCTTTACGTAGGCCAGGACCCGCGGATGGCGTTCCAGCACCCGCGCGAGTTCCGCTTCCCAATCGCTGTCGCAGACGGCGTAATTCACGTGGCAGCGGGCCGGATCGGTCTCATAGACCCTCTTTGTCGTGGTGAAGTTGACGAAGCGGGTCGAGCCGCGCGGGTTGTAGGGGTCGAGGATCGCCTTGATACGCTGCTCCCCCGGCGCGCTGCGCTGGCAGGCGAGGTAGATGCGCTCCACCGCCTTGTCGGCCAGCTCCAGATAGGTCACGGCGGCCTGTGGCACGCCTTTGGTCACCAGATAACCGCCCTCCATCCATTCCCGCACCACGCGCCGGGCTTGCCCAAAGAGATGCGCCGGCAGATCGCCGCCAGGATCGCGCAAGCGGGTTTCCAGCAGGCGTTTGGCGAGGTGGTAGCAGATGGTGTTGGGGCGCAGCGTGCGCAACACATCTTCCGCATTCAACTCGACCCCTTCGCCCACGATCCCCTCCATCAGCACCGTGCAGGGACCGACGATCTCGGGCGTCAGGGTGAGCCGGCTGTCCTCCGTAAACTGAGCGGTCAGGCGTTCCTCCGGCAGATCGACCCGGTATCCGGCCACGCGCGGGAACACGATCTCCAGTGCCGCACGGTCGCGCATCGCCTGCACCCGCACGCTGGGCTTGGGCGGGGTGACAGGGGCCACGACCGGATCGGCCGTGAACTCGAACGGGATGCCCATAATGTCGGCATATTCGACGTTGAACAGGCCCTCATCGTTCAGCTCGTAGGATTGCCGTCGCAGTCCGCGCCCGACCACCTGCTCGCAGAGCAATTGTGTGCCGAAGGCGCGAACGCCGAGAATGTGGGTGACAGTGTTGGCGTCCCAGCCCTCGGTCAGCATGGAGACGGAGACAACGCAGCGGATGCGCTCGCCGAGCGCGCCGCGGCGCCCAACCGTGTTCATCACCTCGCGGAGCAGTTGTTCGTCGGTGATCTGCTCAGCGGCCTTCGCGTCGCCGGTGCGCTCCACCAGGTCGCGCTTGAATTGCGCGATCTCCGGGCCGACCATGTCGCGGAAGGCGGGGTCGAGCGCTTCACCAGATTCGAGCTGTTCGCTGTCGATCAGCAGCGTATTGGGGCGGGGGAGGCGCTGGTGATGCTGGTCATAGTTCTGGAACAGGGCCAGGTGCCCGCGATGCTTGACCTCCGGCTCACCGTCTTCCCCCGGCCGTTCGAAGCCGGCGATCCATTCATACACCAGCCGCGAGGTCGCGGTGTTGTTGCAGACCACGATGAACACCGGCGGCACGTCGATCCCCGCGCGCTCCCACGCCTCCGAGGTTTTCTCGTAATGGCTGTAGAGGGCGTAGAGCGCGGTCTGCAATTCGGCGGGAATCGAGAGCGGGTCGAGCGTGCCGGACTTGCCCGCGCCCTTCTTCGGCATCCGTTTGCCGATGTGCTTCCACAGGTCGCGATAAAGCGGTGCGTCCCCGCTCGGCAGGTTGTCCGCGACGGGAACGCGCGGCAGCTTGACGATGCCGCATTCGATGGCGTCGATCAGCGAGAAGTCGCTGACAGTCCAGGGGAACAGCGTGCCTTCGACATACCCGGAGCCGCGCAGGAAGAATGGGGTGGCTGACAGGTCGTAGACGATCCGCACACCAACCTTGCGTTTCAGAGCCTCGATGCCGGAGATCCAGAGGCGCGCCGCTTCGGTGTTGCGCTTCGCCTCCTCACGTTCCTCCGCCCCGACCGGCTCCTCGTCGTCCCCGGGTTTCTCCCGATAGCAATGATGTGCCTCGTCATTGATGACGACCACGTTCTTCAGAGTGAGCAGCTCGCCGCAGGCGCGGCTGAGCATCGCGCCTTCGCTCTCCGTGGTCTTCACGGGATCGCCGCGCCCTTGCAGGAGGGAGCGGCCGACCTTGGAGACTTCCATGGTCTCGCGCCGCTTGAAGGCGTGGTAGTTGGTCAGCACGATCTTGGCCTTGCCGAGCTCGGGCAGCATGTCGGTCGGCACCAATTCGCGCTTCGCGTAGTAGGCATCGGGATCGTCGGGCAGCAGCACCCGCAGCCGGTCACGGATGGTGATGCCGGGGGTGATGATCAGGAACCCGCGGCTGAACAGCGGGCTGTTCGGGCTGCGAACGGCGTTGACGGTCTGCCAGGCGATCAGCATGGCCATCACCGTGGTCTTGCCGGCTCCCGTCGCCATCTTGAGGGCAATGCGCAGCAGTTCGGGATTGGCCTGCTCGTTCGCCGCCCGAAGGTGGCGCCAGATATGGGCGTGCTGCGGCCGGCGGCTGGCGACCTCGGTCAGCCAGATGGCGGTCTCGACTGCCTCCACTTGGCAGAAGAAGGGTCGCGGCCCCAGCCAGCCGTCTTGGCGACGCCAGTGCTGGAGGAGGCGTTGGGTGGCGGGTGTGACACCCCAGTCGGCCGGGTTGCGCAGGTCCCGCCAGGAGGCGACGTGGTTCCGGATCTCGTTGATGATCGGCGACGGGTTGTAGGCCTGTGCGTCGGTGGACAGGTTGAAGGGATCATCGAACACCAGGCTTTCTTGCTTCCCTTTGCCCTTCTGCTTCCTGGGCGGTGGCACAGGGGCCACATAACGCGGGCTGCGGCGCCCCTCGATTGGGGGCCGGTCAAGGGGCTGACCGTCCGCGTCCAGCGCATGGTGGCGAGTCGGGACGGTATAGGGGGAGTTTAGAATCGGTTGTTCGAAGAATGGCTTAGTTATGATTCCTCCTCCCTACCAATGTCTGGCTGGTTTATCTTATGAATGTTACAATCTTGTCGTCGGCGTGTCAAAGAGGGCAGCGGAGACCGGCGGTGCGCCGGAGCATCGCAAACTGGGATCTGCTGCTGTCAGGGAGGCGGCGATGTCGGCGATGGACCGGAACAGCGCCCGTGCGTCGTCCCTTGACGGCAGGAACCCGCGGCGACGCCAGAACCCACCGGCCTTGTCATCGACGGCATTGACGACCAAGGCACGCCGGTTGGTCGCGCGCACCGCGCCCTCGGTCAGCATGCGGCGTATGGTGTGCCGCTCCTTGTTCCAGCCACGCTGGATCGTCGCCCACACCTGCCCCTGGCGGGCGTGATCGTCACTGACGCATAACGCCATCAGCTGATAGAGCGTCATCGCCCCCTCGGCATCGGACTCGAGCAGCGCCGGGCTGGCGGCGGCGAGCTTGAGCCGCTGGCGCACCACCGCGGCGGTGACGCCGAACGCGGCGGCGATCTTCTCCTCGCCCTTCGCGCACAGCGTCTGC
>KN174051.1:0-6227 GCA_000759655.1 Acidicaldus organivorans | reverse complement strand
AAGGCGCGGAACTTGTCGAGCGGGTGCAGCGCCTCGCGGTCGGTGTTCTCGGCGAGGTTGTCCTCCTCGGCAAGGCCATCGGTCTTGACAATGCAGGGGCCGGCGCGGTCTTGGCGAGGCGCTTCTGCCGGACCAGCAGTTCTAGCGCCCGGAAGCGCCGACCGCCGACGAGCACCTCGAACATGCCCGTCTCATTGCCCTCGGCGTCCAGCACGGGGCGCACGCTCACGCTCTGCAGCAGGCACCGCCGGGCGATGCTCTCGGCCAGCGCCTCGATCGACACGCCGGCCTTCACGCGCCGGACGTTGGCCTGGCTGAGCACGAGCTGGTTGAGCGGAATGTCGCGCGAGCGCGACAGGGTGATCTACTGGGTCGCAACCATTGGCGGATCTCCGCGACGGGCGCCGCGAGCCTCTCTCGCGGCCATAAACCCGTCACGGCCAACCCGGCCGAACTCTCACTCTCGAACCTTGTTGTGCCTCGGCCGCCGCTCCCCAACTCATGCGCCCGTACTCGAACGGTAGCGGGCCATCGACCTGAAGATCTGCAGCGGTCGAAGCTGGGCCGTAGGCGACCCTTGCCATTCCTGATTCCCTGGCTGTTTCGCGCCCATCATCGTCGTTGCGGACTCTTTTTCCTGATCCCGGAACTTGCCGTTCTTACGCGTCGGGAGCGACGATATCAGCTCCGTCGATCTTCCCCACACCTGCGGGCAGAAGAAGTTGCTCCAGCCAACCGATTGCGTTACCCCGCTCGGCGCAGTAAGAAAAAAACGCTCGCTGCCTGGCGCGTGTAAAGGCGACGAAAAATGAATTGAGCTCTTCGCCGCGATCCGGCGAAAGACTCCACCATGTCTGAGCGTCGAGCCCGAAGAAAATCATGGTATGAAATTCGAGGCCCTTGCTCTTGTGGATCGTCATGAGCGGGACGTGGTCTTTTCCTTCGAAGCGATCAAGGACGCCACTCCAATCCGCAGCGTTCTCGGCACATTCTCGCATAAGAATTTGAAAGCCATCGCGCACGCGCTGAAAATCAACGTCTCGCCGATATTCGGGGTAGACCTGACGCAGACGCGCTACCCCGACGAAATCCAAGGCCTGCGCGAACAACTGGTCGGCCCCTGCCGGATCAGGCGGTTGAGCGCGCATTGTCTGTCGAAGATTCCTGGAGAACTCTCCGATCTCGCGCTGCAAACGCTCTTGCCCGGTCTCGTCTTCTGGGCTGATGCCCGCCAAGCTCAGTAGGTGCTGAAGCGTCGTGTTCCAAGCGTCGGAGTTACGCGCACTTGCGCCCAGCCACAATAGCGGAAGAAGGACTTCGGTCAGAGGCTCGGCCAACAAATCCTGTATGGCGATTTTGCCAACGTTTCTGGCAAGATTTCGCAGCGTCAAGCCTTGGTTGCGAAGAGCGGGCGCTAATTCGTCTTCGACGTTGTTAGCCCGCATGCGCACAAGAATGGCAACGTCGTGTGGGGCGACCCGGCCTCCATCGACTTCGCTTCTAATCCATCGTGCTATCTGCTCCGCTTCCTGCTCGCGGCTGTCAAACCTCCAGATGGCCGCTGTATCGCCATCAACCGCCAGCTCGCCGCGGGCTTCGACTTCCTCGACGTCGGGATCGATCCGCCGTGCGATAACATGCTGGACGGTGACAAGCGCCTCGTGTGATCTCCAGTTCCTGAGCAGCGCATACCGAACGGCTTTGAAATCGGCGGTGAACTCGTCAAACGCGTTATCCATCGCGCCTGCCCAGCCCATAATCTTCTGCTTGTCGTCTCCGACAGCCGTGAAGACGGAATTACTTTCTCTGAACGCAGCGTTCACAAGACTGTATTGCGCATAGGTTGTATCCTGGAATTCATCCAGAAAAACAAATGGATAGGTTAGACGCAGAGCGCGCTTGATCCTTGGATTTGAGCGCAGCATATACTCAACAAGGCGATTGATCATCGAAAATGAGACGAGGGCGCCATCCGGCATAGCGTACTGGTCGGCCCAGTAGGCGCGAAGCAGTTCGCGTTCGCGCGGATCCTCAACGGTTTCTTCAAGCGGCAGCGCCGTGCGGGCGACCGCTCGTTCAAACCAGTCCGCACTAACATTCGGCCGGCCGTGCCTGCGCAGGAATAACTCTAAGTCCCGTCGTGAGGGAAAGGCGATGCTGTAATCCGCTGGCGGTCGGTAGGCGTCAGGGATCGCGAGGCGGAAGTGATCCAGCATATGCTTTGTGAAAGCATCGAAGGTAATCGAGTGAAACCTGCGGGCCTGATCCGCAGAACAGCGTTGACGAACTCGCGCTGCAAGATTTTGGGCGGCATCGCGCTTAAAGCTAATCGCAAGGATGCGCTTTGGCGCGGCACAAAGACCGGTCTGCAGGAGATAGGCGGCCTTCTGTGCCAGAAATTCCGTTTTTCCCGCCCCGGCACCAGCGGTAACGCAAACGTTCTGTGCGGTCTCCCGAAGAGCATCCCAGGCTCGCCGCTCAAGGCTATTGACGCCTTGCGGTTGCCAATCTTCCGGCGCGACTGGCATCAGCCCTCATCCGGCTCGGGAAACAGATTGTTTCTCACATGATCGATCAGAGCGCGCAGTTCCGGTGGTGCCTGGTTAGCGAGCTCTTTATCCTCGATCCGGCTTAGCGCGTCCAGATGAGTTTCCTGCTTGCTGCGGCTGTGGAAAAGATAAGGATACCAGGCGAAGCTATCGTTCCATTTGTCGTCGTCGTAGATGTGGGGATTCCCATTGGTTTTGAGGACCACCTTTTTTTCTTGGCAATCGCCTCCGCGGTTTTCCTGGGACCTTGTCTGCCGGGATTTAGGTTTTGGTATGCGGCAGGAAAAGCTCTCAACATCGCGAAATCCAGGTCAATCGGGTTGGAAATGAAGACGTCTTCATGCCTGAGTGCCTGAAGCCAGTTATTATCCGCCCAATCCTCCCGAACATCCTCATCGGTCAGTCCTTCGAGATCATCGAGACTAATCGTGCCCTCGGCGACGAGCGGATTTGCAGTCAGATCGCGGTTTACCTCTTTGAGGGCCGCGAACACTTTTCGGATCATGTCGGCTCCGCCACGGGCGCGTCCAAGGTCAAAATCCACAAGCGTGGCGTGGGGGATGCCGAGATCGGTGAGCAGTCGCCAGAAGTGCGAGACATAGCGTCCGCCCAGAGGCACTACCGGGACAAATGACGGATCAAGCGGCACGCCGCTGGCTTCGGCAAGCCGGGGCAGGACGATCCGTTCGGAGTCCCCCTCCGCCAGGATCACGAACCGCGCAAAATATAGCTCCGGGTAGGACCGGACTGCGAGGCGCACATAGTTGCGCGCTTCGGCATCGTTTTCAGGCAAAGTGAGCTGCTTAACGGAGGCACGGCCCGTTTTCCGGTCAAGCCGGAAATAGCGGACTTCGTCCGCCTCGATGCGGGAGAGGATACTTGCGCTGTGACTTGAGATGAGCGCCTGCGCCGTGCCCATTTTTCCAATCTCCCGCGCCAGCATTACGATCCGGGACAGGAAGAACGGCGAAAGGCTGTTTTCAGGCTCCTCAATCGCGAGAAGGGTCAGATGCGTGCGCCGCAGCTTTTCCGGATCGAATGGGCTCTCCGCCGCAGTGAGTGCAATCGCATCCTGTTCGGTTTCCAGCGTCGCGGCTGTCAGAGCGATGTGGAAAAGCGAGCGCTGACCGTCGCTGAGGTCGGCAAGGGCTCGGTTTCGACCGGCTTCGTCAGGATGGAAAACAAACTCCGCGCGCCGCACCAGCTCCTCTATCCTGCTCTCGATCAGCCGCAGATTGGGAGACGTGTCCGTGTCGCCTTCGTAGACCTGCTGCCACCTGCGCGTCAGACGCTTGATGATAAAATTTGCCGGAGCCTCCCGATCGAACTGGCTCTGGATAAGCTCGGCCCCTTTCGTCGCGCGGGCGCCAAGATCAGCCGACCAGAGCGCCGCTCTCCAAAGACGGCCCTTCAGAAGCTCTGTGACACGGTCGGCGGCGTTGCGAAGGGCTGGAACGTAGACGACCTGTATGCTCGCACGATCCACGGCCGAGACCTTCGGACAGGTCTCCCATTCAAATTCGTCGCCGAGCGTTGTGATCCACCTGACGTCTTCTTCGACGGTCCCGTCCGGTGTGCCGTCTTCGATCCATCTGGCGACAAGCCGTATGCGGGCCTTCAGCGGTTCATCGGGACCTGAGGCAGCCATGTGATTGAAGAAGTCGGGGACGGCGTGCGCGTCTTCGTCCTCTTGTTCTTCCAACTCCGGGAAGCCCAGCAGGCACTCGATCTCCAGGGACCGCCCATCCGGCAGCTCCTCTTCGTCATGAGCGATATGGAAGTCTTTTTTGATGATGGTCCTGTCCGTCCTCGTCACGCCAAAAAGTCGGGAAAGCGCCTGAAAAAGCGCTGTCTTGCCTGAACCATTGCCTCCAACAAAGGCGGTTACTTGCTCTTGCAGGCTCACTTTGATCCACTCGGGACCAAAGCACCGAAAATTTCGTACCGAGACAGACTCGATCTTCATGAAAAGGCCCCACTACAAAAGACCTTTGCGCACTTCCCTAAGGACGGCGGAAGAAATCCCTCATCCTCCAACTCTCCGTCAGTTAGCGCAGGGTTCTGCATCTTGCCGGTTCCTTCCAACATACAGATCGCATCTCCAAAATTGTCCGCGTGAAGCAGTATAAAAGCCATCCACGACGATTTGCAATACCTCCGACAGATCGCTCGTCCACAAAGATAATAGCTCAGTTGGGCAAACGGCAGCTGTTCCCGATGCAGATTCGTTAGCTGCCAGTCAGTTTGCCGCGTACTTCGGGTGCTGCCGGCGGGACTGATCGATAATGTTACAACGCGATCGCTCCAGCCGGCAACGCAGCAAGCCGCTCCCGCAACTTCGACCATCGCCGCCGGCCGGAGACGTGGCGGACCACTCTCGCCACCGCCTTGCGGCTGCCAACGCGTACGAGCAACCGCTTGCCGCGGGTGATGCCGGTATAGAGCAGGTTTCGCTGGAGCATGGCGTAGCGCTGCGACAGAACCAGGATCACCACGGCCGGATACTCCGAGCCCTGCGCCTTGTGGATCGTCGCCACATAGGCGGGCACCAGCGCATCCAGATCGCCGCTCCCGAAGGCCACGTCCCACCCGTCGAAGCGCACGATGATCTCGCCTCCCTCGGCGTCGATCGCCGCGATGAAGCCGAGCGCCGGAGGCGATCAGATCCGCCAGCACCTGGCCGGGCCTCACCGATGGGAGCTGATCCACGTCGCCCACCACCAGCAGGGCGGCCGCCCGCGGGATCGCCCGGGTCAGCGCCGCTATCAGCGGCGCATCGACCATCGAGGCCTCGTCGATGACCAGCAGGTCGAGATGCCGCGCGCTGGTTTCCGGGTGCCGCCGCACCACCATCGACTGCTGGCTTGGCGCGACGTTCCGGGACGGGGCGACATTGGGCAGCGCCCCGGCGGTGTGATACAGTCGGGCGATGGCCTCGGGAGGCAGAAAGCTGGCGTAACGCCCACACATCGGTGGCCGATCACTATACCGCCTGCCGGCTCGCTGGCAGTCCTGACCAGGGGCTGGAACCGTAGGCGCTGGCGATGGCTAAAAACGGGGCCAATCCTACCACTGGCCGTCGGGACGCGGTTTCAGTGCCGTCCACCAAGTGGTCGCCCGTCGCGCGGCGGGCGAGTCCCCCCGGGTGCTGTCCCCCGCCCAGAGGCGCTTCGACTCCGGATTGGAACCGCCAAACCCACGATCCCACCGCCGCCGACTTTCCGCGCGCCGCTTCCAAATTGCTTCCAAATTGCCGCGATCAGGTCAATGGAAGCAAAAAACGGCCCCGAAGGCCTCTCTAACTCGATGACTTTCTTGGGATAATCTGGAGCGGGCGAAGGGATTCGAACCCTCGACCCCAACCTTGGCAAGGTTGTGCTCTACCCCTGAGCTACGCCCGCGTCGCGCCCTCTCATAGGGGAGTGCCGCCCGGCACGCAAGGGGGGGTTCGCCATCCCGTTCCGACATCCCGTTCAGAGCGCGATGGCGGCAGGTTCGGCGAGCAGCGAGGCACGCAGCAAGGGAAGCTCCTCGGGGCGGGCGCCTGTGAACAGCGCGGGCCACAGCGCCTCCATCCGCCAGGCGGGGTCGGCGGGGAAACAGGCGGCGATCCGCCCCTCTCCGAGCCGCACCGCGCAAAGGATGAGCCCTGCCGGCCCCTCCGCCCAGCCGATCCCC
>KN174050.1:744-1538 GCA_000759655.1 Acidicaldus organivorans | reverse complement strand
GATCGGCGGCGGGTTCAGTCTCGGGGGGAAGCGCGCCTGCGTGCGGGGGGAAATAGGTGAGCAGGCGGCGGGTGAGGGCGAAGGCCTCGTCCTCGGTTTCGGCGATCAGATCGACGGTGCCGGCGCGCGCGGCGATCTCCGCCCCGCCGAGTTCTTCGGTGCTCACGCTCTTGCCGAGCCGTGCCACCACCGGGGGGCCGGCCACGAACACCGCCGCATTTCGTGTCATGATCGAAACGTGGCTTGCGGCGAGCCGCACCGCGCCGAGCCCGGCGACCGGGCCGAGGCCGAGAGCGATCACCGGCACCTCCCCGAGCGCGGTGATGGGAAGCTCGAACGTGTCCTCCCCGCCCACGCCGCCCGGGAGATTGGCCCGCCCGGTGGTCTCGATCGTCTTCACCGACCCGCCGCCGCCCGAGCCTTCGATCAGGCGGATGAGGGGGAGGCGGAAGCGGAGCGCGAGCCGTTCGGCCATGGTGGCTTTTTCGCGCAAGGTGGCATCCGCCGCGCCGCCGCGTAGCGTGAAGTCATCGCCGCTCACCACCACCTCCGCCCCGCCGACCCGCCCGAGCCCGAGCACCGTATTGGTGGGCGTGAGGTCGCGGAGGCGGCCCTCCGCGTCGTAATCGCCGCGTCCGGCGAGCGCGCCGATTTCATGGAAAGTGCCGGGGTCGAGCAGGCGGTCGATGCGTTCGCGCACGGTGAGGCNGCCGCCCATTTGCCGGGCGAGTTGGGCGCGGCGGGCCCGTTCCTCGAGCGCCTCTTCCCACATGGGCGTTCCTCCTTTGGGCATT
>KN174050.1:0-650 GCA_000759655.1 Acidicaldus organivorans | reverse complement strand
CACATGGACGTTCCTCCTTTGGGCATTTCCCTCTTTGGCCCCTCGGGGCGTTCTTCCCCTTGGGGCGTTCTTCCCCTTGGGGCGTTCTTGCACGGATGACCGGGCTTTGATGAAATCGGGCCTTGATGAAATAGACCGGTAAAGCCGTGGCGTGTCCAGAACTGTTGAGGGAAAGCGATGGATGAGGATCAGGTCGAGGCCGCATGCGGCGCGGCCATCCCCGCGGCGCCAGGGGCGCATGGCGCTGCCCGCCTGCCCCGCGGCTAACACCTCCCGAACGTGAAGATCAATGCCCCATTCTCGAGAGCATGGTCGCGCTGGGCAGGCGGGCAGCGCCATGCGCCCCTGGCGCCGCGGCTAACACCTCCCGAACGTGAAGATCAATGCCCCATTCTCGAGAGCATGGTCGCGCTGGGCAGGCGGGCGGCGGTGGCTTGCGGAGCAGAAAGGGCAGAAAGCCTGAACGCCGCTCCCCACCCTCGCCCCGCGGCCGGAGGGCGTGCTAGGCTCCGGGCATGCCGGTCAAGGAAAAAACCCGCTACGTCTGCCAGGCCTGCGGCGCGGTCAGCCCCCGCTGGATGGGCCGCTGCGAAAGCTGCGGCGCCTGGAACACCCTCATCGAGGAACCCGCCACCCCCCGCCCGCAGGCC
>KN174049.1:1784-2532 GCA_000759655.1 Acidicaldus organivorans | reverse complement strand
CGCCCCCGTTCTGCATCGCCCCCCGCCCCTGGCTCTACGGCGAGACGCTGATCGGCGGGCAGCTCTCGGTGCTGGCCGCCGCCGGGGGCACCGGCAAATCGGCCCTCGTCATGGCCGAAGCGGTGGCGATGGCCTCAGGCCGTTCCCTGCTCGGCACGCGCGTCTTCCAGCCCCTGCGCGTCTGGCTGCTCGCCCTCGAAGAGCCGGAGCAGGAGATCGCCCGCCGAGGTCCTTCTCGCTGAGGCCGTAATGGCGGAGCGTGGCGACCAGGCGGCGGGCGGCTCTTCGCCACCTCGGGCCGCACCCGGCGGCTCACTTTGGGCGCGCACGATGCCACCGGCTTCACCGCCCCCGACCGCGACGCGCTGATCGCCGGCATGATCGCCCGCAAGATCGACGTCCTCGTCATCGACCCCTTCATCCGCTGCCACCTCCTCGACGAGAACTCCAACGCCGAGATGGACTTCCTCGCCTCCGTCCTCATCGAGGTGGCCGAGGTGACCGGAGCGGCGGTGCTCGTCGTCCACCACGTGCGCAAGGGGGCGGCCGCGGAAGCCGACGGGGTGCGCGGGGCCAGGGCGCTGATCGATGCGGCGCGCTCGGCGCGCATGCTCCAGCCGATGAGCGAGGCAGAGGCGGAGACGCTCGGCATCCCGGCGCGCGAGCGGGGCCGCTACGTGCGGATCGAGGCGGTCAAGGCCAATCTCGCCCCGCGGCGAACCGCGCCGCGCTGGTTCGAGATCGTCAC
>KN174049.1:1440-1513 GCA_000759655.1 Acidicaldus organivorans | reverse complement strand
TTCGACCCCGACCGCCTCGCCCTCGGCCCCGAGGCGGAGGCGCGGCTGCTCGCCCGCCTCGCCCAGGGCCCCG
>KN174049.1:920-1188 GCA_000759655.1 Acidicaldus organivorans | reverse complement strand
GCGCTGGGCGGGGCATGCGGTGATGGCCGAGCTCGGCTGCACGGCGGCGGAGGCGGTGCGGATCCTCAAGCGGCTCGCCGCCGAGGGGCGGGTGCGGGAGGTGACCTATCGCGACCCGCGCCATCGCAAGCAGCGCCACGGGCTGGTGGTGGAGGGCTTTCCGCCGCCGTTCGCGGAGGCGGGGGAAACCGCGCGGGCCGAAGCCGCGCCGGACCCGGAGGAGGCGCCCCCCGCCGGGGCCTTCTCCCTCGCGCAAGGAGGGGAGGAC
>KN174049.1:0-819 GCA_000759655.1 Acidicaldus organivorans | reverse complement strand
GGGGCGAGGATTGGCGCCGGATGACTCCCGCCCCGGGGGGCGGACCCGCCCCGGGCGGCGGACCCGCCCTGGGAGCGACCCGCTCTGGGGGGCGCAAAACGCGCCCGCTTGGGCAGCGCCAAAATGGCCGACCTCCGGCTGGACATTGCCAAAATGGGCGACGCCAGCCGGGGCGAGGCGAGGGGAGAGCGGGGGAAAAATTCTCCCGCTCGCGGGCTTCGCGCCTCTGCTGCGCCGCTTTGGGAAAAAACTTCCCAAGGCGGCGCCCCCTGCGCCAACAGGCCCTGCGCCACTGCGCCAACCGGCCGCAGTGCAAACCTCTTTGGCGCGCCGCTCTGGCGCGGGCCCACGCCGCCCTCGACCCGCCCCCCGGCGCCTCTGCGCCACTGCGCCAAGCCCAAATCAATCATGAGGCTTTGGCACAGCGCATGGATCAATCTTTTTGGCCGAACGTTTCTGTGACGAAGGACGCGCGATGAACGAAAAAATCGTTTCTGTTCAGGGTGTTGGTGAGATGACGGGCGGAGCCGCAAAAGGCGCGGCGTCCTTCCGTCCCGCCCGCCTCCGCGCCGCGCCAGGCCCTGCGCCAATATCCCCCCCTAAAAGGGGGGGGGGATTTATTGGCGCAGGTCTGGCTGACGCGGCGCATGGCGCATGGGGGGCAAGCGCGGAGGACCGGCGCGCGGAAGGCGAGGGCGCAGCGGGAGACGGCCCGACCCCGGCCCCCAACGCCCAAGGCGGCATTGACCAGGGCGGCGCACGGCGCAGCGCGCGCGGCGCACCCCTCGCGAGCCCGCGCCCCCACCCGCCGCTCACTGC
>KN174048.1:1958-2489 GCA_000759655.1 Acidicaldus organivorans | reverse complement strand
CCCCGAGACTGAACCCGCCGCCGATCCCGCCCCCCTGATCCCCGCGCTTCGCGACATCGTCCCCGAAGACCCGCGCAAGGTCTATGACATGCGCCGCATCATCGCATCGGTGGTCGATCCGGGAAGCTTCCTCGAACTCGCCCGCTTCTTCGGCCGCTCCGTCATCGGCGGGCTTGCCCGCGTCGATGGGCTCGCGGTCGTCCTGCTTGCCGGCGATCCCTATCATTACGGCGGCGCCTGGACGGCAGAAGCCTGCGAGAAGATCATCCGCCTCGTCGATCTCGCCCGGCTCTTTCACTTCCCCGTCATCCATCTCGTCGATTGCCCGGGCTTCATGATCGGACCGGAGGCGGAACGGTCCGGCGTCGTGCGGCATGGCGCGCGCGCCTGGGCAGCGATCGCCGAGGCCGATCATCCGTGGTGTTCGGTGATCATCCGCAACGCATTCGGCGTCGCCGGCGCCCTCCATCGACCCCCCGGGCCCGGGGCGCTGCGCATGGCCTGGCCCTCGGCGCGCTGGGGCTCGCTCCC
>KN174048.1:1806-1879 GCA_000759655.1 Acidicaldus organivorans | reverse complement strand
CCTCGAAGGGGGCATCGAGGCCGCCTACCGCGCCGAGATCGAAGCCGCGCCCGACCCAGAGGCGAAACGGGCC
>KN174048.1:1607-1695 GCA_000759655.1 Acidicaldus organivorans | reverse complement strand
GAGATCGAAGCGCGGCTCAACCGGCTGCGCTCGCCCTTCCGCACGGCGGAGGCGTTCTGGATCGAGGAGATCATCGACCCCGCCACCA
>KN174048.1:631-1499 GCA_000759655.1 Acidicaldus organivorans | reverse complement strand
CCCGCGCCCGGCTCATCGGCTTCGCCCGCCTCGCCCGGCGCGTGCTTGATGCCCGCCCGCCCCGCTTCGGCTTCCGGCCGTAAGCGCGGAGACGTCAAAACGTTGGCAGGAAGAAACGAATGTCGAGGGCCCCGTCATGATCGCCATCCGCTCCGAGCTCAATGCCCGCCTCTTCCGCCTGCTCGCCACCCCGGGCTGCCGGGTGAGCGAAGGCGAGGTGCTCGCGCTCCTTGAGGCGATGAAAATGGAGATCCCCATCCACGCCCCCGCCTCCGGCCTCATCCGCGACGTACGCGCCGCCGAGGGCGAGGAGGTGCGCGAGGGCGATGTCCTCTTCTGGCTGGAGCCGGGCTGAGCCTTCAGGCGTTGGGCGGGGTGGGGGCGAGAAAGGCGCGGGCCCGCGCCTCTGCCCCCGAGGGCAGCCTCCGGCCGGGATCCTCGAGCCAGCTCAGCACATCGCCCAGCACCACGGCGCGGCCGAGATCGCGCAGGAGAAGGTGATAGGCCTCAGGGTAATAGGCGAGGCGGTTCGGGCGCGGCGGGGGGGCGGTGAGGGCTGAGAAGGCGCGGCGCATGGCGCGTTGGGGGATGAGTTCGTCATGCCCGCCATAGAGGACGAGGGAGGGGCCCGGGAAGCGGGCGCAGGCGGCGAGCGCCGCGTCCATCAGCTCGACGAGGCCCTCGAGAGTCGCCACCCGGGTGCGGGTCAGGGTGAGCGGGTCGAGCGAGAGCCGCCACAGCGCCTCTTCGTTGTCGGAAGCGCGGACACGGGCCGCCCGCCCCGAAAGCCGCGCGCCGGGGGCAAGCCGCACCGCAGCCCACAGGGCAAGCCGCTCGATCACCGTCATCTCCGCCCGCCCCCATACCG
>KN174048.1:0-508 GCA_000759655.1 Acidicaldus organivorans | reverse complement strand
CAGGCGCGGCGAGCACGTAGCCCGCAACGGGGGGCGGCGCGGGCTCCGCGCCCAGCACGAGGGCGATCGCGCCCCCCATGCTCTCGCCGAGCAGGTAGAGGGGAAGATCGGGGGTCTCGGCGCGAAGTATGCCACACATCTCCCGCGCCACCCCCACCATCTGCGCCGTCCCCGGCCAGCGCCCACGCATCGGTGCCGAACCGAAGCCGGGAAGGTCGGGGGCGATCAGCCGGTAACCGGCGGCGGCAAGGACGGGGGCGGGGTATTCGAAGGCATCGCGGCTGTCGTTGAAGCCGTGCAGGGCGAGGATCACCCCGCGCGGCGGGCCGGGCGGGGCCCAGACCCGGTAGGGGAGGACGAGCCCCCCGCTCAGGGTGAAGAACCCGTCGATCGGCCCGGGCTCGCGCATCGAGGCGATCTTCGCCCGCGAGGGGGGCGCAGGATCGGGCGCGGCGGCGCAGGCCGAGAGCAGGCCAAGCCCGCCCGCCGCCCCAAGGCCCGCCAGCAT
>KN174047.1:19651-20065 GCA_000759655.1 Acidicaldus organivorans | reverse complement strand
CGCGCCGCGCGGCTTGCGGCGCGCCTCGATTTCGGCGCCTATGCCCGGGCGCTTGCCGTCGAGGCCACGGGCGGGTTCGCCGATGTCTCGGTGGTGGTGCCCAATCGCGACTACGCCCGCTACCTCCCCGAACGGCTCGGCTCGATCTTCGCCCAGACCCATCCGGTGCGCGAAGTGATCCTCCTCGATGATGCCTCGCGCGACGAAAGCCTGCGCGTGGCCGAAGAGACCGCGGCGGCCTGGCGGCGCGAGCTCCGCGTCCTCGCCAATGACCGCCCCTCGGGCTCGGTCTTCGCCCAGTGGCGTAGCGCGGTGGCCGAGGCCAAGGGCGAATATCTCTGGATCGCCGAGGCCGATGACGCCGCCGAACCCCAGTTCCTCGCCCGTCTGACCGCAGCCCTCGCCCGCGCCCCC
>KN174047.1:19481-19559 GCA_000759655.1 Acidicaldus organivorans | reverse complement strand
TCCCCTGTCCTCGCCTTCTGTGACAGCCGCGTCATCGATGGCGAGGGGCGCGAGATGATGCCGAGCTACCGGCCCTAT
>KN174047.1:17335-19404 GCA_000759655.1 Acidicaldus organivorans | reverse complement strand
TACGCACGCCTGGCCGGCCCCGGCGCACTCGCCGCGGACGACGTGTTCGAAGCGCGCGGCTTCGCCCGCCGTTTTCTGGCCACCCACAACCTCATCCTCAACGCTTCGGCGGTGCTCTGGCATCGGGAAAGCCTCGCCGCGGCGCTCGAGCGGGTGGGAGACGAACTCACCCGGCTCAAACTCGCCGGCGACTGGCGGCTTTATGCGGAGGTGCTGCTCGCGGCGGCGGGGCGGAGCGTGGTCTATGTTGCAGCCCCCCTCAATCGCCATCGCCGCCATCCCGCGAGCGTCACCGCGACCCTCCCGCCCCGCCGCCACGAGGCCGAGGTCGCCGTGCTGCACCGCTTCATCGCGGGAAAGCTCGGCGCTCCAGGGCTCGCCGCGCGCCAGCGGGCGGCGCGGGCCGAGATCCGCCGCCATCTCGCCGCGATGTCCTCTCCTACCGCCGCATTAACCAAACCCTAAGGGATTGCCGTTATTTTTCTTCCCCCAGAGCTTGGGGGAGGATGCCATGCCGAGGGATGTGGTCGAGGAGAACGGGGCCAGCGAGGCAGGGCGGGCGGTTGCCCGCATCGCCGAGGAGATCGGCCGCCTCGCCCTCGAGATTTCCGACATCAGTGGCGATATCGGCGAGGTCGATCGGCTGGTGAAGACCCAAGCCGAGCGGATGGCCGAAATCGGCGCGGCGAGTTCGGAGATCACCACCGCCAACCGCTCCATCGCCGAGACCGCGGCGCGCAACGCGGCGCTGGCCGCCCAGACCCGGCAGGAGACGGAGATCTCCGCCCAGGAGGTGAGCGAATCGCTCGCTGCCATCTCCCGTCTCGTCGAACTGGTGAACGCCATCGTCGAAGAGGTGCGCGGCTTCGGCGCGGCGATCGAGACGGTGGGTCAGGTCGCGCAGAACATCTCCCGCATCGCCCGCCAGACCAACCTGCTCGCCCTCAACGCGACGATCGAGGCGGCGCGGGCGGGCGAGGCAGGGCGGGGCTTCGCGGTGGTGGCGGGCGAGGTCAAGGCGCTCGCCCGCGAGACCGCTACCGCCACCGCGGCGATCGGCAGCACGGTGGGCGAGCTCTCGAGCGGCCTTCAGAAGCTGGTGGGCCAGGCTGAGGAAGGGGCGGCGGTGGCCGGGCAGGCGAGCGGTTCGGCGGATCGCATCAAGCAGGCGATCGGCGCCATCGCCCGCGCGGTCAACGAGCTCGAGGCCAATGCCGGGCAGATCGGGGCGGCGACCGAGGAGATCGCCACCCGCGCCGCCGGGTTCGCGGCAAACGTGGCGGAGATCGAGGCCGGCACCGCCCAGGCGGCAGCGGCTCTGGACCGGGCGGCCGAACGCACCGTCACCCTCCTTTCGGCGAGCGAACGCATCCTCGATCTCACCGCCCATGCCGGGGTGGAGACGATCGATACCAAGTTCGTCCAGCTCGCCCGGGAGGGGGCGGCGAAGATCGAGGCGGCCTTCGCCGAGGCGCTCGCCCGCGGCGAGATCAGCGAGGCTGATCTCTTCGACAAGAACCTCGTCCCCATTCCCGGCACCAATCCGCAGCAATTCATGACCCGCTACATCCCCTTCTGCGAAAAGGTGCTGCCGCCGGTCCACGATCCGATCGCCGCCTCCGACCCGCGCATCGTCTGGTGCGCCTGCACCGACCACAATCTCCTCCTTCCCACCCACAATCCGCAATATTCCAAGCCGCACGGGCCCGATCCGGTGTGGAATGCGGCCAATGGGCGCAACCGTCGGCGCTATGCCGATAAGACGGCGCAGGCGGTGGCGAGCTCGACCGCGCTGTTCCTGCTGCAGACCTATCGCCGCGACATGGGGGGCGGGCGTTTCGTGCTGATGAAGGACGCCTCCGCCCCGATCCGGGTCAATGGCCGGCTCTGGGGCGGGCTTCGCGTCTGCTACCAGACCTGATACCAGACCTGACCGCCCCGGCCCGCGCGGCACGGGCACGACTTTCTCCTCCGCTTCTTCCCCAAACGCGAACCCGGCGCGCCGTTCTCGACACGCCGGGATGAGCGTCACCCGAGGAAGGGAGGGGACGAAGAATTCCGCCTGCGGC
>KN174047.1:15314-17098 GCA_000759655.1 Acidicaldus organivorans | reverse complement strand
GGGGGCGACCACTGGAAGGTCTTGCGGTGGCAGGGATAGGTGTTGATGAAGTAACGCAGCACCCCGCTCGCCGCCGGCTCGTCGAGATATTGCGGATTGGTCTGCACCCAGGCGACGAGACCGGTCACCGCGTCCCGCTTGGAGGGTGCCGGGGTGGGCAGGCAGACTTTGCGCTTGCTCTGGCGCGGCCCCATCGTCTCGAGGAGATGGAGGTCGAGCACCGCCTCGGTGTAGCCCGCGCAGAGGCTGGTCGCTGCAACGTAATACGGATTGTCGTTGCGCATCGTGCAGGCGGCGGTGAGGTCGCGCAGGGTGTGGATGTCGAAGGGGTTGATGGTGCTGCCGGTCGGGGTCGCCACCACCGGCACCACGCCATTGGCGGCCACCGGCGTTCCGGGCACCGCCGCAGCCGCCGGCGCGGGCGTTCCGTTTTGCGGATTGGCGGCCCAGGCGCCGCCGAGCGGCGCGAGGCCGGCCATCAGTGCAAGAGCAGCAAGAGTGCGAGCGCGCACGTCACGATCTCCTCAACGTCGTCGTCTGGTCCGGAAGCACCGCCCAGGCGCACTCTGGCGGGAGCGGTCTTCCCTTGCCCGCGCTCTTACCTCCGCGCCGGGGGAGGCATCCGCCACGTTTCGATGACAGTTCGATGACGGTTCGATGACAGTGCCCGCTCCGCGCGTCGGGCGGCGGCCCGTTTCATCTCTTGTCCCTTTTCGCCTCCACCGTTTCGCCTCTTGCCAATCCCCGCGCTTTTGCCGAGCTTGGCGCTGGAGGTGCAGCGATGAGCGATGTCTTCGACGTGATCGTGATCGGGGGTGGCATGGCGGGCGCGGCGGCGGCGGCGCATCTCGCGCCGAAGGCGCGCACCCTCGTGCTGGAGGCGGAAGAGGTGGCGGGCTATCACAGCACCGGCCGTTCGGCGGCGATCTGGATCCTCAATTACGGGCCGGAAGAAGTGCGCCTCCTCACCGCCGCCTCCCGCCCCTTCTTCCTCGATCCCCGCCCCGGTTTCGCCGATCATCCGCTGATCACCCCGCGCCCGGTGCTCACCCTCGCCCCCCCTGGCCAGGAGGCGGATTTCGAAACCTTCCTTGCCACCGGTCAGGAGGTGCGCGAGATCAGCCTTGATGAGGCGCGCCAGCTCGTGCCGGCGCTTCGGCCTGGCTACGCGGTGGCGGCGGCGATCGAGGACGCCTTCGACATGGATGTCGCTGCCATCCATCAGGGCTTTCTCCACCGGGTGCGCTCCCACGGCGGCACGGTGGCGCTCGATGCCCGGGTGGCGGGGCTTCGCCGAAGTGGCGGGGTATGGGAGGTGAGACGCGAGGACGGCGCCATCGCCCACGCAGCCCGGGTGGTGAATGCGGCGGGAGCCTGGGGAGACGAGGTGGCCCGCCTGGCCGGTCTCCCCCCCCTCGGCCTCACCCCGAAGCGGCGGACAGGCGTCATCATCGACCCGAGCCCCCATCAGGTCGCCGACTGGCCGATGGTGCAGGACGTGGTGCAGAGCTGGTATTGCCGGCCGGAGGCGCGTACCCGGCTCATGGTCTCCCCGGCGGATGCCACGCCGATGCCGCCCTCCGACGTCCAGCCCGACGAACTCGACATCGCCATTGGCATCGACCGCATGCAGCAGGCGCTCGACATCGAGGTGCGGCGGATCGAACGCGCCTGGGCGGGCTTGCGCACCTTCACCCCTGACGGGCACCTCGCCATCGGCGCCGAGCCAGGGGTGGAGGGGTTCTTCTGGTGCGTGGGCCAGGGCGGCTACGGGATCCAGACCG
>KN174047.1:9124-15038 GCA_000759655.1 Acidicaldus organivorans | reverse complement strand
AGCGCCAGATGCGGCGCTCCTCCCCGCCCTTCCCTTCCTCGATCCGGCCCGCTTCCGCCGCGCTCCCGCCGCGGCCTGAGGGCCGGGGGAAAAAGTTTCCGCGCGGGCTCAGGGCGCGGGGGCGAGACCCTCGCGGATCAGCTGGCCGTAGAGCGCATCGAGCGCCTCGCCCACCCGGTCGAAGAGTTCGTGGATCTCGCTTTCGGAGATGATGAGGGGCGGGGTGAAGGCGAGCACGTCGCCCGCCAGCGCCCGTCCGATCACCCCGTGTTTTTCGAGGAGCTTGGCGGCGCGCGGGCCGATCTTGAGAGCGGGGTCGTAATTGCGCCGCGCGCTCTTGTCCTGGACGATCTCGAGCCCGCCGATCAGCCCGACCCCGCGCGCCTCGCCGATGAGGGGGTGTTCGCCGAGTTCGGCGAGCCGCTTCTGGAAGAGCGGGGCCACCGCCCGCACATGATCGATGAGGCCGATCTCGTCATAGATGCGGAGCGCCTCGATCGCCACCGCCGCCGGAACCGGATGGCCGGAATAGGTGAAGCCATGGCCGAAGGTGCCGATCTCGTGCGAGGCCTCGGCGATCGTAGTAAAGATCTCCTCGCTGACCAGCACCGCGCTGATGGGGAGGAAGGAGGCGGAAAGCGCCTTGGCGCAGGTGAGGATGTCGGGACGGATGTTGAAGGTCTGGCTTCCCCAGTAATTGGCGGTCCGCCCGAAGCCGCAGATCACCTCATCGGCCACCAGCAGGACGTCGTGGCGGCGGAGCACCTCCTGGATCTTCTCGAAATAGGTGGCGGGCGGCACGATCACCCCGCCCGCCCCCATCACCGGCTCGGCGAACATCGCGGCGATGGTCTCCGGCCCCTCGGCGAGGATCAGGCGTTCGAGCTCCTCGGCGCAGCGCGCGGCGAACTGCTCCTCGCTCTCCCCCGGCCTGCCCTTGTGATAGAAATGCGGGGTGAGGGTGTGGAGGAAGCCGGGCAGGGGAAGGTCGAAGGCGCGATGATTGGCGGCAAGCCCGGTGAGCGAGGCGGAGGCCACCGTTACCCCGTGATAGGCGCGCTGGCGGCTGATGATCTTCTTCTTGGCCGGTTTGCCGCGGGCATTGTTGTAGTACCAGACGAGCTTGATCGCCGTGTCGTTGGCTTCGGACCCGGAATTGGCGAAGAACGCCTTGCTCATCGGCACCGGCGCCCGTTCGAGCAGCATTTCGGCGAGCTGGATCAAGGGCTCGTGCGATTTGGCGTTGAAGGCGTGATAGAAGGGGAGCTTGCGGAGCTGCTGGGTGGCGGCGGCGACCAGGCGCTCGCTCGAAAAACCGAGCGCGGCCGACCACAGCCCCGCCATCGCCTCGATATAGGCGTTGCCGTGATCATCCCACACCCGCACCCCCTCGCCGCGCACGATGACGAGCGGTCCGGTCTCGAGGTGCTGCTTGAGGTCGGTATAGGGGTGGAGCACCGAGGCGATGTCACGCGCGGCGTTGGAGTTGGGGCGCTGGTTCATGATCTTCCCTCCGCTCAGAGCAGGCTTTAGGCGATTGCAACCCTTGCTGGCAAGGACAAAGACGGATGCCGGGAGATTACTTTTTGTAAAAAATCAATCCTTATGTATATTTTTTCGAAAGAAGGTGCAGAGCTCCCGCCATTCGCGCCGGCCCAGCCCGCTCTCTTCTTCCGTGACCGTCTCACCGGCGAGCCAGCGTCGCAACACCGCCATCGCTGGGCCGGAGAGGGTCACCGCGTCGAGCCGGTAATCGACGAAGGCGCGCCAGGCCATCGGCACCCAGCGGGCGACGCTCCCGCCGATCGCCTCGGCATAGGCGCGGATCTCGTATTGGGCGTGCGGGTCGGCCCTCAGGGCGAGGAAGTGGAAGAGGTTGTGGAGATCGATCTTCCAGTACCACTCGGTGTAGGTGGAGAGCGGCAGGGTGACGCGGGCGAGCTCGCGGGCGATGCCGGAGCGGCTGTAATCGAGCGTCTCTCCGTCCTCCCGCTCGTTGAGCAGGGTGAAATAGGTGACGAAAGCGCGTTCGGCGCTCTCGGCGATCAGGCGGCGCGCTGCCTCCGCCTCCTCGGGGGCGAGGGGGTGCACGTCGCGGCCTTGGCGGTTGGTTTCCGACTGGGCGGCGATATGGGCGGGGTCGGGGACGTAAAACTCGCGGGAGAGGATCGAGTAGCGGGCTGAGTATTCGTTGACGTTGGCGGTGCGGTGGCGGATCCACTGCCGGGCGACGAAGATCGGCAATTTGACGTGGAGCTTGATCTCGCACATCTCGAAGGGCGAGGTGTGCCGGTGCCGCATCAGATAGCGGATTAGCGCCTCGTCGGCGGAGGGGGTCTTGGTTCCCCGCCCGTAGGAGACGCGCGCCGCCTGCACGATCGCCCCGTCATCGCCCATGTAGTCGATGACGCGCACGAAGCCGTGATCGAGGACGGGGATGGGCACGCCGAGCATCGCCTCGAGTTCGGCGACGCGCGGCCGTTCGACGCGGGGGGTCATCTTGCGGCGGGTCTCGCTCATCCTCGTCCTCCTCATCCCCTGATCTAGCCGAGCCCGGGTCCCTCGGCGAGCCTTCTCTGCGGGCCGTGGTCCGCCCCGCTCCTTTTCAAGCCCGCCCCTTTTCAAGCGAAGCGGCGCTGCCTACATCGTAAGGTGCCGAAGGGGCAACCCTTCCGGCTATGGCGATAAACGGTGCGTGGAATAGGCGACGTGGACCCGGGGGCAGTGCCCGGCGCCTCCACCAAGGGGGGCGACACAGGTTCGACACGCGCAATAAAGACGCACCTTTCGCCCGGCATGGTACCGCCGTCATCGGGCCATTCCAAAAGTGCCAACGACAACATGGCGCTCGCTGCCGCGGCCTAAGCGGTAAGCGCGGTTCGGGGGGCACCGGGCAACAGAAGCCCCCCACTTCGTTTTTTCCGCCCCAAACCCGCACCCAACCGAGGACGCGCCGCCCCCTCCGGGCGGGGCGCGTCATCATCCCCTTACCCCCGAATTCCCTTACCCCTGATCCCCTTACCCTTGAGCTCCCAGGAGCACCAGCACCACACCGGCGGCCACCGTGAAGAGGCCGAGCGCGTCGCTCCCCTTCAGCCGTTCCTTGAGGTAGAAATGGCTGAAAAGGAGGATGATCGGCACCTCCATCTGGCCGAGCGAGCGCACCAGCCCTACGGGGGCGAGGGCGAAGGCGGAGAACCAGCACCCCGAACCCCAAGCGGAAAGCGCGCCCACCCACATCGTCCGCCGCCAGCGGCGCAGGGCGGAGACCAGCGAGGCGGGCTCGCGCCAGGCCATGAACCCCCCCTGCATCAGGGTCTGGAACGTATTGGTCACCACCAGCGCATAGAGCGCCTGCAGGATGGGATGGGGGCCGTGGAGGGCGAGATTGGCCCATTTGATCAGCACCGAGACGAGGGCGAAGCAGGCGCCGGTGCCGAGCCCGCAGAGCGCGGCGGGTTGGAAGGTGGCGCGGAGCAGGCCGCGCCAGCCGAGCCGCTCGCCGGCGAGCGAGAGGATCAGCACGCCCGCCGCGCCGAGCAGGATCCCCGCCCAGGCGATGGGATGCAGCGTCTCGCCGGCGATCGCCCAGGCGAGCAGCGCCGTCTGCAGGCCTTCCGTTTTGGCATAAGCGCTCCCCACCGCGAAGCTGCGGAAGCCGAAGGCGAGGATGAGGAGATTGGTGCCGATGATCTGCAGCGCGCCGGCGAGCGCGCAATCGAGGAGGAAGGCGGGGGTGGGGGGTGATGGCAGCGTTCCCTCGAAGGCGATGGCGGCGGCGAGGAGGGCGAGGCCGAAGGGGATGCCGAAGGCGAAGCGGACGAAAGCGGTGGCGTTGACCGAGAGCTCGGCGCGCAGCCGCTGCTGGAGCGCCGTCCGCCAGGTCTGGGCGAGGGCGGCGGCGAGGGTGAAGAGGATCCAGAGTTTCATCCGGGAAAACGGAAAAGGCGGCGGCGCATGGGATCAGGCAAGGTGGGGGGTCCGGCAAGGTAGGGGGTCTCGCAAAGGGTCAAGCCTTGCCGAGCGGCAGATGGAGGTCAAGCGGGACGGGGGCAGGGATAACGCGGGGTGGCAAGCGGACAGAGGGAGGGGTCTCGCCGATATCTTTTATCGAGATTTTTTATCAAATGATCAAGCCTGAAATCGAGATTTCACCAATTGGAAAACGGCGTGGCGTCGGCACGCCGGTCTGTCCCATGGACAAAAGCCATTTCATTCTGGCGCGAAAATGAGACGCGGGCGAAGCGCTTGAGTCGGCGCGGAAAAATTTTTTAACGAATTTTATCGAGAATTTTAGCGGGTCTGGCACGGGCTTTGCTTAACTCTCCGCGCTGGCAAAGGGCGCTCTATGTTGCAGCGCAAAAACGGGGAGGTTCGTCGATGCGGGAGAGCAGAAGAAAGACGGAAGGGGCTGAGAGAAAGCCCGCCGGCTCAGCGCCCCTCCCTCCTTCGCTTCCCTCTCACCCTTTCTTTTCTCGCGACACCCTTCCCGTGCACCACCATAGCGGAAGGCGGTGGCATGACGCCGCCAGGTAGGGCACGCGCCTCGAACCGGGCATCGAAACCAAACGGAGGTGATCGAGATGGCTCTCTTGAACCGGATGGACTGGTATGACATCGCACGGAAGACCAACTGGACGCCGAAATATGTCACCGAGGACGAGCTCTTTCCGCCTGAGCTCAGCGGAAGCCTCGGGCTGCCGCTCGAAAAATGGGAGAGCTATGACGAGCCCTATAAGCAGACCTACCCCGAGTACGTGAAGATCCAGCGCGAGAAGGACGCCGGGGCCTATTCGGTCAAGGCCGCCCTCGAGCGCAATAAACTCTTCGAGCACGCCGATCCGGGCTGGCTCAGCGTGCTCAAGGCGCATTACGGCGCAATCGCGCGGGCCGAATATGCCGCCTCCACCGCGGAAGCGCGCATGATGCGCTTCTCCAAGGCGCCCGGCATGCGCAACATGGCCACGCTGGGGAGCCTCGACGAGATCCGCCACGGCCAGATCCAGCTCTTCTTCCCCCACGAACACTGCCCCAAGGACCGCCAGTTCGACTGGGCACACAAGGCTTACGACACCAATGAATGGGCGGCGATCGCCGCACGTCATTTCTTCGACGACATGATGATGACGCGCGATGCGATCTCGGTGGCGATCATGCTCACCTTCGCCTTCGAGACCGGCTTCACCAACATGCAGTTCCTCGGCCTCGCTTCTGACGCGGCGGAAGCCGGCGACTACACCTTCTCGAGCTTGATCTCGAGCGTGCAGACCGACGAATCACGCCACGCCCAGATCGGCGGGCCGGTGGTGCAGATCCTGGTCGAGAACGGCAAGAAGGCGGAGGCGCAGAAGAAGATCGATATCGCTTTCTGGCGCTCGTGGAAGCTGTTCTCGGTGCTGACCGGGCCGATGATGGACTACTACACCCCGCTCGAACACCGCAAACAGTCGTTCAAGGAANGGTGCAGATCCTGGTCGAGAACGGCAAGAAGGCGGAGGCGCAGAAGAAGATCGATATCGCTTTCTGGCGCTCGTGGAAACTGTTCTCGGTGCTGACCGGGCCGATGATGGACTACTACACCCCGCTCGAACACCGCAAACAGTCGTTCAAGGAATTCATGCAGGAATGGATCATCGGCCAGTTCGAGCGGGCCATCCTCGATCTCGGCCTTGAGAAGCCCTGGTATTGGGAGACGTTCATCCGCGCGCTTGATGAGACCCATCACGGCATGCATCTCGGCGTGTGGTTCTGGCGGCCGACCGTGTGGTGGAACCCGCGCGCCGGTGTCTCGCCCGAGGAACGGGACTGGCTCGAAGAGAAATATCCCGGCTGGAACGATACCTGGGGCAAGTGCTGGGACGTGATCACCGACAATCTCGTCGCCGGCCGGCGCGAACTCACCTATCCGGAAACG
>KN174047.1:6255-8895 GCA_000759655.1 Acidicaldus organivorans | reverse complement strand
GCGTGCCGGGCGAGAAGTGGACGGTGCGTGACTATCCGCTCGAATACAAGGGGCGCCTCTATCACTTTGCCTCCGAGCCGGACCGCTGGTGCTTCAAGCAGGAGCCGGAGCGTTACGCAGGGCATCTTTCCTTCGTCGATCGTTTCCTTGCCGGTCTCATCCAGCCGATGGACCTCCAGGGGGCGCTCGCCTACATGGGCCTCGCGCCAGGCGAGATCGGCGATGATGCGCTCGGCTATTCCTGGATCGATGCCTACAAGCAGATGCGGATGAAGAAGGCAGGCTGAAACTGTAGCCGGCGCGGGTTACAGCCCGCGCCGGCGCCTCCCCAGACCAAGTGAGAAGAGAGGGCGTCAACGATGGCACTCATTCCTTTGATTTCCAATTTCCAGGGTGATTTCGTGCTGCAGCTCCTGCCGGTCGATACCGAGAACACCATGGACGAAGTGGCGCAGGCGGCCGCCTATCATTCGGTGGGGCGGCGGGTCGCGCCGCGGCCGGGCGAGATCCTCCGGGTGCGGCGGCAGGGCAGTGACACGCCGTTTCCGCGCGAGATGAAGGTCCACGAGGCGGGTCTCAAGCCGATGGAATGCCTCGAGATCATTTGGGAAGTTCCAGCCCATAAATCGTGAGGAGGACAAATCCCAAGTCCCGATCACGGGTAAGGCAACGTAGCTAAAGGCGTGGAGAAAAGACGTGGCATTCAAGAAAGTATGCAGTCTTGAGGAATTGTGGGAAGGCGACATGACCTCGGTTGAGGTCGATGGCCATGAGATCCTCCTCGTTTGGCCAGAAGGGGGCGAGGTCAAAGCCTATCAAGGCATCTGCCCGCATCAGGACATTCCGCTGATCGAGGGAAAGTTCGACGGCAAGGTGCTCACCTGCCGCGCCCATCAGTGGCAATTCGACGCCTGCACCGGCAAGGGCATCAATCCGGATGACTGCGTTCTTGCCGAGTATCCGTTGAAAATCGAGGGCGAGGACGTCTTCGTCGATACCGAAGGCGTCACCCCGCTTTTCGCCCACACCTGAGGCGCACTGACTAGAGCACGGCTGGAAGAAAGGGAGGGCCGGAGATGGCTGAAAACGGAATTGGTACAGCCTATGTGAACAACCGGGTGGGACCGGTCCTGCGCGCCGGCGACATCGCGCTCGCCGCGATCGAGGCGGCCCGCGAGGACAATCCGGGCAAAGAGATCCGCGTCGATGACAAGATCGCTTATGTGCGGATCGAGACCGATGGCGAACTCATCTTGCGGCGGGAGACGATGGAAAAGGCGCTCGGCCGTCCATTCCGCATGCCGGAACTCGAGGTCGATCTGAGCTCCTTCGCGGGGCGCATCGAGACCAACCCCGAGTATGTGCGGTTCTATTTCACGAAGAAAATCTGACGCGTGACCGGAAGGCCCGGAAAGGAGAAAGAGATGTCCGAAGCGCAAGTGCTGAAACCCCTCAAGACCTGGAGCTACCTCGCCGCGCGCCGCCGCCGGCCGAGCGAATACGAAATCGTCTCCACCAACCTGCACTACAATACGCGCGACCCCAACGCGCCGTGGGAGCTCGACCCCAACCTCTTCATGAACCGCTGGTACAAGCAATACCGCGATGGGAGTCCTCTCCAGCATCCGGATTGGAACGCCTTCCGCGACCCGGATGAGGTGGTCTATCGCACCTACAACCTGATGCAGGATGGTCAGGAGACCTATGTTTATGGCCTCTTCGACCAGTTCAATGCCCGCGAGCACGACAAAGGGCTCGAGCCGACCTGGGCGGGCACACTGGCGCGGCTCTATACGCCGGCGCGCTATCTTTTCCATACGCTGCAGATGGCCTCGGCCTATGTCGGCCAGATGGCGCCCGCCAGCACCATCACCAATTGCGCCTATTTCCAAATGGCGGACATGCTGCGCTGGGTGAGCCACACCGCCTACCGCACCAAGGAACTCTCCCTCTCCTTCCCCGGCAAGGGCTTCGGCGAGGACGAACGGAGCTACTGGGAGAACGATCCGGCCTGGCAGGGGTTCCGTGAGCTCATGGAAAAACTCCTCGTCACCTGGGATTGGGGCGAGGCCTTCGTTGCCCTCAACCTCGTCGCCAAACCGGCGGCGGAAGAGAGCGTGCTCCGCGCGCTGGGCAATGCGGGCCGCCACAACGGCGACACGCTGCTCGGCCTGCTCACCGATGCCCAGATGATCGATGCGGCGCGGCATCGCCGCTGGGCGGGAGCGCTGGTCAAGATGGCGCTCGAGCGGGCGGAGAACCGCGGGGTGATCACGGGCTGGATCGCCAAATGGACCCCACTCGCCGAGGGCGCGATCGAGGCCTATTGCGCCGCACTCCCCGACGTGCCGCACGCGGCGCAGGGCGCCAAAGAAGCGGTCCGCCAATTCCAGAGCGGGCTTGGTCTCTGAGGCCGGCGCGACGGGCCGGTTTTCCAAGCACCACTCCTCAAAACCCCAGCGAGCCGAAGGAGGGACGCATCGCGTGGCGGGATTCGAGATCCGCATCGAAGGAAGCGGCGAGACATTCGGACAGAGGGAGGACGATCCCACCCTTCTCTCCGCCGCGCTCGGAACAGGCGTGGGATTTCCCTATGAGTGCTGCTCGGGCGGCTGCGGTAGCTGCCGCTTTGACCTCCTC
>KN174047.1:5350-6005 GCA_000759655.1 Acidicaldus organivorans | reverse complement strand
GGGGCAATCGTTTTCTCGCCTGCCAGAGCCGGGCGCGGAGCGACCTTGCCATCAAGGTCCGCACCGGCGAGGAATACCGCCCCCGCGTCACGCCGCGGCGCTTTGCCGCCCGCTTCACTGGGGCGGAGCCCCTCACCCACGATATCTGGGAGTTCCGCTTCCGCGCCGAGGCGGCGGCGGAATTCCTCCCCGGCCAGTATGCCTTGATGCGCATGCCAGGCGTGCGGGGCGCGCGCGCCTATTCGATGTCGAACATCGCCAACCGCGAGGGCGTCTATGAGTTCCAGATCCGCCGCGTGCCGAACGGGGAGGGTTCGGGCTTTCTCTTCGGCAGGCTCGAGCCGGGGATGACCGTCTCCCTCGAGGGACCGTTGGGAATGGCCTATCTCCGCACCGAAAGTCCGCGCGACATCGTCTGCGTGGCGGGAGGCTCGGGGCTTGCCCCGATGATCTCGATCGCGCGCGGCGCGGCGGCGGCGGGGATGCTGGAGCGGCGTCATCTGCACTTCTTCTATGGCGGGCGGACGGCGCGGGATATTTGCGGGGAGTCCTTGCTCCGCGCCCTGCCGGGTTATGGGACGCGCATCCATTATTACCCGGTCGTTTCGCTTCCCAAGGAGGATCCCGCCACGCCGTGGGCAGGGGAAGTGGGCTT
>KN174047.1:5164-5237 GCA_000759655.1 Acidicaldus organivorans | reverse complement strand
CGTGCATGAACTGGTGCGGCGGGTGCTTGGCGAGCGGATGGGTGAATTCGAGTTCTATTTCGCGGGTCCCCCG
>KN174047.1:2054-5114 GCA_000759655.1 Acidicaldus organivorans | reverse complement strand
CGTGCATGAACTGGTGCGGCGGGTGCTTGGCGAGCGGGTGGGGGGATTCGAGTTCTATTTCGCGGGGCCCCCCCCGATGGCCCAGGCAATGCAGGAAATGCTGATGGTGGGCTATCGCGTCCCCTATGGGCAGATCCATTACGACCGTTTCTTCTGAGGAATGCTCAAGGGGGAAGTGCGTTTCTGCGCAGGGCACAGCGTGAAGGATGGGATCCACAGAGCAGAGGGAGGAACAAGATGAAGGCAGCGGTTTATTACGGCCCCAAGGACATTCGCTGCGCGGAGGTCGCCGATGCGGTGATCCGCGCCGATCACGAAGTGCTGGCGCGTGTCGTCGCCACCTCGATCTGCGGCTCCGACCTCCATCTCTACCGCGGCGCGCTTGATGCCATCATGGAAAAAGGCCGCTCGCGCACCGGCCACGAACTGATCGGCGAAGTGGTGGCGGTTGGCAAGGCCGTGGGACGGTTCCGGCCGGGCGATCGGATCAGCATGGCCTATTCCGCCTCGTGCGGCGAGTGCTACATGTGCCGGGTCGGCCAGACCGCGCATTGCGAGACCACCCACAAGGCGGTCTATGGCTTTGGCGCGGCGTTCGGCGATCTCAATGGCACCCACGCCGAGGCGCTGGTGCTGCCCTACGCCGATGCGCACGCGATCAAGGTGCCGAAGGAAATCCCCGATGTGGCGGCGCTCACCCTCTCCTGCAACCTCCCCTCGGCGGTGATCGCCAATCGCCTTGCCGACATCCAGCCCGGGGAAAGCGTGGCCCTCATCGGCTGCGGCCCGACCGGGCTGATGACGCTGGAGATCGCGCGTGAGCGCGGACCGGGGCGGCTCGTGGCGCTCGACCGCGTGGCGCACCGGCTGGATTATGCGAAAAAGCGGGGGGCGCTCGCCCTCGACACCGGCGAAGCGGACTGGAAGGAAAAAGCCCTGGCCGAGACCGGCGGACGCGGCTTCGACAAGGTGATCGAGGTGGTGGGCTATCCTGAGACGCTGCAGGCGGCGCTCGATCTCGTCCGGCCGGGCGGGACGGTGGCGGCGATCGGCGTCTTCACCGATGACAAATTCAATCTCAATCTCGCCGATGTGTTCCTGCGCGACATCAGCCTGCACATGAACGGATTCGCCAACGTCCAGCCCTTCATGTGGGAGGCGCTGCGGCTCCTCGAGCGCGGAGTGGTCGATCCCACGCCGCTCTTCTCTCACACCTTTTCGCTAGAGGCCATCGATCAGGCCTTCCGCACCTTCCACGAAAAAGCCGACAACGCGATGAAGATGCTGATCCGTCCCTGAAGGATCCGCCCCCGAAGAGCGAGCGAGGCGGCATCTCCCCTTCTCCCCCTTCTCCTCCTCACCGGAACTTTCCGGTGTCCTCGCCCCGGTGCGGGTTGAGCCCGCTCCCGGGGCTTTTTTGTCCCTTTTCGGTCTGGAGCGAGCGGGCCATGCTGCGAGGCCGCCTCCGCGCCTTTTGCGGGAGGCGAGGACCGTGCGTGATGAGAGGAGGAGAAGATGCGCCGTCTGCGGCCGGAAGAGCTTCGCAGCCACCGCTGTATGGGGTCGATGATCTGAGGAGTTTCGGCCACCGCAGCCGCACCCTGCAGATGGGCTACCGGCGCGAGGACTGGGCGGGCAAGCCGGTGATCGGCATCCTCAACACCTGGTCCGACCTCAATCCCTGCCACGCCCATTTCCGCCTGCGCGCCGAGGAGGTCAAACGCGGGGTGTGGCAGGCGGGCGGGTTCCCGCTCGAGATCCCCGCCCTTGCCTTGCCCGAGAATTTCATGAAACCCACCACCATGCTCTATCGCAACCTTTTGGCGATGGAGACGGAGGAGATCGCCCGCTCACTCCCCCTTGACGGGCTGGTGCTGATGGGAGGCTGCGACAAGACCACCCCAGCCCTCCTGATGGGCGCGCTCAGCGTCGATCTCCCCGCCCTCTTCCTTCCCGCCGGTCCCATGCTGCGCGGCTTCTGGCGCGGAGAGGTGCTGGGCTCGGGCTCGGATGTGTGGAAATACTGGGACGAGCGCCGCGCCGGCCGCTTTCCCGAGAGCGCCTGGCATGAGCTCGAAGACGGGATCGCCCGCAGCTTCGGCACCTGCATGACGATGGGCACGGCGAGCACCATGACCGCCGCAGTCGAGGCGATGGGGTTCTCGCTGCCCGGTGCCTCCTCGATCCCGGCCGCCGATTCGGCCCATGCCCGCATGGCGAGCGAAGTGGGGCGGCGCATCGTCGAGATGGTCTGGGAGGACCGCCGCCCCTCCCGCTTCCTGCGACCCGCCAATCTCGAGAACGCGGTCAAGGTGGTGCTGGCGCTCGGGGGCTCGACCAATGCGGTGATCCACCTGCTCGCCATCGCCCGCCGCGCCGGTATTCCTTTCGATCTCGACCGCTTCGATGCGCTTTCGCGTGAGGTGCCGCATCTCGCCGACATCCGCCCTGCCGGGCGCTTCCTGATGGAGGATTTCTACTACGCGGGCGGGCTTCGCGCCCTGATGGCGGTGATGCGCCCCCTGCTCGCCCTCGAGGCGGAGACCGCCTGGGGCGCCACGCTCGCCGAGACGATCGAGGGGGCGGAGGTTTGGAACGAGGAGGTGATCCGCCCGCTCACGCGGCCGCTCCATGCGGCGGGGGGCTTGGCCATCCTCCGCGGAAGCCTCGCCCCCGATGGCGCGGTGATCAAGCCGCCCGCCGCCGATCCCCGCCTCCTCCGCCACACCGGCCCGGCCGTGGTCTTCCGCGACTACAACGATCTTGCCGCCCGCATCGACGACCCCGCCCTTCCGGTCACGCCCGATTCGGTGCTCGTGCTGCAGAATGCGGGGCCGGTGGGCGGGCCCGGCATGCCGGAATGGGGGATGCTGCCGATCCCCAAGAAACTGCTCGCCGCCGGGGTGCGCGACATGGTGCGGATTTCGGATGCGCGCATGTCGGGGACGAGCTACGGCACCTGCGTTCTTCACGTCTCGCCCGAATCGGCGGTGGGCGGGCCGCTCGCCCTGGTGCGCGATGGCGACCTGATCACCCTCGACGTGGCGGCGCGGAGGCTCG
>KN174047.1:0-1977 GCA_000759655.1 Acidicaldus organivorans | reverse complement strand
ATCTCGAGGTCGCGCCCGACGAACTCGCCCGCCGCCGCGCCGCCTGGACCCCGCCCCCACCGCGTTATCTGCGCGGCTACGGGCTCCTTCATGCGCGCGAGGTCACCCAGGCGCATGAGGGCTGCGACTATCGCGTCCTCTCCGGCACCGCGCCGACGCCCGAGCCCGAGATCCACTGAGCGCCCACCCCGCCGAGCGGCCCATCCCCCCTCATCCACGTCCTCGAGCTCACGTCGAGGTGAGGGAGGAGCGATCGCTTTCCGCTTGAATTTGTAGCCAAGGCCACATATTGTAGCCAAGGCAACAAATGGAATACTGAGGGGAGTCATGGCGGAAAGCCTGCAGATGGTGCCGGTCGAGGGGCTCACGGCGCGGACGGTGGCAGAGGCGCGGGCGGTTTTGGGAGGGGAACGGCGCGGGCTCCGCGCCGCGCTTCCCTTCATCGGCCCCGCCGTGGTGGCCTCGGTCGCCTATATCGATCCTGGCAATTTCGCGACCAACATCCAGGCGGGCGCGAGTTACGGCCTCGTCCTCCTTTGGGCGGTGGCCTTCGCCAATGGGGTGGCGATGCTTTTCCAGGCGCTCTCGGCGCGTCTCGGCATCGCCACCGGCCACAATCTCGCCGAGCTCGCCCGCGCCGAATTCCCCGCCCCCGTCGTCTATGCGATGTGGGTGGTGAGCGAAATCGGGGCGATGGCGACCGACCTCGCCGAATTCCTGGGCGGCGCGCTCGGGCTTTCGCTCCTGCTCCACATCCCGCTGATCGCGGGGATGGTGGCGACCGGCTTCATCACCTACGGCCTCCTCCTCCTCGAGCGGCGCGGCTTCCGCCCCCTCGAACTCGTCATCACCGCCTTCGTCGCCATCGTCGGGCTTTCCTACCTGATCGAGCTCGTCATCGCCCCTCCCCCGCTCGGGGTGGCGCTCCGTCATGCCGTCCTCCCCGAGATCCCTGACGCCGGGGCGCTCACCCTCGTCGTCGGCATCATCGGGGCGACGGTGATGCCGCACGTCATCTATCTCCACTCCGGTCTCACCCAGAACCGCGTCCCCGCCCGCAGCATCGAAGAGCGCAAGGCCCTGATCCGCTTCTCCAACCGCGAGGTGATCTTCGCCCTGGGCCTGGCCGGTCTCGTCAACATGGCGATGGTGATGATGGCGGCGGTGGTCTTCCATGCCGGACATTCCGACATCGCTGAGATCGAGACCGCCTATCGCACCCTCTATCCGCTGTTGGGGGCAGGAGCGGCGGCGGTCTTCCTCACCGCGCTGATGGCGTCGGGGTTTTCGAGCTCGGTGGTGGGGACGATGGCCGGGCAGTTGATCATGCAGGGCTTCGTCGGCTTCACCATCCCGCTCTGGCTGCGCCGGGTGCTCACCATGGCGCCCGCCTTCGTGGTGATCGGGCTCGGCGTGGCCCCCACCCAGGCGCTGGTGATGAGCCAGGTGGTGCTGAGCCTGGTGCTGCCGGTGCCGATGATCGCCCTCCTCGTCATCCTCCGCCGCCCGCGGCTCGGCGCGTTCGCCATCGGTCCCCGCCTCTTCGCCTTCACCCTCCTGCTCACCGCGGTCATTCTCGGGCTCAACCTCCTCCTTATCCTGCAGACATTCGGTGTCCCGGTGCCGGGGCTGGGCTGAGCGCCGCGCCGGACGGGCCGCCGGGGGGAGACGGGCGGTGACGGACGAGGGATGACAAGACGATGAAGGGCGCGGCGGGGCGCTAGCGGCGGGTTCCGCTTCCCGCTATCCTCCGCCCGGGCCAGGCAGGGAAGGCCTGCCCGCCGCGGGCCGTCCGCGGCCTTGCGCTCTTGGTCGAGGGAGGAGAATTTGGCCATATCCTTTACGCGATGCCAGACCTGGATGGCGGGGGCGTTTGCCGCACTCGCCCTCGCAGCCGCGTTGCCCTCGGGGGCACGGGCGGAAGGTGCCCCGCCCCTGCCGCTCGAGCTCAACAAGCTCGAGCCGATCACCGAGGGC
>KN174046.1:2644-7897 GCA_000759655.1 Acidicaldus organivorans | reverse complement strand
CGCGGCCTAGGAGATGGGGGAGCACGCCCGAGAACCAGAGCCCCGCGCCGATTGCCGCAAGCAGCAGGGGGGCGGCGAGCAGGAGGAGGCGTTTCTTGCCACCCTTGCCCTTGGCCGCGCCCTCTTCCGTCTTCTCCGCATTGGCCGCTGCTGCGCTCATCGTGCTCCTGGCCCCGAACCCGTCCCGTGAACCCGTCCTGTGAAACCGTCCTCAATGGTCCTCGCCGGCGTGACGGAGGGACAATGCGGCATTCCCTCCACGGGCGGGGCCCAGCACCTTCCGCCCGCAGCCCCATTTTCGCCCAAACCCCTTAACGAAGCGTTGCCAAAGCGCCGCACCCGGCAGAATTTGCCCGACCCCTCCCCTCCGCCTCTCCCTGCCCCTCACCGGTTTTCGGCGCCCGCGGCCTCTTCCGCCCATCCCCGGCGCTCACTCCCCTTTGGCACGACGGTTGCATTCCCCTTTCCGCGCTGCGGCGGGGATCACCCGCAGCGCGCCGGGATCTCCAAGGGGCGAAGGGCCATCGGGATCGAAGTCCTGCGGGGGTCGAAAGCGCAGTGATCGGAATCGCTGTGATCGAAGGAAGGAGTGCCGCCGATGCAGAACGCGATTGCCCTTGCCCTTTCCCGGGTGGTCGGGGTGGAACGCCTGATCGACATCACCGCGAACAATCTCGCTAACAGCACCACCGACGGCTACAAGGCCGAGCGCCTCGCCTTCTCCGACTGGATCAGCCGCCAGCAGGGCACCCAGGCGCCCAAGGGGGGTGAGACCATCATCTACACCCAGGACCGCGCCATCTGGCGCGACCCGCGCGAAGGCGCCTTCGTCAAGACCGACAATCCGCTCGATCTCGCCATCCACGGCCCCGGTTATTTCACGGTGAACACCCCGGCCGGGCCGCGGCTCACCCGCGCCGGGCATTTCCAGCTCGATGCGCAGGGCACCATCGTCGATGCCGAGGGCAACCAGCTCCTCGACACCAACGGAAGGCCGATCACCCTTTCGCCGAGTGACGCCCCGATCCAGGTGGCGCGCGATGGCACCATCTCCGGGGCCAACGGCCCGATCGGCCAGATCGGCCTCGTCGCCCCTCAGGATCCGACCGCGCTCGCCGCGGAAGGGTCAAGCCATTACCGCGCCACCGGCCCACCCAGCCGGTGAGTGCGGCGAGCGTGGTGCAAGGGATGATCGAGCAGAGCAACGTCCAGCCGATCGCCGAGCTCACCCTGATGATCGACCAGTCCCGCGAATACCAGTTCGCCACCCAGTTCATCGAGGAGGAGGATACGCGCCAATTGAACGCGATCTCCAAGATCCTCACCCCCGCCTGAGGCCAGGCTGCGCTGAAAGGAACACCGCGCCATGATGCGTTCGCTCGAGATCGCCGCCACCGGCATGCAGGCCCAGGAGGTCAATGTCGAGGTGATCTCCAACAACATCGCCAACATGACGACGACCGCCTACAAGCGCCAGCGCGCGCAGTTCCAGGACCTCATCTACCAGGACCTGCGCCGCGTCGGCTCCTACACGTCCCAGACCGGCACCATCCTGCCCGCCGGCATCCAGGTCGGGCTCGGCGTGCAGAACTCGGCGATCGGGCGGATCAACGAGCAGGGAAGCCTGCAGCAGACCAATAACACGCTCGATCTCGCCCTGCAGGGCGCGGGCTATTTCCAGATCCAGCTTCCCACCGGCCAGATCGCCTATACCCGCGACGGCACGTTCAGCCTCTCGCCCACCGGCCAGCTCGTCACCTCGGACGGCTACGTGGTGCTGCCCGGCATCACCATCCCGATCAACGCCACCTCGGTGAACATCAGCCAGGTGGGCCAGGTGCAGGTGCTGCTTCCCAACCAGACCCAGCCGCAGACGGTGGGCCAGCTCCAGCTCGTGGTCTTTCCCAACGAGGAGGGACTCGAGGCGATGGGCAACAACCTCTTTCTGCAGACCGCCGCCTCCGGCGTGCCGGTTCCCGGCCAGCCCGGCCAGCCGGGCTACGCCACCATCCAGCAGGGGTTCCTCGAACTCTCCAACGTCAACGTGGTGACCGAGATCACCAACCTGATCACCGCCCAGCGCGCCTACGAGATGAACTCGCGCGTCATCACCACCTCCGACCAGATGCTCTCCACCCTCACCAATCTCCGCTGAGCGCACGTGCTGCCATGACCCGCCCTCATCCCTTCCTCCGCCCCCTCTTCCGCTCGCCGCATCGGGCCCTTCTCGCCACGGCGCTCGCCTCCACCGCGCTCCTGCTTGCGCCTCCGCGCGGCGCGACGGCGGCCGAGCTCCATCCCTACGTCACGCTCACCGACTCGGTGGTGCGGCTTTCCGATCTCTTCTCCGATGCCGGGCCCAATGCCGAACGCATCCTCGGCCCCGCCCCGGAGCCGGGCGCGAAAATCGTCGTCCCCGCCCGGCAGCTTGCCGCCATCGCCCGCCAATACGGCGTGGACTGGCGCCCCACATCGGATCGCGACGAGGCGGTGCTCGAGCGCCCCGCCCGCGCGCCGACCCGTCAAGAGCTGATCGACGCGCTCGCCGACGTCCTTAAACGCGAAGGAGCGGGCGATGATCTCGACATCGCGCTCACCACGGGCGCGCTGCCGCCGGTGCCCGCCGGCGCGCCGCTGGAGGTCCGCGTGCTGGGGCTCGATTTCGACGCTGCGCATGGCGCCTTCACCGCCGATGTCACGCTGCTCTCGGCGGGGATGAAGCCGGTCTCGCTACGTGTGGCGGGCCGGGTGTGGGCGATGGCCGAAGTGCCGGTGCCGGCCTTGCGCCTCGATCCGGGCGTGGTGATCGCACCGGCCGATCTGAAAAAGTTGCGGATCCGCAAGGACCAGCTCGGTGACGGCGCCGCGCTCTCCCTCGAGGATGTCGTCGGCCTCACGCCCCGTCATCCGCTCATCCCGGGCCAGATGATCCGCCGCGCCGATCTCGCCGAGCCCCCGCTGGTGCGCCGCGGCCTACCCGTCCGCCTCACCTTCGATCAGGGCGGGCTTTCCATCACCACCCAGGGCCAGGCGCTCGAGGACGGCACGCGCGGGGCGATCGTGCGCGTGCTCAATCCCCGCTCGCGCGCCGTGCTCGACGCCGAGGTGACCGGGCCGGGGACGGCGCGGGTAATGCCGGGGAGCAGCCCGGAAGTGCCGCCGCAGGATGGGGCGGGGCCCGGCATCGTGCCGGTGGCGGGAAGCCTTCCCGCCCTGATGCCCACCACACCTGCGGTGGGCTGGCCGTAAGGGAGGCGGGCGATGGCGCGGAAGACGATGACGTTCGCTGCACTCCCCGCCAGGTTTGGTGCCAAAACGGCGCCCCTCCCTTCGCCCGAAAGGCGCGGCAAGGGACGGCGGGGTCTGCGGGCCGCAGCCCTGCTTCCCCTGCTTTTGGCGAGCGCCTGCGGCGTTTTGAGCAATGTGGCGGAGGTGGGCAAGCCGCCCCCCGTCTCGCCTTCCTCCGATCCCACCCTCGATCCGAACTGGCGGCCGATGACCATGCCGACCCCGGCGCCCTCGCCGCCGCCGCCCGTCGAGAACAGCCTCTGGCGGCCCGGCGCGCGCGCCTTCTTCAAGGATGAGCGCGCCTCCAAGGTGGGGGATCTCGTTACCATCGTCATCAACATGAACGACGCCGCCACCCTCAACGACAACACGATGGAGCAGCGCACCGACAACGAAACGATGGGCATGCCGGGCTTCTTCGGCCTGCAGGCGCTGATCCCCTCCTTCCTCAAGGGGGCGACGGGCAGCAACCTCGTCAATACCCAGAGTGGCACCAACCTCTTCACCATTGGCCAGATCCAGCGCAACGAGAACGTCACCGTCCGCCTCGCCGCGGTCGTCACCCAGGTGCTGCCCAACGGCAATCTGGTGATCGAGGCGCGCCAGGAGATGCTGGTCAATGCCGAACTCCGCCAGGTCAAGGTCACCGGCGTGATCCGCCCCGAAGACATCGCGAGCGACAACACCATCTCGCACGACCGCATCGCCGAGGCGCGCATCACCTATTCGGGCCGCGGCCAGCTCACCGAGGTCAACGAGCCGCGCTGGGGCCAGCAGCTCCTCGACGTGCTGCTGCCCTTCTGAGCCTGCTTCCGCCTGAACGCCCGCCGCCGGAACGGATGTTCCTATCGATCGGCTGATCGAGAGCGGCCATTGACCGCAGGGCACGGCGGTTCTAAGCATCGCGCGTAGCCGGTCCCGAGAGGACCGGAAGAGAGAGGATCGTGTTATGGCGGCAGGAGACCGGCGCGCGGGTCTGACCAGCGATGGACGCCTGATCGAGCGTCCGCTTTCTCCCCATCTCCAGATCTACCGTCCCCAGATCACCTCGGTGCTCTCCATCATGCACCGCTTCACGGGGCTCGCACTCGCGGTGGGCGCCATCCTGCTCGTGGCCTGGCTCGCCGCCGTGGCCGGCCCGCCCGAGCATTACCGGGCGATGGCGCGCTTCCTTGGCTCGCCGATCGGCCTCCTCCTCCTCTTCGGCTGGACGGCAGCGCTCGCCTATCACTTCTTCAACGGCATCCGCCATCTCGGCTGGGACCTCGGGCTCGGCTTCGAGCGCGCGGAATACCACAAGACCGGCAAGGCGGTGGTGGCCGCCGCGGCGGGGGTGACGGTGCTGCTCTGGGTGATCGGGCTCATCCTCTGGTAAGCCTGTCCTTTGACAAGCCTCAAGGAGCGGTCGGATGGCACAGAAAATCGAGGCATCGGTGTTGCGCTCCCCTCTGGGCCGGGTGCGGGGGCTCGGGGCGGGCCATAGCGGCACCCGCCACTGGTGGGGCCAGCGGGCCACGGCGGTGGCGCTGGTGCCGCTCGCGGTGTGGTTCGTGGGCTCGGTGCTCGGGCTGCTCGGCGCTCCCCAGGAGGTCGCGGCGCGCTGGGCAGGGCGGCCCTGGCATGCGGTGCTGCTGCTCGCCCTGCTCGCCGCCCTCTTCTATCACCTCGAACTCGGCGTGGCGGCGGTGATCGAGGATTACGTCCCCAACCCCCTCCACCAGCGCGCCGGGCGCCTGGTGCTGCGCGGCGCTGTCGCGCTGCTCTTCCTGCGCGGGGCGCTTGCCATTCTCCGCCTCGCTCTCACCTGATCTGGCGGGGCCGCAAGGCGGCCTCCTCCCTCGAAGGGACTCGACGATGAACGCGATGACTGAGCCTTCTCGCGGTGCCTACCGGATCGTGGACCACACCTATGACGTGGTGGTGGTCGGCGCGGGCGGGGCGGGGCTGAGGGCCACGCTCGGCATG
>KN174046.1:2226-2565 GCA_000759655.1 Acidicaldus organivorans | reverse complement strand
GGCGCCGCTGGTTTCCGCACCGCCTGCATCACCAAGGTCTTCCCGACGCGCAGCCACACCGTTGCCGCCCAGGGCGGCATCGGCGCCGCGCCCGGCAACATGGGCGAGGATGACTGGCGCTGGCACATGTATGACACGGTCAAGGGCTCGGACTGGCTCGGCGACCAGGATGCGATCGAATACATGTGCCGCGAGGCGATCCCCGCCGTTTACGAACTCGAACATTTCGGCGTGCCCTTCAGCCGCACCGAGGAGGGCAAGATCTACCAGCGCCCCTTCGGCGGACACATGAAACATTTCGGCAAGGCCCCCGCCCAGCGCGCCTGCGCCGCCGCCGAC
>KN174046.1:254-2165 GCA_000759655.1 Acidicaldus organivorans | reverse complement strand
AACATTTCGGCGTGCCCTTCAGCCGCACCGAGGAGGGCAAGATCTACCAGCGCCCCTTCGGCGGACACATGAAACATTTCGGCAAGGCCCCCGCCCAGCGCGCCTGCGCCGCCGCCGACCGCACCGGGCACGCCATCCTGCACACGCTCTATCAGCAGAGCCTCAAGCACGGCGTCACCTTCTTCGTCGAATATTTTGCGATCGACCTGATCATGGACGACGCCGGCGCCTGCCGCGGCGTCGTCGCCTGGTGCCTCGAGGACGGCACCATCCACCGCTTCCGCGCCCAGCTCGTCGTGCTCGCCACCGGCGGCTACGGGCGCACCTATCTCTCCTGCACCTCGGCCCATACCTGCACGGGGGATGGCGGCGGCATGGCGCTCCGCGCCGGGCTCGCCACCCAGGACATGGAGTTCGTGCAGTTCCATCCGACCGGAATTTTCCCTGCAGGCTGCCTGATCACCGAAGGCGCGCGCGGCGAGGGCGGCTATCTCACCAATTCCGAGGGCGAGCGCTTCATGGAGCGCTACGCGCCGACCGCCAAGGATCTCGCCTCGCGCGACGTGGTCTCCCGCGCCATGACCATCGAGATCATGGAAGGCCGCGGCTGCGGCCCCAACAAGGACCACATCCTGCTCCATCTCGAACATCTCGGCGCCGACATCCTACACGAGCGGCTCCCCGGCATTTCGGAGACGGCGCGCATCTTCGCCGGGGTGGACGTGACCAAGGAGCCGATCCCGGTGCTGCCCACCGTGCATTACAACATGGGCGGCATTCCCACCAATTATCACGCCGAGGTGGTCAATCCCACCCCCGACGATCCCGACCGGGTGGTGCCCGGGCTGATGGCGATCGGCGAGGCGGCCTGCGTCTCGGTGCATGGCGCCAACCGGCTCGGCACCAATTCGCTGCTCGACATCATCGTCTTCGGCCGCGCCGCGGCGTTGCGAGCGGCCGAGCTCTACAAGCCGGGAGCGACCCAGCCGCCGCTTCCCGCCCGCGCCGGCGAGGCGGCGCTCGAGCGGTTCGACCGCATCCGCCACGCCAAGGGCGACACCAGGGTGGCCGAGCTCCGCCAGCGCATGCAGCGCACCATGCAGACCCACGCTGCGGTCTTCCGCAATTCGAAGAGCCTCGCCGAGGGCGTGGCCAAGATGAAGGAGATCTGGCGCGGGCTCGACGACATGGCGCTGTCCGATCGCAGCCTGATCTGGAACAGCGATCTCGTCGAGGCGCTCGAGCTCGAGAACCTGATGGGCAACGCCCTCACCACCATCGTCAGCGCCGAGGCCCGCCACGAGAGCCGCGGCGCGCACGCCCATGACGACTACCCCGAGCGGGATGACGAGAACTGGCTCAAGCACACCGTCTCCTGGTGCGACGCCAACGGCGAGGTGCGGCTTGCCTACCGTCCGGTGCGGATGAAGACGCTGACCGACGAGGTCGAGGTCATTCCGCCGCAGAAACGGGTCTATTGAGCAGAACGGTTCATCGAGCGGAGACGAGCATGGTCGAGTTCAGACTGCCGGCCAATTCGAAGATCCGCGAGGGGCGGCGCCATCCCGCTCCTCGGGGCGCGAGCAAGGTCAAGGAGTTCCGCATCTACCGCTGGAGCCCCGATGACGGCGAGACCCCCCGCATCGATACGTACGAGGTCGATCTCGCCAGCTGCGGGCCGATGGTGCTCGATGCGCTGATCAAGATCAAGGACGAGATCGACAGCACCCTCACCTTCCGCCGCTCCTGCCGCGAGGGGATCTGCGGCTCCTGTGCGATGAACATCGACGGCACCAACACGCTCGCCTGCCTCAAGCCGATCGAGGAGGTGAAGGGGCCGGTGCGCATCCACCCGCTGCCGCATATGCCGGTGATCAAGGACCTCGTCCCCGATCTCACCGACGCCTATGC
>KN174046.1:0-222 GCA_000759655.1 Acidicaldus organivorans | reverse complement strand
CTTCTGCTGCACCACCTCCTGCCCGAGCTACTGGTGGAATGGCGACCGCTATCTCGGCCCCGCCGTGCTGCTCGCCGCCTATCGCTGGGTGGCCGATTCGCGCGACGAGGCGACCGGCGAGCGGCTCGATGCGCTCGAGGATCCGTTCAAGCTCTATCGTTGCCACACCATCATGAACTGCACAGAGACCTGCCCTAAGGGGCTCAATCCGGCCAAGGCGAT
>KN174045.1:4179-15388 GCA_000759655.1 Acidicaldus organivorans | reverse complement strand
GTTTCGGCCGAAACGGCTTTGACATGGTGGAGAAACTGCGTCTATTTTTGTTGCCTCTTTGAACGTCCGCAACGAGAAGCCGCCTGAAGGGGGAGGGATCCATGTCGAGCCAGGCCGGGACCACCAACATCGCCGCCGCGCTTTCGGAGGAGGAACATGCGCGCCAGCTGCGCCGCGCGGTGATCGCGAGCACGGTCGGCACCACCATCGAGTGGTATGACTTCTTCCTCTACAGCGTGGTCACCGGCACCATCTTCAACAAGCTCTACTTCCCCAATTCCGATCCGCTGGTGGGGACGCTGCAGGCCTTCCTGATCTATGCGGTGGGCTTCGTCGCAAGGCCGGTGGGGGCGGCGATCTTCGGCCATTTCGGCGATCGTATCGGCCGCAAATCGACCCTGATCGCCACCCTCATGCTGATGGGGATCGCCACTTTCCTCGTCGCCCTCGTCCCCGCTTATGACAGTATCGGGATCTGGGGGGCGATCATCCTCACCGCGCTCCGCTTCATCCAGGGGGTCGGCGTGGGCGGTGAGTGGGGCGGCTCGGTGCTGCTCGCCATGGAGTGGTCGCGCAAGAACTCCCATCGCGGCTTCATCGCCTCCTGGCCGCAGCTCGGCGTGCCGGCCGGCCTCTTCCTCGCCAATCTCGCCGTGTTTGTCTTCAGGGCGATCTCGGGCGATCAGTTCATGACCTGGGGCTGGCGGGTGCCCTTCGCCTTGAGCCTCATCCTGGTCGCGATCGGGCTCTGGATCCGGCTCGGCATCCTGGAGACGCCGACCTTCCGCCGCCTCCTCGAAGAGGACCGCATCGAGCGCACCCCGATGCTCGAGGCCTGGCGCAAGCAGCCCAAGGAGATCATCGTCAGTGCCTTCGCCCGCATGGCGGAGAACGGGCCGTTCTACGTCTTCACCGCCTTCGTCTTCTCCTACACGGTCGGCATCCTGCACCTTTCCTACAATTTCGTGCTGATCTCGATGCTGGTCGCCTCGGTGGTCTCCTGGATCACCGTGCCGCTCGCCGGATACCTCTCCGACCGGTTCGGTCGCCGCCGCATCTACATCCTCGGCGCGGTGCTCACCGGGCTCTACGGCTTCCTCTATATCTGGATGCTCGATACCCGCTCGCCGGTGCTGGTCTTCCTCGCCATCGTGATGTCGCTCATCCCGCACGACCTGATGTATGGGCCGCAGGCGGCGCTGATCGCCGAAAGCTTCACTGGCCGGCTCCGCTATTCGGGGGCCTCGCTCGGCTACCAGCTCGCCTCGATCGTGGCGGGCGGTCCGGCGCCGCTGATCGCCACCGCCCTCTTCGCCGCCTACAAGACCGGCTATGCGATCGCCTGGTACATCTTCGCCGCCGGGGTGATCTCGGTGATCGCCACCCTGATGCTCAAGGACTACACCAACAAGGACATCTCCGCCGAATACGATCACACCCGCTGAGAGGGGGGCGGCCGCGGACGGGGTCAGGGATCCGCCTCGCCCGCCGCCGCCAGGATCCGTTCGGCGAGTTTGAGGTGGGGGCGGTCGATCATCTTGCCCTCAAGCGCGAAGGTCCCCGCTTCCGGATGGGCGGCGAAGCCCTCTTTCACGGCGCGGGCCCAGGCGATCGCCTCCGCTGACGGGGTGAAGGCGGCCTCGGTCGGGGCGATCTGGGCGGGATGGATCAGGATCTTGCCAGAAAATCCGTCCGCCACGGCCGCCGCGAGCTCGCGTTCGAGCCCTGCCGGGTCCTTGGGGTCGGGATAGGGGGTATCGAGCGCGGCAAGCCCCAGGGCGGCAGAGGTGACGAGGAGCGCGCTCCGCGCCGCCTGCAGGGGAGCGGCGAGGTTTCCCTGCGCATCGCGCGGGCGGATGCCGAGATCGGCGGAGAGGTCCTCGGCGGCGAAGCAGAAGGCGCGCACCCGGGGCGGCACGCTCCGGTAATCGGCGAGGCGGCGGAAGGAGGCCGCGGTCTCGGTGACCAGGGCGAGCACCACGATCCCGCCGCGCGGCAGCCCATGCGCCGCCTCCAGAGCTTCGAGGTGGTGATCGAGCGCCTCCAGATCCTCCGGCCCCTCGCATTTGGGAAGGAGGATCCCGTCCGGCTTGCCCGGCACCACCGCGGCGAGATCGGCGAGATACCAGGCGCTTCCCCGCGGATTGACCCGCACGATGAGATTGCGTGCCGCCCGGTGGGGGCGGGCGAGGGTGGGGAGCGAGGCGGCGACTTGCGCGCGCGCCGCTTCCTTCTGCCCCGGGGCGATGGCGTCCTCGAGATCGAGGATGACCGCATCCGCCTCCGAGGCGAGCGCTTTCTCGATCTTGCGCGGCTGATCGCCGGGGGCGAAGAGCGGGGTGATGAGGCGCATCAGGCGGTCTCCCCTGCTTTGACCCCCTCTTGTCTGGCTCCCTCTTGTATGGCGCTCTCTGGGGGCCGGCGGCGCATCAAGGCGGCGCGCTCGCAATAGGCGACCAGTTTGCCCTCCTGATTGAACGCCTCGTGGCGGAAAGTGACGATCCCGGCGTCGGGGCGCGAGGCGGAGGGGCGCGCCTCGATCACCGTGGTGCGCACCGAGATCGTATCCCCAGCGAAGACCGGGGCCGGAAAACGCACCTCGCGCATGCCGAGATTGGCGATGGTGGTGCCTTGAGTGGTGTTGTGCACGCTCATCCCGATCATCAGGCCGAGGGTGAACAGCGAATTGACCAGTGGCTGGCCGAATTCGGTCGCGGCGGCGAAATGGCGGTCGAGATGGAGCTTCTGGACGTTCATCGTCATGCTGCAGAAGAGCACGTTGTCGGCTTCGGTGACGGTGCGGGTCCATTCCGCATCGATCACCCGGCCCGGCGTGAGATCCTCGAAATAAAGTCCAGCCATCGTTACCTCCCCATGGGATGCGCGGTTGCGCGGGCCGCCCATCTTGCGGAAAGGGCGGTGATATGCAAAGAGCAAGAAGGGAATGTGATAGAGATTGTGCATAACCTTTTGCTGCGCCGCGACGGAGTTAAGACAGCGGGGACGCGCCGGGGGAAAGCACGGCGAGGGCGGGGGCGTCGGCGGCCCGGGCCCGTGGACGAAACGAGGGGGAGGCGTGGCCGAGGACGTCATTCTGGCAACGGAGGGACTGGTCAAGGAGTTCCGCGGCTTCGTCGCGGTGAACGGGGTGGATCTCTCCATCACCCGGCACTCCATCCACGCCCTGATTGGGCCGAACGGGGCAGGCAAGACCACCTGCTTCAATCTTTTGACTAAGTTTCTTACCCCGACCCGCGGGCGGATCTTTTTCAGGGGCCGCGACATCACCCCGCTCAAGCCCGCGGCGGTGGCGCGGCTCGGGCTCGTGCGCAGTTTCCAGATCTCGGCGGTCTTTCCCCACCTCACCGCGCTCGAGAACGTGCGCATCGCCCTGCAGCGGAAGCGGGGCGATTCTTACGATTTCTGGCGCTCCGAACGCGTGCTCGCCGCTTTCGACGGCGAGGCCGAGCGTCTTCTGGCCGATGTCGGCCTCGAAGGGTTCGCCGCCACCCCTGCCGCCGAACTCTCTTACGGACGCAAGCGCGCCCTCGAGATCGCCACCACGCTCGCCCTCGATCCCGAGGTGATGCTGCTCGATGAGCCGACGGCGGGGATGACCCATGACGACGTCGAGCGCATCGTCGCCCTCATCCGCCGCATCCGCGCCGGGCGCACCATCGTCATGGTCGAGCACAATCTCTCGGTGGTGGAGGGGCTTTGCGACCGCATCACCGTGCTCACCCGGCCGCGGGTGATCGCGGAGGGCGATTATGCCACCGTCTCGCGCCATCCCGACGTGCGGGCGGCCTATCTCGGAGCGGAAGATGCTTGAGGTGCGCGGGCTCGAAGCGTGGTATGGCGAGAGCCACATCCTGCACGGCATCGATTTCGAGGTGCGGGAGGGCGAGGTGGTGACGTTGCTCGGCCGCAACGGGGCGGGCAAGACTACCACGCTCAAGGCGATCATGGGGCTCGTCCCCCGCCGCTCAGGCTCGATCCGGTTCAAGGGCGAGGAGATCATTCACCTCCGGCCCGATGAGATCGCCCGCCGCGGCATCGCCTTCTGCCCCGAGGAGCGCGGCATCTTCGCCTCGCTCAATGTGATGGAAAATCTGCTGCTGCCCCCCGTCATCGCCCCGGGCGGGCTCGATCTTCCCACCCTCTTCTCGCTGTTTCCCAATCTCGAGGAGCGGCGGACGAGCCCCGGCACCAAACTCTCCGGGGGCGAGCAGCAGATGCTCGCCATTGCCCGCATCCTGCGCACCGGCGCGCGGCTTCTCCTGCTCGATGAGCCGACCGAGGGGCTCGCCCCGGTGATCGTCCAGCAGATCGGCCGCACCATCGCCGAGATCAAGAAACGCGGCTTCACCGTGCTCCTCGTCGAGCAGAATTTCCGGTTCGCCGCGACGCTGGCCGATCGCCACTATGTGATCGAGCATGGGCGGGTGGTCGATATGATCCCCAATGCCGAACTCGAGCAGAACATGAGCAAGCTTCACGACTATCTCGGCGTGTAGAGGAACAGGGAGGAGAAAATGGGCATCACGCGGCGCAGCATTCTCGGCGGACTGGCCCTCGGCGGGACGGGGCTCGCCTTGGCCCCGCGCCCGAGCTGGGCGCAGAGCAGCAAGAAACTCCGCATCGGCGTGCTGAATGACCAGTCGGGGCCCTATCGCGACGTGAGCGGGCTCAACTCGGTGGTCTGCGTGAAGCAGGCGATCGCCGATTTCGGCGCCTCCGCCAAGGGGCTCGAGGTCGAGGTCCTCTCCGCCGACCACCAGAACAAGCCCGATGTCGGGGCGGCGATCGCGCGCCAGTGGTTCGACCGTGACGGGGTCGATATGATCATCGACGTGCCCACCTCCTCGGTGGCGCTCGCCGTGGCCAATGTCTGCCGCGAGAAGAACCGCGTCTATATCAACGTGGGCGCCGGTACCGCCGAGCTCACCGGGAGCCAGTGCGCGCCGACCACCATCCACTGGGCCTATGACACCTGGATGCTCGCCCACTCCACCGGCGGGGCGACGGTGAAGACGGGTGGGAACAAGTGGTTCTTCATCCCCGCCGATTACGTCTTCGGCCATGACCTCGAGCGCCAGACCAGCCAGTTCGTCACCGAAGCCGGGGGCAAGGTGCTGGGACACGCCACCTATGCCTTCCCCGGCACCACCGATTTCTCCTCCTTCCTGGTTCAGGCGCAGGCGAGCGGGGCCAATGTGCTGGGACTGGCCAATGCCGGAGCGGATACGCAGAACTGCATCAAGCAGGCCCATGAATTCGGCCTCACCCAGCAGGCGCGCATCGCCGCCCTCCTCATGTTCATCACCGACGTCCATGCGCTCGGCCTCGAGACCGCCCAAGGTCTCGTGCTCACCGAGAGCTTCTACTGGGACCTCAACGACAAGACCCGCGCCTTCACCGCCCGCATCAAGGACAAGACCCCCAACAACTACCCGAACATGGTGCAGGCGGGCTGCTATGCCGGCACGCTCCATTACCTCAAGGCGGTGAGCGCGCTCGGCGTGGACCGCGCCAAAGCCTCCGGGGCGGAGGTGGTGGCGCGGATGAAGGCGACGCCGACCGAGGATGACTGCTTCGGCACCTGCAAGATCCGCGAGGATGGGCGGGTGCTGGTCCCCGCCTATCTCTTCGAGGTGAAGAAACCCTCCGAAAGCAAGGGGCCGTGGGACTATTACAAGCTCCTCGTCACCACCCCGGGCGATCAGGCCTTCCGCCCGCTCGCCGAGGGGCACTGCCCGCTGGTCAAGAGCTGATCGAGCGCCGGGCCCGCCCCTGATGCACACGATTTTCGGCATCCCCGCACCCCTCCTCTTCGGCCAGCTCCTGCTCGGCCTGATCAATGGCGGCTTCTACGCGCTGCTCTCGCTCGGGCTCGCCGTGATTTTCGGCATGCTCAACATCATCAACTTCGCCCATGGCGCGCTCTTCATGACTGGCGCCTTCGCCGCCTGGGGGCTCCTCAACTATCTCGGCCTTCCCTACTGGTATGCGCTGATCCTCTCCCCGCTCCTCATCGGCCTCTTCGGCCTCGTGCTCGAGCGCCTCTTCATCCGCCGCCTCTACGGGCTCGATCACCTCTACGGGCTTTTGCTCACCTTCGGGCTCGCCCTCATCATCGAGGGCCTGTTCCGCAACGCATTCGGAAGTTCGGGGATGCCCTATCAGATCCCCCGCAGCCTGAGCGGGGCGGTCAATCTCGGCTTCATGTTCCTCCCCCTCTACCGCGGCTGGGTGGTGGTGGTGGCGCTCGTCGTCTCGCTCGCCACCTGGGCGGTGATCGAAAAGACCCGGCTTGGGGCGACCCTGCGCGCCGCGACCGAAAACGCTGCCCTCGTCCAGGCCTTCGGCATCAACGTTCCCCGTCTGGTGGCGCTCACCTATGCGGGAGGGGTGGCGCTCGCCGCCTTCGCCGGGGTGCTCGCCGCGCCGATCTATTCGGTCAATCCCAACATGGGCTCCAACCTGATCATCACCGTCTTCGCGGTGGTGGTGATCGGCGGCATGGGCTCGATCCTGGGCTCGATCGTCTCGGGCTTCGGGCTCGGGGTGATCGAGGGGTTGACCAAGGTGTTCTATCCGCAGGCCTCCGATACGGTGATCTTCGTGGTGATGGCGATCGTGCTGCTCGCCCGCCCGGCGGGCCTCTTCGGGAAGACGGCGTGATGCGTGCGCTCGACGCCACCCCCGCCGCCGCCCCGGCCCGCAGCGCGCTCGGCGCACCGCGGGCCCATGTCGTGGCGATGGGGGTGATGGTCCTCTTCGTCGTCCTCGCCCCCTTCATCCTCTATCCCGTCTTCTTGATGAAGGTGCTGACCTTCGCCCTCTTCGCCACCGCCTTCAATCTGCTGCTCGGCTATGTCGGGCTCCTTTCCTTCGGACATGCTGCCTATTTCGGCATGGGGGCCTACGTCACCGCCTGGTCGGTGAAGGTGCTCGGCCTCACTCCCGAACTCGGCATCCTGCTCGGCGGCCTCACTGGAGCTGCGCTCGGCCTCGTCTTCGGCGGCATCGCCATCCGCCGCCAGGGCCTCTATTTCGCGATGATCACGCTCGCGCTCGCCCAGATGGTCTATTTCTTCTGCGTCGAGGCGCCCTTCACCGGAGGCGAGGACGGCATCCAGCAAGTGCCGCGCGGACGCCTCTTCGGGCTGATCCCGCTCGCCAACGACATGGTCATCTACTGGGTGGTGGCGGCGGTCTTCGTCGGCGGCTTTCTCTTCCTCTACCGCATCGTCCACTCCCCCTTCGGCCAGGTGGTCAAGGCGATCCGCGAGAACGAGCCGCGCGCCATCTCGCTCGGCTACCGCACCGACAGCTACAAGCTGATCGCCTTCGTCCTCTCCACCTTCCTCGCCGGGATCGCGGGAGGGACGAAATCGCTCGTCTTCGGCATCGCCACGCTGACCGACGTGCACTGGTCGATGTCGGGCGAGGTGGTGCTGATGACGCTGGTGGGCGGGCTCGGCACGGTGTTCGGCCCCGCCCTCGGCGCGCTCATCGTCACCGCCATGGAAAACTATCTCGCCCCCTTCGGCGCCTGGGTCACCGTCACCCAGGGCGTGATCTTCGTCGCCTGCGTGCTCGCCTTCCGCCGGGGAATCTTGGGCGAGATCGCCGCCCGTCTCAAACTCGATCTCTGATGCCGGCCCCCTCTGATGCCGCCTCTGTGCAGCGACGAGGTGCCTGCGCGTCTGGACGGATCGCGCCGGCTTTGGGAAAACCACCGCCAAGGAGGACAGATCATGGCTCACGCTGCGCATGACGGAGAACGGGTGACGGTGGCAGGTCTCAGCATCGACCGCCGCCTCCATGATTTCGTAGCCCACGAGGCGCTGCCCGGAACCGGGATCGATGCGGAGGCCTTCTGGCGGGGCTTCGCCGCGCTGCTCGCCGATCTCGCCCCGCGCAACCGCGCCCTGCTCGCCCGGCGCGACGAGCTCCAGGCCGCCCTCGATGCCTGGCACCGCGAGCATCGCGGCAAGAAGGTGGCGCCGCACGTCTATGAGGATTTCCTCCGCCGTATCGGCTATCTCGTGCCCGAGCCCGGCTCTTTCCAGATCGAGACGGCGAATGTCGATCCCGAGATCGCCGCCATCGCCGGGCCGCAGCTCGTCGTTCCGGTGATGAACGCCCGCTACGCGCTCAATGCGGCGAATGCGCGCTGGGGCAGCCTCTATGACGCCCACCACGGCACCGACGCCTTGCCCGAGGCCCCGCCCGCCCGCACCAAGGGTTACGATCCGGCGCGCGGGGCGGCGGTGATCGCCTATGTGCGCGACTTCCTCGACCGCACCTTCCCCCTCATCCAGGGCTCGCACCGCGACGCCGAGGCCTATGTCATCAAGGAGGGGCGGCTCATGGTGCAGAGCGGCGGCGTGGAAAGCGGGCTGCGCGAGGCGGGGGCCTTCGTGGGCTTCACCGGCCCCGCTGAGGCGCCGCGCGCGGTGCTGCTCCGCCATCACGGGCTCCATGTCGAGCTCGTCTTCGACCGCGCCCATCCGGTCGGCCGCGAGGACCGCGCCGGCATCGCCGACGTGGTGATCGAGGCCGCCGTCACCACCATCATGGACTGCGAGGACTCGGTCGCCGCGGTCGATGCCGAGGACAAGGTGCTCGTCTATCGCAACTGGCTCGGCCTGATGAAGGGCACGCTGAGTGCGCGCTTCGAGAAGGACGGCCGCACCCTGACCCGCACCCTCCATGCCGACCGGAGCTTCACCACTCCGGCGGGCGGCACGATCACCCTGCCCGGGCGCAGCCTGATGCTGGTGCGCAATGTCGGCCATCACATGATGACCGACATCGTGCGCGATGCCAAAGGCGAGGAGATCCCCGAGACCTTCCTCGATGCGGCGATCACGGCTGCGATCGCGCTTCACGATCTCAAGGGCAACGGGCCGTTCCGCAACAGCCGGGCAGGCTCGGTCTATATCGTGAAGCCCAAGCTGCACGGGCCGGAAGAGGTGGCGCTCGCCGATACGCTGTTTGCCCGCGTGGAAGACCTGCTCGGCCTGCCGCGCCACACGCTGAAAATGGGGATCATGGACGAGGAGCGGCGCACCTCGGCCAATCTCGCCGCATCGATCGCCGCCGCCCGCCACCGGGTGGTGTTCATCAACACGGGCTTCCTCGACCGCACCGGCGATGAGATCCACTCGATCATGGAAGCAGGCCCGGTCATCCGCAAGAACGAGATGAAGGCCACGCCCTGGATCAAGGCCTATGAGCAGCGCAACGTCGCGATCGGGCTCGCGGCGGGCTTCCGCGGCCGCGCCCAGATCGGCAAGGGGATGTGGGCCGCCCCCGACCTGATGTCGGCGATGCTGAAGGAGAAGATCGCCCACCCCCAGGCCGGGGCCAATACCGCCTGGGTCCCCTCGCCCACCGGCGCCACACTGCATGCGCTTCACTATCACGCGGTCGATGTCGCGGCGCGTCAGGCGGAGCTCGCCGGCACGCCGCCCGCCCCGCTTGCTGAGCTCCTCACTCTCCCCGTCGCCGAAGGGATCAACTGGTCGGCGGAGGCGATCCAGGAGGAGCTCGACAACAATGCGCAGGGCATCCTCGGCTACGTGGTGCGCTGGATCGACCAGGGGATCGGCTGCTCCAAGGTGCCCGACATCCACGACGTCGCGCTGATGGAAGACCGCGCCACGCTCCGCATCTCGAGCCAGCACATCGCCAACTGGCTGCACCACGGCGTGGTGAGCGAGGCGCAGGTGATGGAGACCCTGAAGCGCATGGCGGTCGTCGTCGATCGCCAGAACGCCGGGGATCCCAATTACCGGCCGATGGCGCCCGCCTATGACGGGCCCGCGTTCAAGGCCGCCCGCGATCTCGTCTTCAAGGGACGGATCCAGCCCAACGGCTACACCGAGTGGATCCTGCACGCCCGCCGCCGCGAGGCCAAGGCGCGGCAGGGCCAGGGCTGAGCGGAGAGGCGCGGAGGAAAAAGGGGGCGGGGGAGGGAGGCGTGTTTCTCGGCCTCGATCTCGGCACGTCCGAACTCAAGGCCCTTCTCCTCGACGAGGAGGGCCGTGTCGCGGCCGAGAGCGGGGCGCCGCTCACCCTCTCCCATCCCCGCCCGCTCTGGTCGGAACAGAGCCCCGAGGACTGGACGGCTGCGCTCTTCGCCGCGCTCGACCGGCTCGCCGCCGAAGCGCCCCGGCCGCTCGCCGCGGTGCGCGCCATCGGGCTTTCCGGGCAGATGCACGGGGCGGTGCTGCTCGATTCGGCGGACCGGCCGCTGCGCCCGGCGATCCTCTGGAATGACGGGCGGAGCGCGGCTGAGTGTGCGGCGCTCGAGGCGGCGGTGCCGGAGGCGCGGGCGATCACCGGCAACCGCGTCATGCCGGGCTTCACCGCGCCCAAGCTCCTCTGGGTGCGCCGGCATGAGCCCGAGATCTTCGCCCGCATCCGGAGCGTGCTGCTGCCCAAGGACTATCTCCGCCTGGTGCTGACCGGCGAGAAGGCGACCGACTGCTCCGATGCCTCCGGCACCTCCTGGCTCGATGTCGGGGCGCGGCGCTGGTCGGAACGCCTGCTCGCCGCAACCGGGCTCGATCTCTCCCACGTCCCCCGCCTGCTTGAGGGAAGCGCGCCCTCGGGCATGCTCCGGCCCGAGCTTGCCCGGCGCTGGGGGATGGGGGTGGGGGTCATCGTCGCCGCGGGCGGCGGCGACAATGCGGCGAGCGCGGTCGGGCTCGGCCTCACCGAGCCCGGCGAGGGATTTCTCTCGCTCGGCACCTCGGGGGTGATCTTCGCCGTCTCGGAGGGCTTCCGCCCCTGCCCGGAAACCGCGGTGCACGCCTTCTGCCACGCGCTTCCTGGACGGTGGCACCAGATGTCGGTGATGCTCTCGGCGGCGGGATCGCTCGCCTGGGCCAGCCGCACGCTGGGCCGCCCCATCCCGGCGCTGCTCGAAGCCGCCGCCGCACTCGCCGCGGCGGGCGAGGCGCGGGCGCCTCTGTTCCTTCCCTATCTCAGCGGCGAGCGCACCCCGCATGACGACCCCGCGCTGCGCGGCGCCTTTCTTGGCCTATCCGACGGGCATGGGGCGGGTGACCTCGCCTATGCGGTGCTGGAGGGGGTGGGGTTCGGGCTGCGCGATGGGCTTGCCGCGCTCGGGGCGGCGGGGCCGCTTCCGGCGGCGCTCGTCCTCTGCGGGGGCGGGGCGCGCTCTCCCTTC
>KN174045.1:3769-3894 GCA_000759655.1 Acidicaldus organivorans | reverse complement strand
GCGGCGGCGGGCGGGGCGGCGCTGGGCGCAGCACGGCTCGGCGCGCTCGCCGCGGGCGGGACGCTGGCCGAGATGTGCCGCCCGGCTCCGATCGTTGCCGAGTATCGGCCCGATCCAGGGCGCGT
>KN174045.1:1929-3682 GCA_000759655.1 Acidicaldus organivorans | reverse complement strand
GGCGCGGCTTGCCCAGCGCTATGCGCTCTTCCGCGCCGCGCTTGCCGCGGGCCGCGCCCTGCCGCCGGAAGGGGTCGCCCCCTAGCGTCGGAGCAGCACCGAGGCAAGCGGGCGGCGCTGCTCCCAGCCCGCCCGTTCGAGCTCCGGGACCGCGCTTTCCTCGACCGGATAGCCGAGGCAGAAATAGCCGATCAGACGCCAGACGGCGGGGACCTCCAGCGCGGCATGCACCGCCTCGGGCTCCAGGATCGAGACCCAGCCCATGCCGATCCCGGCGGCGCGGGCGGCGAGCCAGAGCTGGCCTGCCGCCAGCACCGCCGAGTAAGCGAGCGTCTCTGGCATGCTTTGCCGGCCGAGCCCCGCGCCCTGCTCGGGGTCGGGGTCGAAGAAGAGGGCGAGCTGGACCGGGGCGAGATCGAGCCCCTCCAGCTTGAGCCGGCCATAGAGGGCGGCCCGTTCCCCTTGATAGCCGGCGAGCGCCGCCGCATTGGCGCGGGCGAACGAGGCGCGGATCAGGGCGCGGCGGGCGGGATCCTCCACCAGCACGAAACGCCAGGGTTGGGAGAGGCCAACCGAGGGGGTGCTGTGCGCGGCTTCCAGCAGGCTCTCGAGAAGCCCGGGCGGAAGGGGGTCGGGGCGGAAGCGGCGGACGTCGCGCCGGAGGCGGAAGAGGGCGGCGAGGCTGGCGCGGAACGCCGCATCGAACCGGGGCGGGGGGTCATCTTCCATGCGGGAAGTTTAGACCGCGCGCCGCCGCCCCTCCAGTTCGGCCCCGCCGCCCGGCGTTCAGGCGGGGGCTGGGGGGGTGGCGAGCAGGGCCTCGACCGTGGCGCGGCTGAGCCGGGCGGTGCCGAAGGCGCTCACCGCGGCGGCGCCGGTCGCATTGGCGAAACGGAGCGCGGCCGCGGCGGAGGCGCCCTCCAGCCGGGCGGTGAGGAAGCCCGCGAGGAACGAATCCCCCGCCCCCACCGCGCTCGCCACCGGCACGGGAAAGGCCGGGGCGAAATGCGTCTCATCGCGCGAGACGAAGAGCGCGCCCTGCCCGCCGAGGCTGACCAGCACCTCCTCGGTGCCGCCCGTCTCGATCAGCAGCCGGGCGGCGGCTTCGATCGCCGGGCGGCCTTCGAGGCGGGCTCCCGCCACGCTTTCGAGCTCGGAGAGGCTCGCCTTGAGGAGCCCGATCCCGCCGGCAGCGACCGCCGCGGCAAGCGGGGCGCCCGAAGTGTCGAGGACGAAGGGGCGATCAGGCCGGCCCAATGCAGCGGCGAAGCGGGCGTAGGTGTCGGGGGCGAGGCCAGGGGGCAGGCTGCCGCTTGCCACGATGAAGCGCGCCGCGCTCGCCTGGGCGCGGGCGAGGAGGGCGTGCGCCGCCTCTTCCGGCACGGGCGCGCCCTGGGGGACGAAGCGGTATTCGAGCCCGGTCTTCTCTTCGTGGACGTTGAAGGCGATGCGCGAGGGGCCGGGGATGGGCACCGTCTCGAAAGGCACGCCTTCGGCGGCGAGGAGTTCGCCGATCAGGGCGCCGGTCGGCCCCCCGGCGAGGAAGAGGGCGCGCACCGCCGCCCCCAGCCGGTGCGCGGCGCGGGCGACATTGACACCGCCGCCCCCCGGATCGAAATGTTCGCCGCTGAGGCGGATCTTGTGCACCGGCCGCACTTCGGCGGCGTGGGCAGCGAGGTCGAGCGCTGGATTGAGGGTGAGGGTGAGGATGGCGACCATGAAGGACGAGGGAAAAAGAGGCGAGCCCTCTCTC
>KN174045.1:0-1661 GCA_000759655.1 Acidicaldus organivorans | reverse complement strand
GGGGGAAACGACGAAGCGGCGCGGCGGCGGGCCCGCGAGGCGGCGGCGCTGCGCGCCAATCTCCTGCGGCGCAAGGCCCAGGCCCGCGCCCGCGCCGCCGCAGAAGGCCGCCCCGAGGAGGGCTGAGCGTCGGCTCAGCGCCCGTAAAGCCCGGTGAAGCTCGCCTTGGCGAGGGTGTGGAAGTGGAGGTTGAAGCCCACCACCGCCGCCGAGGTGTTCTTGTCGAGCGGCAGTTTGTCCACGTCGAGCGCGTAGAGCGTGAAGATGTAGTGGTGCGGCTTGTCCCCGGGCGGCGGGCAGGGGCCGCCATAGCCCGCGATGCCGTAATCGGTGCGGCTCTGCACCGCGCCCTTGGGCAGATGGGGATGATGCGCATCGCCCGCCCCTTTGGGAAGGCCGGTGGTGGAGGCGGGGGGGGTGAAGACCCCCCCGTGCCAGAAGCCGCCCCCGGGGGGCGCATCCGGGTCATAGACGGTGAGGGCGAAGCTCTTGGTGCCCGCCGGCGCGCCCGACCAGGAAAGCGCCGGCGAGATGTTCTTGCCGGTGCAGCCGAAGGCGTTGAACACCTGCTCGAGGCCGATCGTGCCGCCATCCGGGATGTCGGGGCTCGAGAGGGTGAAGTTCTGTGCCCGCACCGGCGCGGCGAAGGCGGTGCCGAGGAGTGCGGCGACGGAGAGGGCAGTGAGGGACGTTATCGTTTTCATGGTTGTCTCCCTTCGGTGACGAAGGAGGAAAACCTATCCGCCTTCCCCCCTCGGGACAAGCGCGCTCAGCCCCGACCGCGCGGGCGGGAGCGGGGGACGGGGAGATACTCGACATTGCCGCCCTGGGCGCGCATCGGCTGGGGATAGAGCGCCATGAGTTCGAGCACCGTCTCCGGCATTTCGGTGCTCACCGGAAGCCCAAGCGCTTTCGCCTCTTCCGCCGAGATCGGATAGTCATGCGTCCAGGTGCCGGAGGAGAGGGTGGTGGCGATGCGTCGGGCATCGATGCCGGGGTGGCGCTTGGTGAGGATCTCCTCCACCACGCGCTCGACCTGGCCCATCGCCTTGCGGGCGAGGTCGGCGAAGACCAACGTCTGGTCCTCGATTTCGCTCACCGGCTTCTGCTCGACGACGCGGAGCAGAGAGGCCGCCGGCATCTGGCCGAGCTGGGGATCGACCGGGCCGAGCACGGAGTGGGGGCACATCACGATCTCGTCGGCGGCGAGCGCGATCAGCGTGCCCCCCGACATCGCGTAATGGGGGACGAAGACGGTGACCCGCCCCTTGTGGTCGGCAAGCGCCCGGGCGATCTGCACCGCGGCCAGCACCAGACCCCCCGGCGTGTGCAGGATGAGATCGATCGGGACGTCCTCGTCGGTGAGGTGGATCGCCCGCAGCACCTCTTCCGAATCGTGGATGTCGATGTAGCGGACGAGCGGAAAGCCCAAAAGCCGCATTGTCTCCTGACGGTGGACGAGGGCGATCACCCGCGAGCCCCGGCTCTTCTCGATTTCGGCGAGTTTGCGGGCGCGGGCGAGCTCCAGGAAGCGTTGGCGAAGCAGGGGCTGGAGGGCGGAGAAGATGAAAAAGAGCCAGAAGAGATCGGCGATCGTCATCTCGGGTCCTCGCTTTCGGATCCAGGGAGAGCGGTTGGGGAGGGGGAGGATGGGAGAGGGC
>KN174044.1:4762-5210 GCA_000759655.1 Acidicaldus organivorans | reverse complement strand
GGGCGGGGATGGGGGAGGAGGCATCCGTCTCAAAACGCGCCGGGTGAAAAAAATTCCGAGACGGACCGCATTTAATTTTTGCGTCCTGGCGCGGCTGTGTTAAGATACCGGGGTCAAGATACCGGACCACGGGAGAGACATCCGCGTCGGGATGCCTGTGATGGAGGAGAGGCCGTGTCTGAGGAGACCCTGCATGACGAAGGAACGACCCCGGAGCTCACGGCTCCGCCGGAGGGGGATCTCGCTCTCGAAGCACGCGACATCCTGATCGCCGCGGTCACCGCTGCCGCGCGTTACCACGGCAAGGTGCTCGACCGCAACGAGCTCCGGCTCCGCTCGGACGAGAAGCTCGCCCCGGCCCATCTCGTCGAATGGGTGCGCGGGGTGGGGCTCTGGGCCAAGGCCGACCGGCTGAGCTTCCGTCAGCTCCTCAAGCTCAAGTCCAACT
>KN174044.1:3321-4675 GCA_000759655.1 Acidicaldus organivorans | reverse complement strand
ATCCCGTCGTCCTTCTCTTCCGTGACGGGAGCGCGGGGCTCTGGATCGCCTCCAACCCGCAACGCGGCGTCGTCTATCTGCGCGACCCGCGCGCCCCGGAAAGCGAGGAGCCGGTGCCGGTCGATGCGCTGCGGCTCGAGCGGCTGTGGGGCGGCGAGGTGTTGCTCATCCGTCCCGAGCGCACCGAGCGGGAGGAAGACGCACTGTTCAACCTGGGCTGGCTCGCCCGCCTCGTCTTCCGCGAACACAAATTCCTCCGCGACATCGGGCTCGCCTCGCTCGCCCTGAGCTTCCTCACCATCGTGCCGCCGCTCATGGTGATGGCGGTGATCGACCGGGTCCTCTCGCATCACTCGATGTCCACCCTCACCCTGCTCTCGGTGCTCGTGGCGATGATCGCGGTGTTCGAGACGCTGCTCGGCTTTGCGCGGCGCGAGATCATCGCGGTGCTGGCGGCGCGGGTGGACACAAGGCTCAATCTCCACATTTTCAGCCGGCTGCTCGGGCTTTCCATCTCCTATTTCGAGCGTCACCCGGCGGGCTATACCATCCACCGGCTCTCGCAGATCTGGCGGCTGCGCGACTTCATGACCGGCCGCCTGCTCAGCACCTTCCTCGACATGTTCACCCTCCTCGTCCTGCTCCCGGTGCTCTTCATCCTGAGCGCCTGGCTCTCCTGGATGGTGCTGGCCGGCGCGGTGCTGATCACCGTGGTCATCCTCGTCTTCCTCCCCGCCATGCGGCGGGCGATCGGGCGCGTGGTGCGGGCCGACATCGAGAAGGGCACGGTGATGATCGAGACGGTGCATGGTATCCGCACCGTCAAATCGCTCGCCATCGAGCCCCAGCAGCGCGATCTGTGGGACGCCAAGGTGGCCAATTCCTCGCGCTACCGGCTGGAGGCGGCGCGGCTCGGCAACTGGCCGGCCACCCTCGTCACCCCGATCGAGCGTTTCGTGAACACCGGGGTGCTGCTGGTCGGCGCCTATTTCATCATCTCGGGCTCTTCGCAGATCCAGCCTGGTGCGCTGATTGCCTTCATGCTGCTCGGTGGGCGCGTCGCCCAGCCGCTGATCAGCCTCGCCCGCATGATCGAGGATGTCGAGGAGGTGCGCACCTCGGTGGGCGAGGTCGCTTCCGTCCTCAACCAGCCCCCCGAGGTCCGCTCGGCCGGCGAGGGGCTCCGGCCGCGCTTCCAGGGGGCGATCAGCTTCGAGAACGTCACCTTCACCTATCCCGGCTCGCCGATCAAAGCGCTCGATGACGTCACCTTCCACGTCCCCGCCGGCACCATGCTCGGCCTCGTCGGGCGGAGCGGGTCGGGCAAATCGACCATCACCCGCCTCCTCCAGGG
>KN174044.1:242-3242 GCA_000759655.1 Acidicaldus organivorans | reverse complement strand
CCGCCCCGGCCTCACCCTCGATGACGTGGTGCGCGCTGCCCGCCTCNAATACGAGGGCTACGTGAAGATCGACGGGGTCGATCTCCGCGAGATCAACCTCGCCCATCTGCGGCGCAGTTTCGGCGTGGTGCTGCAGGACAATTTCCTCTTCCGCGGCACCATCCGCGAGAACCTCATCGCCGGCCGCCCCGGCCTCACCCTCGATGACGTGGTGCGCGCTGCCCGCCTCGCCGGGGCGGAGGAGTTCATCGAACGCCTGCCTCAGGGTTACGAGACCTTCATCGAGGAAGGCTCGCCCAACCTTTCGGGCGGGCAGCGCCAGCGGCTCGCCATCGCCCGGGCGCTGATCAACGATCCCCGCATCCTCATCCTCGATGAGGCGACGAGCGCGCTCGACCCGGAGAGCGAGGCCCTGGTCAATGCCAACCTCCAGCGCATCGCGCGCGGGCGGACCATGGTGATCGTCTCGCACCGCCTCTCCTCGCTCACCGAATGCGATGCCATCCTGGTTCTGGACAAGGGCCAGGTGGTCGATATGGGTCCGCACCGCGAACTGGTCGAACGCTGCGCCATCTACCGCCAGCTCTGGCTGCAGCAGAACCGCCACCTCCAGGCGGGTCAGACCCGGCGGCCGACTACCATGCCGCCCGAACTCGCCACTGGTGAATAGTCGAATGAATAGTCGAACCGGCGAATGGTTGAACGGGATCCGTTGAACAGGAACTGAGGAAGAACGCCCGATGTCCGAGAATGCCGTCCTTCCCTCCGGCGCCTCGCTTCCCTCGAAGCGGAACGAGGAGGCGTTTTCCGAAGCGCTGCTCGAGTTCCAGTCGCCCTCTGCGCCCTACCTTGCCGCCGAACCGGTGCGCGGGGCGCGCAGCGTGGCCTGGATCCTCACCCTCGCGGTGGTCTCCTTCTTCACCGCGGCCGGCGTGATCAAGATCGACAAAGTGGTCACCGGCCGCGGCAAGGTGATCTCGGAGGCGCGCACCATCGTCGTCCAGCCGCTCGATACCTCGATCGTCCGCCACATCGCGGTCCATGAAGGGCAGATGGTGAAGAAGGGCGAATTGCTCGCCGAACTCGACCCCACCTTCGCCGCCGCCGAGCTCGGCGCATTGCGCAAGCGGGTGGCGAGCCTCTCGGCCGAGGTGGACCGGCTCACCGCCGAGGCGGAAGGCAAACCCTACACCCCGGCACTCGGTACGCCGGAGACGCGGCTGCAGGCGGCGATGTTCGCCAAACGCGCCGCCGAGAAGGCGTTCACCCTGCAGAACTACCAGGACAAGATCAACAGTCTCGAGACCCAGATCGCACGTAGTCTCGCCGAGGCCAATTACTACCGCCAGCGCCTCGACGTCGCGTCCGATGTCGAGTCGATGCGGCGCGAGTTGCAGAGCCTCAAGGTGGGAAGCCGGCTCAACTCGCTCGCCGCAGCGGATACGCGGATCGAGATGCAGCGTAATCTGGCGCTGGCCGAGGACACCGCCGAGGCGGCCAAGCGCGACATGCAGGCCCTCATTGCCGAGCGTGACGCCTATCTCGAGAGCTGGCGCGCCGACGTCCTGCAGAACCTCACCGATCAGGGCCGCGACCTTTCGGATGCCGAGGAGGACCTCAAGAAAGCCATCCTCCGTCACCAGCTGGTCGATCTCCGCGCGCCTGAGGATGCGATCGTGCTCACCGTGGCCAAGGTCTCGGAAGGCTCGGTGCTGCAGACCGGCGCCGAGTTCATCACCCTCGTCCCCGCCTCCGCCCCGCTCCTCGTCGAGACCAATATTTCGGGCGACGAGATCGGCTACGTGAAGGAAGGCGATCCGGTGGCGATCAAGTTCGACACTTTCCCCTACTCGATCTATGGCGAGGCGGAAGGGAAGGTCAAAGTGGTCAGCCCCGACAGTTTCTCCGAAAGCGAGCTTTCCGATCCCAACCATATCCGGGCCCTTTCGGATCCCTCTCCCAATTCACGGATCTACTACCAGGCGCGGATCTCGCTCGATCAGATCAAGCTCCACGACGTGCCGCGCGGCTTCCATCTCGTCCCCGGCATGCCGGTGACCACCGACATCAAGGTCGGCAAGCGGACCATCCTCTCCTATCTCTTCGGCCGCCTCGCCCCGATGCTCTCCGAGGGCATGCGCGAGCCGTGACGGGCGCGGGATGATGGGAGGGCTCCTCACCCCTCTGCTTGCCCGTTTCTTCCCCGGTGCGGCGCTGCGCTACGGGCTCGCGCTCGGGAAAAAGGGACGCTGGGACCGCGCCCTTCCCTATCTCGCCCGCGCCGCCCGCGCGGGCCTTTCCGAGGCCCAGTACTGGCTCGGCCGCTGCTATCTCGAAGCGCGCGGCGTGCCCTTCGATCCGCGCGAAGGGGTGTGGTGGCTGGAAAAAGCGGCCGAGCAGGGCTTCGTCGGCGCCCAGACCGCGCTCGCCGGGCTCTATCTGCACGGGGTGCCAACCGGGCCGGAGAGCCGGCTTGCCACCGAGGTTCTCATCACCGGTCAGGCCGAGATCCGCCGCACCCACGGCGCTCCTCCCGATTTCCCCCGCGCCCGCGCCTGGGCCGGACGCGCCGCCGCCGCGGGTTCGGCCGAGGCGCAGGCGATGCTCGGCTACATCTTCACCTTCGGCCCGCCTGAGCTCCGCAATTACGAGGAGGGGGAGGCATGGTACCGCAAGGCGGCGGAGGCGGGCTCGCCGCAGGGTCATCTGGGTCTCGCGCTCAGCATCCTCCGCACCACCTCCACCCAGGAGGCTTTCGCCGAGGCGGCGCGTGAGCTTGCCCTCGCCGCGGCCGCCGGGGTGCCGGGGGCGGATTATCTGCTCGGCGAGATGCATGAGCGGGGCGACGGGGTGGCGCGCGATCTCGCCAAGGCGGCCGAGTTCTACCGCAAGGCCGCAGAAAAAGGGGTGCGCCAGGCCCAGGCGCGGCTCGGGCTCGCCTTGCTCGAGGGCCGCGGCGTGAAGAAGGACACGCTGGCGGGCGAATCCTGGCTCCGGCGT
>KN174044.1:0-207 GCA_000759655.1 Acidicaldus organivorans | reverse complement strand
GCGCGCCGATCTCGCCCATCTCGCCCGCCAGGGTTTCGCACCCCCGGAGGACCGGCGGCGGGTGCGCGAATGGTTCGAGGAGGCGGCGCGGGCGGGCGATCTGGTCGCCGCCTTCAATTACGGCGTCTGCCTCGCCGAGGGGGTGGGCGCGGAGCGCGATGAGCGCGAGGCGGCGCGCTGGATGCGCCGTGCCGCTGACGGGATGCC
>KN174043.1:970-2276 GCA_000759655.1 Acidicaldus organivorans | reverse complement strand
CCCTTCCCCCCGTCCGCCTCACCCCGCCCGCCTCCATCGCGCGGTTCTGCGTGGCCGAACACTATGATCGTGCCGCCCACACCTATGGCAAATCCTATCCCGACACGGTGAAGGGGCTGGCCGGGGATTACGGCGCCGCCCCCGATCTCGTCGCCTACCCGGAAAACGAGCAGGAGGTGGCCGACCTCCTCGCCTATGCCGCCGATCGCGGCGTGGCGGTGATCCCCTTCGGCGGGGGCTCGAGCGTGGTGGGCGGGGTGACGCCGGAAGGCCTGCGCGATCGCTATCCCGGGGTGATCGCGCTCGATCTCGGGAGGCTCGATCGGGTGCTGCGGGTCGATCCCGTCTCCCGCGCCGCTGAGATCGAGGCCGGGATCTTCGGCCCCGCCCTGGAGGCGGCGCTCAAGCCAACCGGGCTCACCTTGCGCCATTTCCCGCAGAGTTTCGAATATTCCACCCTCGGCGGCTGGATCGCCACCCGCTCGGGCGGGCATTTCGCGACACTTTTCACCCATATCGACGAGATGGTGGAAAGCCTCCGCCTGATCACCCCGGCTGGGCCCATCGAGACGCGCCGGCTTCCCGCCTCTGGTGCCGGGCCGCAGCCCGACCGGCTCTTCATCGGAAGCGAGGGGGTCTTGGGCGTCATCACCCGCGCCTTCGTCCGCCTTCATGCGCGGCCCCGCTTCCGCGCCGGGGGCGCGCTCCTTTTCCCCGATTTCTTCGCCGCCGCCCGCGCGGTGCGCGCCCTCCTGCAGGCCGGGCTCTATCCCGCCAATTGCCGCATCCTCGATGAAGAGGAGGCGGCCAATGCCGGGGCCGGGGATGGGAAATGCGCGGTCATGGTGCTCGGCTTCGAATCGGCCGATCATCCAGTGGAGGCGGCGATGGCCCGCGCCCTCGAATGCTGCGCCGCGGAGGGTGGGCGGGTGGAGGCGGGCGGCAAGCCCTCGGCGGATTCGAACCCCCGCGCCGGAGCCGCCGAGCGCTGGCGCACCGCCTTCATCCGCATGCCCTATCTCCGCGAGCACACGGTGGGCTGGGGGGTGATCGCCGACACCTTCGAGACCGCCATCACCTGGGACCGCTTCGAGACCTTCCACCAGGCGGTGATGGAGGCAACGCGCGCCGCGATCCGCGAGGCGACCGGGCGTCCGGGGCAGGTCACCTGCCGCTTCACCCATGCCTATCCGGACGGCCCTGCCCCCTACTACTCCTTCCACGCCCTGGGCGAGCCGGATCCGGCCCGGCTGCTCGCGCAATGGGCGGTGATCAAGCAGGCGGCGAGCGAGGCGATCCTCGCCGC
>KN174043.1:0-897 GCA_000759655.1 Acidicaldus organivorans | reverse complement strand
GGGCGGGACGATCACCCACCACCATGCGGTGGGGCGCGATCACCGGCCCTGGTATGACCGCGAGCGCCCCGCCCTGTTCGGCGCGGCGCTTCAGGCGGTGAAGCAGCGTCTCGACCCGGCGGGGATCCTCAATCCGGGCGTGCTGATCGACCCCATCCGCTGAACACTCCCACCGGGAACGCTTCTCCCTTCAGGCCGGGGCTCTCCCCATCGCCGTCCCACCTATCGCCTTCCCGCCCAGCACCTCGCTTTGGTGGCGGGCGCGGCCGGCTTCGGTGAGGCGGAACACCCCCGCCCCATCGCGGGCCACCAGCCCGAGCCCTTCGAGCCGGGCGAGGCAGCGCGCATCCTTGCTCTCCGCCTCGGCCCGCCGCCCCGCCGCCCCGGCGAGGAAGACGCGGTGCAGCGCCGAACGGCAGCACGTCTCGAGATAGGGTTCGTCATACATCGCACCCTCCTTCGTGAGGCCGGGCCCCTGATGTCAACCGCCATGCCATGTCTGCCCGGCCCCCATCCAACCGTCGCGCAACCATACGTCTGTATGTCATCGGGCTTTTCAACTGGTTAATTTTTGCCAATTGTCTGCCCATTATGCATTCTTTCATTTCCCGCCTCGCCTCCCGCCTCGGCGTCTCCTTCCTCCATTCCTTCGATCCCGAAACCGCCCATCGCCTGGCGCTTTTCGCCCTCGCCCGGGGCTGGGTGCCGCGCGATCCCGACCCGCCCGACCCCGCGCTCAGGCAGACGCTGTGGGGGCGGGAGTTTGCCCATCCGATCGGGCTCGCCGCGGGCTTCGACAAGGATGCCCGCGCCCTCCCCGGCCTGATCCGCGTCGGGTTCGGCTTCCTCGAGATCGGCACCGTGACCCGCCACCCCCAGCCCGGCAATCCCCGCCCC
>KN174042.1:940-3818 GCA_000759655.1 Acidicaldus organivorans | reverse complement strand
GATGGGGCCTTCCTTCCCCCCAACCCCGCCTGCCGAGGCTGATCCGCGATGTCCCCAACCCGCCTCCTCCTCCTCACCCTCCTCCTCGCTCTCGCTCCGCATGCCGGACGCGCCGATCCGCCGCCGCTCGTCATCGCCATTGTCGAGGACTTCACCGGCCCCCTCAAGGCCTATGCCGATCAGATGCGCACCGGATTCGAAATGGGCCTCGAATACGCGAGCCACGGCACGATGCAGCTCGCCGGGCGCAAGGTCACGCTCATCGTCAAGGACAGCCAGACCAAGCCCGATGTCGGACGCGACAAACTCGCCGAAGCCTTCAGCGAGGATCACGCCGACCTCGCGGTGGGCGGCACCAATTCGGCGGTGGCGCTCGCCATGCTCCCCATCGCCGAGGAATACAAAAAGGTGCTGATCGTCGAGCCGGCGGTGGCCGACAGCATCACGGGGGCGAAATGGAACCGCTACATTTTCCGCACCGCCCGCAACTCCTCGCAGGATGCGATCTCCAACGCGCTCGCCATCGGCAAGCCCGGCCTCAAAGTGGCCACACTCGCCCAGGATTACGCCTTCGGCCGCGACGGGGTCGCCGCCTTCCGCGCCGCCCTCGCCCGCACCGGCGCCCAACTGGTCTATGAGGAATACGCCCCACCCGCCACCACCGATTTCACCGCCCCGATCAGCCGCATCTTCGACCACCTCGCCAAGGAAGAGGGCGACAAGGTGATCTGGGTGATCTGGGCCGGGGCGGGCGATCCGCTGAGCGCGCTCAAGGCGATGGCCCCCGAGCGGTTCGGCATCCGGGTGGCCACGGGCGGCAACATCCTCCCCGCGCTCGCCGCCTACAAGGCCTTCCCCGGTCTCGAAGGGGCGACCTATTATTACTATGGCATCCCGAAAAACCCGATCAATGACTGGCTGGTCAGCGAGCATGAGAAACGGTTCCATGCCCCGCCCGATTTCTTCACCTGCGGCGGCATGAGCGCGGCACTCGCCATCGCCGCGGCGCTCGAGAAGACCCAAGGGGTGACCGACACCGAAACCCTGATCCACGCCATGGAGGGGCTGCACTTCGAGACGCCCAAGGGCGAGATGATCTTCCGCCCCGAGGATCACCAGGCGCTGCAATCGATGTACGGGTTCCGCATCAAGGTCGATCCCGCCCTTCCCTGGGCGGTGCCCGAGCTCACCCACGAATTCACCATCCCCGAGATCCCCGTGCCCATCACCAATGGCCGCTGAGCCCCTGCTCGCGCTTGAGGAGGTCGCGGTGCGGCTCGGCGGGGAGAGCATCCTCGCCGGCATCTCGCTTTCCATCGCAAGCGGGGGGCTCACCGCGCTCGTCGGCCCCAACGGGGCGGGCAAGACCACGCTGTTCAACGCGATCTCCGGAGAAGTGCGGCTCGCCGCGGGGCGCATCCGCTTCCTCGGGCGCGAGATCGGCGGGCTTCCCCCGGAGCGGCGGGCGCGGCTTGGCATCGGACGGGCCTTTCAGCTCACCGAGCTCTTCCCCACCCTCTCCGTCTTTGAGAATGTCCGGCTTGCCGTCCAGGGAAGCCGGGGCGAGGCGTGGCACCCGTTCCGCCCGGCCCGTTCCTTTGGCGCAACGATCAGGCGCACCGTGGAGGTGCTGGAGGCGACGGGGCTCGCCCCCTATGCCGCCAGGCCGGCGAGCGCGCTCGGACATGGCGATCAGCGCCGCCTCGATCTCGCCATCGCCCTCGCCTCCGCCCCCCGGCTCCTCCTCCTCGATGAGCCGACCGCGGGGATGAGCGCGGGCGACATCCCGCCCCTCCTCGACCTCATCGCCCGCCTCAAGCGGGACGGCGCGCTCACCCTCCTCCTCGTCGAGCACAAGATGGACGTGATCCACGCCCTCGCCGACCGCCTCATCGTGCTCGACCGCGGCCGGATCATCGCCGACGGCCCGCCCGCGGCGGTGATGGGCGAGCCCGCGGTGCGCGAAGCCTACTTGGGCTTTCCCGCCGATGGCTGACCCCATCCTCACCCTCGCCGGGGTCGATACCCACATCGGGCGCTATCACATCCTGCACCGGGTGAGTTTCAGCCTGCCCGAGGGGCGGATCAGCGTGCTGCTCGGGCGGAACGGGGCGGGCAAGACCACCACCCTGCGCAGCATCATGGGGCTCGCCACGGTGCGGGGCGGGGAGATCCGGTTTCGCGGCATCCCGCTCGGCGCGCTCTCCACCGCCCGCCGCGCCCGGCTCGGCCTCGCCTATGTCCCCGAGAACACCGGCGTCTTCGGAAGCCTCAGCGTCGGCGAGAATCTCCGCCTCGCCGCCCCGCGCGGCGCGGCCGGGCGGGCGGCGCTCGAGGCGCTCTGCGGGCGGTTTCCCATGCTCGCCGAGCGCTGGGGGCAGGCGGCGCGCACCCTCTCCGGCGGGCAGCGGCAGATCCTGGCGCTTGCCCGCGCCCTGCTTCTGCCTGCCGAGCTCTACCTGATCGACGAGCCGAGCAAGGGGCTCGCCCCGGTGATGGTGGCGGAGCTGCGCGCCGCGCTCGAAGAGTTCCGCGCCCGCGGCAAGAGCATCCTCCTCGTCGAGCAAAACCTCGCGCTCGCCGCCGCCCTGGGCGAGCACGCCGTGGTGCTCGAGGACGGGTGCTGCGTCCATGAGGGGCCGCTTGCCGCCTTCCTCGCCGATGCGGCCAGGATCGCCCGCCATCTCGGCATCGAGCGGCCGGCCGGGGAGGCGGCATGAGGCGCCTCATCCCGCTTGCCCCGCTCGTCCTCCTCCTTGCCCTCGCCCTCGTCGTCATTCCGTTTCCGGAATGGGTGACGCTCACCCTGAGCGGGATCTCGCTCGGGGCGTTGATCTTCCTCGCCGCCATCGGGCTCTCGCTCGTCTTCGGCCTGATG
>KN174042.1:0-866 GCA_000759655.1 Acidicaldus organivorans | reverse complement strand
GGCGTGCTCAACTTCGCGCATGGGAGTTTCGTCACCCTCGGCGCCTTCCTCGCCGCCTTCCTGCTTGGCGCGGCGGAGGAGGCGTCCTTCGCCCGTCTCGCCGCCGCGTTCGCTCTCGCCGCCGCGGGCGGCGCCGCTGCCGGCCTCATCGTCGAGCGGCTCTTCATCCGCCCCGTGCTTGGCGCGCCGCTCCGCCAGATCCTGATGACGCTCGGCGCGGGCCTCCTCCTCACCCAGAGCCTGATCGGCGTGTTCGGCGCGAGCCCCATGCCGGTGGTGAAGCCCCCGGCCCTGCAACGCATGATCTTCCTCGGCGAGAGTCCGCTCGATCCCTACCGGCTCGGGCTGATCGGGCTCGGGCTTGCGGTGCTGATCACGCTCCACCTCTTCGGGCGGCTGAGCCGGGCCGGGCTTTTCCTCCGCGCCGCGGTCGAGGATCGCGAGATGGTCGATGCGCTGGGGGTCGAGACGCGGGTCCTGTTCCGCGCCGTCTTCGTCACCGGCGCCGCGCTCGCCGCGTTTGGCGGCGCGGCCTATGCGCTGCACGCCGGCATGGTGACGGCGGGGCTCGGCGATGACCTCCTCGTGCTTGCCTTCATCACCGTCATCCTGGGCGGGGTGGGCTCGGTCGAGGGGTGTTTCCTCGGCGCCCTGCTGGTCGGCCTCACCTTCGACTACGCCGCCTTCCTCTGGCCCAAGCTCGCCCTCGGCAGCGATCTCCTGCTGCTGCTCCTCATCCTCCTCTGGCGGCCGCGTGGCCTGCTGCCGGGAGGCGCGCCCTGAGCAGAAGCCCCGAGCCCGAAGACTGAGCCCGAAGCCCTGAGGCCGAAGATGACCCAGCACCCCCCCGAGGCCCGCCCCGAACC
>KN174041.1:9717-9876 GCA_000759655.1 Acidicaldus organivorans | reverse complement strand
GTCGGCGGAGGGGGGAGTGACGGGAGAAGAAGGGGGGCGGTCCGGCATGGCGGCTCTTTCCATTGCTGCCTTGAGACAACATCTTTATAGGCGTTGCAATGACCGCCTCACTCCTCGACCTCCTCCAGCGCCGCGTCCTGCTCGCCGACGGGGCGATGG
>KN174041.1:2702-9251 GCA_000759655.1 Acidicaldus organivorans | reverse complement strand
GACCAACACTTTCGGGGCGAGTCCGATCACGCTCGGCGAATTCGGGCTTGCCGAGCGCGCCCGCGAGATCAACCGCATCGGCGCCGAACTCGCCCGCGAGGCCGCCTTGCGCTTCAGCGACGCAAGACCCCGCTTCGTGCTCGGCAGTATCGGGCCCGGCACCAAGCTCCCCTCCCTCGGCTCGATCGACTACGATACGCTGGAAGCGGCCCTCACCGAACAGGCGAGTGGCCTGATCGAAGGCGGGGTCGATGCGATCCTGATCGAGACGGTGCAGGACCCGCTCCAGGCCAAGGCCGCGGTCAACGGGGCGCGGGCGGCGATCGCCGCGCTTGGGCGCGAGGTGCCGATCTTCGTCCAAGTCACCGTCGAGACCACCGGCACGCTTCTCGTCGGCACCGAGATCGCCGCCGCGGCGACCATCCTCGAGGCGCTCCGCATCCCCTTGATCGGCCTCAACTGCGCGACCGGGCCGCAGGAAATGGCCGAGCACGTGCGCTGGCTCTCCCAGAACTGGCCGGGGCTGATCTCGGTGCAGCCCAATGCGGGCCTGCCCGAACTCGTCGAGGGCCAGACCCGCTACCCGCTCACCCCCGGCGAACTCGCCACCTGGCTCGAACGCTTCGTGCGCGAGGACGGGGTCAACCTGATCGGCGGCTGCTGCGGCACCACCGAATCACATATCGAAGCGCTCGATGCCATGCTCCGCCGCCTCGGCGAGAGGCGGCCCGAGCCGGTCCGGCGCCAGGTGGTGTGGGTGCCGGCGGTGGCCTCACTCTATACCCAGGTCCCGCTCCGGCAGGAAAACAGCTATTTTTCGATCGGCGAGCGCTGCAACGCCAATGGCTCGAAGAAGTGGCGCGAGCTCCAGGAGCGCCACGACTGGGATGGCTGTGTCGCGATGGGCCGCGAGCAGGTCGCCGAGGGCTCCAACGCGCTCGACGTCTGCACCGCCTTCGTCGGCCGCGACGAAGGGGCGGAGATGGCCGAGGTCATTCGCCGCTTCACCGCTTCGGTCAACGCCCCGCTCGTCATCGACAGCACCGAGACGCCGGTGATCGCCCGCGCGCTGAAGCTGCATGGCGGCAAGCCGATCATCAACTCGATCAATTTCGAGGACGGCGAGGCCCAGGCCGCCGCCCGTCTGGAGCTTGCCCGCAAATTCGGCGCCGCGGTGGTGGCGCTCACCATCGACGAGGAGGGCATGGCGAAGACGCCCGAGCGCAAGCTCGCCATCGCCCGCCGCCTGGTCGAGTTCGCCTGCAACCGCCACGGGCTCGCCCCCTCCGATCTCCTCATCGATCCGCTGACCTTCACCATCGCCACCGGCAACGAGGAGGACCGCAAGCTCGGGCTCTGGACGCTCGAAGGGATCCGCCTCATCCGCGAGGCGTTTCCCGAGGTGCAGATCATCCTCGGTCTCTCCAACATCAGCTTCGGCCTCAACCCGGCGGCGCGCGCCGTGCTCAACTCGGTCTTTCTCGATCATGCGCTGCGCGCCGGGATGACCGGGGCGATCGTCCATGTGAGCAAGATCAAGCCGCTCCATCAGATCCCGCCCGAGGAGGTGGCGCTCGCCGAGGATCTCATCTTCGACCGCCGGCGCGAGGGCTACGATCCGCTCGCCCGCATGCTCGAGGTCTTCGCCGAACGCAAAAGCAAGGACGAAGCGCGGAAGCGGCCGGAGACGGTGGAGGAGCGGCTTGCCGCGCGCATCGTGGAAGGAGACCGCAAGGGGCTCGAAGCCGATCTTGATGAGGCGCTTCGCCGCTACAAGCCGCTCGAGATCATCAACGACATTCTTCTTTCCGGCATGAAAACGGTGGGCGAGCTGTTCGGGGCGGGCAAGATGCAGCTTCCCTTCGTTCTCCAGAGTGCGGAGACGATGAAGGCGGCGGTCGCCTATCTCGAACCCTTCATGGAACGTGTCGAGGGCCAGCAGAAGGGCACCATCGTGCTCGCCACCGTCAAGGGCGACGTGCACGACATCGGCAAGAATCTGGTCGATATCATCCTCACCAACAACGGCTACAAGGTGGTCAATCTCGGCATCAAGGTGCCGCTGTCCGACATGATCGCGGCCGCACGCGAACATCGGGCGCACGCGATCGGCATGTCGGGGCTCCTCGTCAAATCGACGGTGGTGATGCGGGAAAATCTCGAAGAGATGTCCCGCCTCGGCCTTGACATTCCGGTGCTGCTCGGGGGAGCGGCGCTCACCCGGAGCTATGTCGAGGAGGAGTGCGTGCGCGCCTATGCCTGCGGGCGGGTGGCCTATGCCCGCGATGCCTTCGATGGGCTCAAGCTCATGGAAAAGATCGTCGGCAATGATTTCGACGACTATCTCGCCGCGATCGCCGCCCGTAACGAAGGAAAGAAGCGGCATGGGCATCGCCGTCTGGGCGCAGCGCAGGAAGCCGCCCTCGCCCCGGTCGATCGCGAGGCGGCGCGCGCCCGGCGTAAGCGGCTCACCGCGAACGAGCCGCGCCTTTCGCCCCCCTTCTGGGGGCCGCGGCAGATCGCTACGCCGCCGCGCGCCCTCGTTCCTTTCATCAACGAGCGCAGCCTCTATCAGTTCCAGTGGGGGTTTCGCAAACAGGGCCGCTCGCTCGAGGAATTCCTCGAATGGGCGCGGCGCGAGCTTCGTCCCTCGCTCCAGCGTATGCTCGAGATCTGCGAGCGCGAGGAGATCCTCAGTCCCCAGGCGATCTATGGCTACTGGAAGGCGGCCGGGGACGGCAATGACGTGGTGATCTTCGCCGAGGACGGCGTGACCGAACTCGCCCGTTTCACCCTGCCCCGTCAGCCGCGCGAGGATGGCGAGTGCATCGCCGATTTCTTCCGCGACATCACCGAACCGGAACGCGACGTGATCGCGCTCCAGGTGGTGACGATGGGACGGCGCGCCTCGGAGGTCGCACACCGGTGGTTCGAGGAGGGGCGCTATCAGGACTATCTCTACCTCCACGGGTTTTCGGTCGAGATGGCCGAGGCGATGGCGGAATACACCCATCGCCGCATCCGCGCCGAGCTCGGCTTCGCCCATGAGGATGCGCGCGAGGTCGAGAAGATGCTGGCGCAGGGCTATCGCGGCTCGCGCTATTCCTTCGGCTATCCGGCCTGTCCGCGGCTCGAGGATCAGGCGATCCTGCTCCGTCTGCTCGAGGCGGAGCGGATCGGCGTGACGCTCTCGGAAGAATTCCAGCTCGAGCCGGAACAATCGACCAGCGCCATCGTCACCCTCAACTCCCACGCCCGGTATTTCTCGGTCTGAGAGAGGAAGCAGAGGAACATGAATGCTGATTCGAGAAATCACGTTCCGGATCTGCAAGGGCGCAACGTGGCGCGGGCGGGCGCTCCGATCATGCCTGCCGCCAAGCTCCCCGCCCATCTTCTGCAGAATGCCCGTATTCTGCCCGACCGCACCGACATCCTTCCCCTTCTTCCCAAGGGAAAGGTTTTCGTCGAGGTGGGGGTGGCGTTCGGACAATTCACCGACCTGATCCTCGAGATCTGCCAGCCCTCTCTCTTCATCGCGATCGATCTCTTCCGTCTGCATGAGCTCGAGACGATGTGGGGACGCCCGACCGCGGAGTGGCTCGACGGGAAGGATCACCTGAGCTTCTATCGCGACAAATACCGCGATCTCATCGAGGCGGGGCGGATGCAGGTCCTCGCGGGGGACAGCGCCGAAATGCTCGCTTCCCTTCCCGATGGTAGTATCGATATTCTCTATCTCGACGCCGATCACACCTATGAGGGGGTGAAACGCGATCTCGCCGCGCTCGCCCCCAAGCTCCACGAGGACGGTATCCTGATCGCCAACGACTACACGATGGTCGAGGTGGGCTTGAGCGGTGAACCCTACGGGGTCATCCAGGCGGTCAATGAATTCATGATCGCCGAAAACTGGGAGATGATCTATTTCGCCTTACAGAATTACATGTATTGCGACGTCGCCCTGCGCCGGGCGCGGCCCGAGGGCGCTTCTCCCCGGCTCCCGGGCGATGCCGCAGAGGACGGGGGCGCTGGGGAAACAGGGACTATCGAGACGGGACGCGGCGGGACAGCACGTGACGAGGCGGCACGTGACGAGAGGGGGGTGGAGCAGATGAGCCGCTTCGCCCGGCTTCTCGTCGAACGCGCCGATCTTCTCGCCGAGCGCAATGATTTGCTTGCCGAACGGGATCGTTTGGGGACGGAACGGAATGCACTCCGTGCCCGGCTCGCTGCCGCCGAAGACGAGCTTCAGGCGCTAAGAGCGGACAATGCGGCCCTTCGCGCCGCTCTCGCCGCGCTCCACGCCTCGCGCTCCTGGCGCCTCACCGCTCCTTTGCGGCGGCTCGCGGCGCTGCTTGACGGGGGGCGCGGGAGGAGGAGAAAGTCTGCCGGGTGAGGGATTCGAACCCCCGGCCTTCGGTTTACAAAACCGCTGCACTACCGCTGTGCTAACCCGGCCGAGCCGTTAAACTCTTGTCATGACGATGGTTTCATCGCCCCGTCACGCCCGCGATCGCTGCCATCGTGCATACCGGCGGCACCCAACCACGACCGTCCACTCTATGTCCAGAGGAACAACGTCATGTCAACGAGAGACCTCCCCGCCCAAGGCCTGACCCTTGCCGCGCCCCGCAGGCTCCGCTTTGCGGCGGCAGCGCTCCTGCTCTCCGGCACCCTGCTCGGCGGCGCGCTCGGCCCCGTCTTCCCGTCCACCCCGGCGTACGCTGCGGAAAATGGCCAGAAACTCCCGGACTTCTCCGATCTGGTGGCGCGGGTGCGGGGCGCGGTGGTCTCCATCACCACCCGCATCAAGGCCGAGCCCGCCTCCGTGCAGGGGCCGCTTCCCTTCCCGCTCCCCTTCCCCTTCCGCATGGGGCCGAACGGGATCCCGCAGCTCGCGCCGCCCCAGGTGGTCGAGGCGCGCGGGTCGGGCTTCATCATTGATCCCTCCGGCATCATCGTCACCAACAACCACGTGGTGAAGGACGCCAAGGAAGTGACGGTGACCTTCGATGACGGCACCGAAAAACGCGCCCGCGTGCTGGGCCGCGACCCGCGCACCGACATCGCGGTGCTCAAGGTCAACGCCGATCATCCGCTGCCCGCAGTCTCCTTCGGCGATTCGAGCGCGATCAAGCCAGGCCAGTGGGTGATCGCCATGGGCAACCCGTTCGGGCTCGGCGGTACCGTCACCGCCGGCATCGTCTCCGCCAAGGGGCGCGATATCGGCGAGGGGCCCTATGACAACTTCATCCAGATCGATGCCCCGATCAATCAGGGGAATTCGGGCGGGCCGCTCTTCAACCAGGACGGCGAGGTGATCGGCATGAACACCGCGATCCTCTCGCCCTCGGGCGGCTCGATCGGCATCGGCTTCTCGATCCCCTCCAACCTCATCAAGTCGGTGGTGGCCGAGCTCGAGACCTCGGGCCACGTCACACGCGGCTATCTCGGCGTGGCGGCCCAGCCGGTCAGCCCGGAGATGGATGAGGCGCTCGGCCTGCCCGCCGACCAGAAGGGCAAGGGGGCGCTGGTGGCGAGCATCGAGCCCAACTCGCCGGCGGCGAGCGCGGGGCTGCAACCGGGGGATGTGATCACCGCGGTCAATGGCGAGAAGGTCAATGACCCGCGCGATCTCGCCCGCGACATCGGCGCGCTCAAGCCCGGCAGCAAGGCCGAGATCACCCTGTGGCGCAACGGCGAGAGCCTGACCAAGACCGTCACCCTCGCCGCCCTTCCCGAACAGGCGGGCGAAGAGGAACATGGCGGTGGCGGGGCGGAGAGCGGCCATATCGGCGTGGCGCTGCAGCCGCTCACCCCGGAGCTCCGCGAGCAGCTCGGCGCGCCGGCCAATCTCAAGGGCGCGGTGGTGGCCAATGTCGAGATGGGCTCGGCAGCCGAGGCGGCCGGATTGCAGCCGGGCGACGTGATCGTGGGCGTAGGCCCGACCCCGGTCGATGGGCCGGAGGCGGCGGTGAAAGCGATCCGCAAGGCGCTTGACTCCCGCCATGCCGTGGCGCTTCGCGTCTGGCGCGACGGCCAGACTCTCTTCGTCGCGATCGACCTCAACAAGAACAAGGCCGAAAGCGGCGACTGAGCGCCGCGGTCTCTGCCGCGAGGGACGCAGGCAGAAGGGGGCGGAAGCGCCCCCTTCGCTTTTGCCCCGCCCTCGGCTAGGGTCGCTCCAACGGGGCTCCCCGAAAAGGAGTAGGGCGATGGGCCGGCTCGAGCGCGCGCATGGCAGACGCTTCAATCCCGCCCGCCTGTTCCGGCCGCAGAGCCTCGCCCTGATCGGGGCGGAGGGTGCGGAAGGCGCACTCCTTGCCCAGAACATCCAGGTGGGCGGCTTCGCCGGGCCGGTGCAGATCCTGGAAAGCACCGCGCTCGCCCGTCTCGAAACGGCCGATCTCGTGATCGTCGCCGCCTGGCGGGATGATCTCGACCGCCTCTTCGCCGCGCTCGCCGAGCGCGATTGCCGCGCCTGCCTCTTCACCGCGCTCCGCCCCGGCCTCACCGCCCCGGCGCGCCAGCACGGGGTGCGGGTGATGG
>KN174041.1:2078-2609 GCA_000759655.1 Acidicaldus organivorans | reverse complement strand
GGCCGGGCTCGTTCGGCATCGCCAACACCGCGATCGGTCTCAATGCCACGCTCGGCCATCTCCCGCCGCCCAGGGGGCGGATCGCGCTCGTCTCCCAGTCCGCGGCGCTTTGCCGCGCGGTGATCGACTGGGCCGGGCCGAACGGGGTTGGCTTCTCCCATGTGGTGGGGATCGGCGGCAATGCCGATATCGGCTTCGGCATGACGCTGGACTGGCTCTCGCGCGATCCCGAGGCCGGGCTGATCATGCTCGACATCCGCCGCCTCAAGGACAGCCGCGCCTTCATCGCCGCCGCCCGCGCGGCGGGACGGCTGCGGCCGATGCTCGCCATCCGCGCCGGCGGCCGCCTGCTCGATGAGGCGAATCCGGCGGCCGAGGGACCGGCGGCGGAGGCGGTGTTCGAAGCGGCGCTGCGGCGGGCGGGGATCCTCGCCGTGGCCGGTTTCGAGGATTTCCTCGCCGCCGCCGAGACGCTGAGCCGCGCCCCGCCGCTTCTTCGCGATGCCCTCCTCATCGTCACCGATGCGGTCA
>KN174041.1:1021-1983 GCA_000759655.1 Acidicaldus organivorans | reverse complement strand
CGATGAAGCGATGCGGCGGGGGATTCCCCTCGCCGCACTCGCCGACGAGGAGCGCAGGAGCTGGAGCCAGCCCCTGCCCGCCGAGCTCTTTCCCCGCCCGGAAGGGGCGCATGACCCGCTCTATACCGGCTTTCGCCGCCACAGTCGAGCCGCGGCATGAGATCGGCGAGCGCGGCGAGGGGAATCCCCCGCCGCACTCGCCGAGGAGGAGCGCAGGAGCCGGAGCCCGCCCCCGCCCGCCGGGCTCTTTCCCCGCCCGGAAGGGGCGCATGCCCCGCTCTATACCGGCTTTCGCCGCCACGACCGGCTGCTCGCCGCGCTCGCCGATCTCATGCCGCGGCTCGACTGTGGCGGCGCGCTCCTCGTCATCGCGCCCACCGGCGAGACCGAGGATGAGCGCTTCGCCGCCGAGCTCGCCGCGCTCGGTCGCGAGCTCCGCCGTCCGCTCCTCATCGCGGTGCCCGGCGAGACCACTGCCGCCCCGTTCCGCCAGCGGCTTGCGGCGCGGGGGCTTCCCGTCTTCACCACGCCCGAGCAGGCGGTGCACGGATTCCAGCACCTGCTGCGCCAGCGTCATATCCGGCTTGCCGCGCGCGAGCTTCCGCCCAAGACGGTGGTGAGCGTCCAGCCCGACCGGACGGCGGTGGCGGAGGTTTTCGCCAGGGTGCGCGGCGAGGGGCGGCGCGATCTCTTCCAGGACGAGGCGCTCGCCGTCATCGAGGCCTATGGCATCCCGGTGGTGCCGAGCCGGGTGGCGCGGAATGTCGCCGAGGCCGAGGCGGCGGCGATCGGGCTCGGCTATCCCGTCGTCCTCAAATGGCGGCGCACCGAGAAGCGGGGCGCGCCCTCGGTGGCGCTCGACATCCGGGACCGGGAAGGCCTCGCCGCCGCGATCGAGCGCATGCGCCGCCACCCCGCGGCGCAGGGCGAGGGAGCCTTCCTCGTCCAGCGTCAGGTGGCGC
>KN174041.1:0-945 GCA_000759655.1 Acidicaldus organivorans | reverse complement strand
GGGCGCGGGAACTCGCCATCGCGCTCGCCGACGATCCGCTGTTCGGCCCGGTCTTCGCGCTTGGTCTCGGCGGGGCGGCGGGCGGGGTGTGGCGGGAGCGGGCCTATGATCTCCCGCCCCTCAATCTCGCGCTGGCCCAGGCGCTGATCGCCCGCGCCCCCTTCGCCTCCTGGCTCGAGGCCTTTCACGAATGGCCGCCCGCCAACCGCGAGGCGCTGGCCGAGACACTGGTCCGCCTCTCCCAGCTCATCGTCGATTTCCCCGAGATTGCCGCCTTCCGCCTCGATCCCCTCTTCGTCGATGCCGAAGGGGTGCTGGCCGGGGATGCCAGCCTCGCGCTGCGCCCGGCGGGCGAGCGGGCGCGCTTTGCCATCCTCCCCTACCCCGCCGAGCTCGAGAAGACCGTCATAAAGGGCGGTGAGAGCTTCATCATCCGCCCCATCCGGCCCGAGGATGCCGAGGCGCATGGGGCGTTTTTCTCGCGTCTTGCCCCCGAGGACATCCGCTACCGGTTCTTCACCCCGCTGCGCACCCTGACCCAGGAGCAGATGGCCCGTCTCACCCAAGTCGATTACCAGCGCGAGATCGCCTTCATCGCCCAGCACCCGGTCAGTGGCGAGACGGTGGGGGTGGCGCGGCTGGTGCGTGAGGAGATGGACGGGCCGGAGGCCGAGTTCGCCATCGTCCTCGAGCCTTCGGTCAAGCATAAGGGGCTCGGGCGGGTGCTGATGGAGGAAATCTTCGCCTGGGCGAAAAGCCAGGGGATCACCGAAATCGTGGGCCAGGTCCTCGCCGACAACGCGCCGATGATCGGCTTCGTCCGTCGTCTCGGCTTCACCTTGCGCCGTCTCCCCGGCGAGGAGGACGTGCTCGAGGCGAGGCTCACCCTCGCTCCCCCAGCGGAGGGGCGGGGCGAGGCCGAGCCGGGCAAGGCAGGCCAGGGGG
>KN174040.1:10074-10357 GCA_000759655.1 Acidicaldus organivorans | reverse complement strand
GGCGGCAGCGCGGCGGGGAGGGGGGCGCGGCCCTCCTTGCGGGTCTTGGCCAGAGCCGGGGTCATCAGCGCCCGCTCGATCCGCGTATCACCGCAGAAGGGGCAGTTCAGCAGGCCCCGCGTGTCATGAGCGATGACGTGTCATGATCCATTATCAGCTCCGTTGCGCGGCAGATCATGAATTCGACGGCTGGTTCAAGGACAGCGCCGCCTGTTTCTCGAAGGTGGCGCTGTCCTTGAACCAGCCGTCGAATTCATGATCTGCCGCGCAACGGAGCTGATAA
>KN174040.1:9307-9996 GCA_000759655.1 Acidicaldus organivorans | reverse complement strand
TGGATCATGACACGTCATCGCTCATGACACGCGGGGCACTCAGGCCTTCCTGGGCGGCGCGGAGGGGGGGTTCCCTTACGCCGCCTTGTTGAGCAGGGAGTCGAGCTTGCCCGCCGCCTCCAGGGCGTAGAGGTCGTCGCAGCCGCCGACCGGCACGCCATCGATGAAGATCTGCGGCACGGTGCGCCGCCCGCCCGAGCGGCGGATCGCCTCCTCGCGCGCCGGGCTTCCCGCCGGGGCGTCGATTTCGCGATAGGCCACGCCCTTCTCGTCGAGCAGGCGCTTGGCGCGCGCGCAATAGGGGCAGAGCGGCTGGGTGTAGATTTCGACTTCGGCCATCGGCACCTCCACGTTCCGTCATCAGATGTTCACGAAAGAGCGGGAAGGCAAGAGCAAATCCGTCATGCCGAGTAGGGATTGCTGGCCCGTGCTGCGGCGAGCACGCCGATCCAGCTCGCCCCGGCGGCGTTGAGGGCGCGGGCGCAGGCCTCTGCCGTCGCCCCCGACGTCAGCACGTCATCGATCAGCAGGACGCGCCGGCCGGCGATGCGGGGGAGGTGGCGGCGGCGCACCGCGATTCCGGCCTGGGCGAGGAGGGCGGCCCGTTCCTCGGGCGGGCGCACGCCGAGGAGGGGGGTGGCGCAGCGGCGGGTCAGCGCATCGGGAAGGACGGGAAGCGCGGTGAGGCG
>KN174040.1:7857-9182 GCA_000759655.1 Acidicaldus organivorans | reverse complement strand
GGCGAGCGCCCGGGCCAGCAGGAGGGCCTGGTTGTAGCCGCGGCGGAGGAGGCGCAGCCGGTGCAGCGGCACCGGGACGAGGAGGTCGGCAGTGGCGAGGAGATCGGCTCCGGCGCGGGCCATGTGACGGGCGAGCAGCGGGGCGAGGTCGATGCGGCTTGCGTATTTGAGGGGCAGGATCAGGCCGCGGCTCGTCTGGTCATAGCGGAAGGCGGCGCGGGCGGCCTGGAAGGCGGGCGGGTTCGCCGCGCAGCGGCGGCAGAGCCCCGCCGCGCTCCCTTGCGCGGCATGGACGAAGGGCGCGCCGCAGCGGAGACAATAGGGCGCGGTGATGAGATGGAGGCGGCGGAAACAGTCGGGGCAGAACTGGCCCTGCCCGGCCACCGGCCGGTTGCAGGCCGGGCAGAGCGGCGGGAAGAGGAAATCGGCGAGGCGGCCGCCGAGGCGGGCGAGGGGGGCGGCGCCTTGCCACATGGCCGGTCTCAGGCGGCGGCGAGTGCGGCGCGCACCGCGGCCAGCGCCTCGGCCGCCCGCCCCGCCTCCGGCCCTCCGGCCTGGGCGAGATCGGGCCGGCCGCCGCCGCCCTTGCCGCCGAGCTGGGCGGCGGCCTCGCGCACCAGCCTGACCGCGTCGAAACGCGCGGTGAGCTCGGGGGCGACGCTCACCACCACGCTCGCCTTGCCCTCGGCGGTGGAGACGAGCGCCACCACGCCTCCGCCGATCTTCTTCTGCAGCGCATCGGCGAGGTTCTTGAGCTCGCGCGGCGGCACCTCGCCCACGTTGCGGGCGAGGAACCGCACGCCGCCGATCTCCTCGGCCGTCTCCTCCTCCCCGGCCGCGCCGGTGACGAGCCGGCGCTGGAGCTCGGAGAGCTTGGCCTCCAGCCGGCGGCGTTCCTCGATCAGCGCGGCGACCCGCCCCGGCACGTCGAGGGGCGCGGTCTTGAGGAGGGCGGCGGTCTCGGCGAGCTTCCCCTCGCGCTCGCGGCCAAAGGCGAGGGCGAGCGGGCCGGTCGCCGCCTCGATGCGGCGGATGCCGGCAGCGAGCGCGCCTTCGCTGGTGATGCGGAAGAGGCCGATATCGCCGGTGCGGGTGACATGGGTGCCGCCGCAGAGCTCGATCGAATAGGCGGGGCGGTTGCCCTCGCCCGCGCCCATCATCACCACCCGCACCTCCTCGCCGTATTTCTCGCCGAAGAGGGCCATGGCGCCAAGCCCGGTCGCCTCATCGAGGCTCATCAGCCGGGTGATCACCTCGCTGTTCTCGCGGATGCGGGCATTGACCTCGTCCTCGACGGCCTGGATGTCCTCCTCGGTGAGCGGGCG
>KN174040.1:4654-7725 GCA_000759655.1 Acidicaldus organivorans | reverse complement strand
GAGGCTCCCCTTCTGGGTGACGTGCGCGCCGAGGCGGCGCCGCAGCGCCTCGTGCAGGAGATGGGTCGCCGAATGGGCGGAGCGGATGGCGCGGCGGCGCTCGTGATCGACCTCGGCGATCACCGCCTCGCCGCGGGCGAGCCGTCCCGCGTCGAGCCGGCCGAAATGGACGATGAGATCGCCTACCCGTTTCTGCGTGTCGGTGACGCGAAGCCGCGCCCCGCGCTCGCTGCGGATCACCCCGGTATCGCCCACCTGCCCGCCGCTTTCGGCATAGAACGGGGTCTGGTTGAGAATGATGGCGATCTCCGCCCCCGCCTCCGCCTCCTCGATCTCGGTGGTGCCGGAGCGGAGGGCGAGCACCATCCCTTCTGCCTTCTCGGTGCTGTAGCCGAGGAACTCGCTCGCCCCGAGCCGTTCGTGGAGTTCGAACCAGACGCGCTCGGTCGCCTGCTCGCCGGAGCCCGCCCAGGCGGCGCGGGCCCGGGCCCGTTGCGCCGCCATCGCCGCCTCGAAGCCCGCGATATCCACGCTCCGCCCCTCCTCGCGCAGCACATCGGCGGTGAGGTCGAGCGGAAAGCCATAGGGGTCGTAGAGACGGAAGGCGACCTCGCCGGGAAGCGGCTGGCCGGGGGCGAGCTTCGCCGTCTCCTCGGCGAGCAGATGGAGACCGCGGTCGAGGAGGGAGCGGAAGCGGCTTTCCTCGAGCTTGAGCGTCTCCTCGATCAGCGCCTGGGCGCGGCCGAGCTCGGGATAGGCGGTGCCCATCTGGCGCACGAGGACGGGGACGAGGCGCCAGAGCAGCGGCTCCTTCACTCCCATGCGGTGGGCATGCCGCATGGCGCGGCGCATGATGCGGCGCAGCACGTAGCCGCGCCCCTCATTGGAGGGGAGCACACCATCGGCGATGAGGAAGGCGGTGCTGCGCAGATGGTCGGCGATGACGCGGTGGCTCACCCGGTGCGGCCCGTCTGGGGCCTGGCCGGTGAGCTCGGCCGAGGCGAGGATGAGGGCGCGCAGGATGTCGGTGTCGTAATTGTCGTGCTTGCCTTGAAGGATGGCGGCGATGCGCTCGAGCCCCATGCCGGTGTCGATCGAGGGTTTGGGAAGCGGGCGGCGCACCCCGGGCGGATCCTCCTCATACTGCATGAAGACGAGGTTCCAGATCTCGATGAAGCGGTCGCCATCCGCATCCGGGCTTCCCGGCGGGCCGCCCGGGATCTCCGGGCCGTGGTCGTAGAAGATCTCCGAGCAGGGGCCGCAGGGCCCGGTATCGCCCATCCGCCAGAAATTGTCCGAGGTGGCGATGGGGATGATCCGCTCAGGGGGCAGGCCCGCGATCTTGCGCCAGAGCAGAGCCGCCTCCTCGTCCTCGGCATAGACGGTGACCAGGAGGCGATCTGCGGGGAGGCCGAACTCGCGGGTGACGAGTTTCCAGGCGAGCTCGATGGCGACGTCCTTGAAATAGTCGCCGAAGCTGAAATTGCCCAGCATCTCGAAGAACGTGTGGTGGCGGGCGGTGTAGCCGACATTGTCGAGGTCGTTGTGCTTGCCCCCGGCGCGCACGCATTTCTGGGCGGTGGCGGCGCGCCTGTAGGGCCGCGTCTCCTGGCCGAGGAAGACGTTCTTGAACTGCACCATGCCGCTATTGGTGAAGAGGAGGCTCGGGTCGTTGCGCGGCACGAGCGGCGAGCTCGGCACGATGGTGTGATCGTGGCGGGCGAAGAAGTCGAGAAAGGCGGCGCGGATGTCGTTGCTGCTCGGCATCGGGGGCGAAAACCTCGAAATTGTCTCAAGGCCCTGGCTTAGCCCAAGCCCGGCCGCCTGTCATCCGCCCCCCACTCCGGCTCTCCCCACTCCCGCTCCCCCCACTTCCGCCTGAAGCCGGGGCAGGGGCTCAGAGCCCGGCGAGATAGGCGGCGAGCACGGCGAGGTCGTCCTCGGAATAGGCCTTGAGGAGATCGCTCATCCACGGGTTGTTGGCCCGCGCCCCGGAGCGGAAATCCTTCATCGTATTGAGCAGGTAAGTGGCGCTTTGACCGGCGAGGCGCGGCACCAGGCTCGCGCCGAGGAAACCGTCCAGATGGCATTGCGAGCACTGGGCGGAATTGGCGATGACGCGGGCGCGTTCGGCGGTGGCCGCATCGGCCGGTTTCTGGCCGAGCGCGGGCCAGGGCTTGACCGCGAAGTAGTGGGCGAGCGCCTTCATGTCCTCGCGGCTCAAGGACTTCGCCATCTCGCCCATGACCTGGCTTGCCCGCGCCCCGCGCGCGAAGTCGCGGAGCTCGATGTAGAGATAGCCCTCGTTCTGGCCCCAGATCACCGGGATCGAGGGATCGACCGGGATGCCCTCGACGCCGTGGCAGGACTGGCAGAGGGTGGCCTTTTCAGCGATGTCGCCACCGGCGGGCTGCTCCTCGGCGCGGGCGGGCGCGGCGGCGATCAGGGCGAGAAGAGGAAGCGCAAGGAGAAGAAAGGCGGGAAGGACGCGGCGGGAGCGGAGGAGACGGGGCATCGGCATCCGGTCGATCGGGGGTTGGAAGCAGGGAAGGGGCGCAAAAAAGGGGGCGGGGACTGACCCCGCCCCCCTCAGGTTTGGTCTCAGTCGAGGGTGAAGGCGATGATGTTGTTGCCGCGCTTGAAGTCGAGCTGGGCGTTGCCGCCGGCCCCGACCACAATGTACTCCTTGCCCTCCACCGTATAGGCGGTGGGCTGGGAGTTCACCCCGGCCCCGGCCTGGAAGCGCCAGAGCTCGGCGCCGGTGGCCGCATCATAGGCCTTGAAATAGCCATTGCCTTCGCCGGTGAAGACGAGTCCGCCCGCCGTGGCGAGCACGCCGCCGATCATCGGCTGCTGCGTCTTGACCTGCCAGCGGATGCGGCCGGTGTTGTAATCGACCGCGGTGATGTTGCCCCACTGCTCTTCCTCGGGGATGACCACGAAGGCGCCGCCGAGCCAGAGCTTGTCGCCGCCGGGATAGGGCGCGCCCTTGACGTAGTAGTGCATCGGCTGGTGCAGGTTGATGGCGTAGGTGAGGTTGAGCTCGGGATTGACCGCCATCGGCGACCACT
>KN174040.1:365-4379 GCA_000759655.1 Acidicaldus organivorans | reverse complement strand
GAACATGTTCTCCTGCGGCACCATCGCCTCCGAATAGCGGATGAGGTGGCAGTCGCGGCGGTCATGGACATAGACGAAGCCCGTCTTCCCGGCATGGATCACCGCGGGCACCGTCGCCCCGTGCTCGTCCTTGGCATCGACCAGGATCGGCGGACTGACCGCATCGAGATCCCACACGTCATGCGGGATATACTGGAAGTGGCAGACATATTTGCCGGTATCGAGATCGACCGCGACCAGGCTGTCGGTGTAGAGATTGTCGCCCGGGCGCACCGAGCCGTCGAGATCGGGCGAGGGATTGCCGACCACGAAATAGATGCGCCGCGTGGCGAGATCGACCGCCGGGTTCTGCCACACCCCGCCGCCGAGACGCTTGTAGGGATCGCCGAGCTTCTGGAGCGCCGCTTTTTCGGCCGCGATGTCGCGGTGCAGGTCATGGCCGGTCGCATCCTTGGTCGCCCAGACGCCGACCGAGTTTTCGGGGATGGTATAGAAGGTCCAGAGCAGCTTGCCGGTCTTGGCGTCGAACGCCTTGACGAAGCCGCGGATCCCGTATTCGCCGCCATTGGTGCCGATCAGGATCTTCCCATCGACCGCGGTCGGGGCCATCGTCTCGCTGTAGCCCTGCTCGGGATCGGCGATGTCGGACTGCCAGACCACCTTGCCGGTCTTGGCATCGAGGGCGACCAGCTTGGCATCGAGGGTGGCGAGATAGACCATGTCGCCATAGACGGCGACGCCGCGGTTGTTGGGCCCGCAGCAATAGACGGTGATCGGTCCGAGCGGATGCTTGTAGTGCCAGAGTTCGGTGCCGGTGCGGGCATCGAGCGCATAGACGTGATCGAAGGCGGTGGTGACGTACATCACGCCATTGACCACGATCGGCGCGGTCTCCTGCGTCTCCTTGACCTCGGTCTGGAAGATCCAGGCCACGTGCAGGTGCCGCACGTTCATCGTGTTGATCTGGCGGTTGGGGAAGTAGCGCTTCTGGGTGTAATCCCCGTGCGTCATCAGCCAGTTATTGGCATCCTGGCCGGCCCGGTCGAGCATTTCCTGGCTCACCGTGGTCATGTCGGCGTAGCGGGTGGCCTGCTTGACCTCATCGGCGCGGAGGGGGGTGGCGGCGAGGGCAAGCGCCGCGGCGGAGAGGCCGAGCGCGAGGACGCCGCGCCGGGAGCGTCGGTTTTTTCTGGACATGTTTCCTCCTTGGCGATCGCGTGCGATCATTGAGACGTTGATTGGATGGCGAAATGTTATCGCCGCCTTGCCGGGGACGCAACGCGATTCTCCCGATCGCGTGATTGGATCTTTCGATCAGACGGCGCCGCCGGTCGTCCAGCTCAGTCGATCGCGGCGTGGACGAGATTGCTGATCCGGTCGAGCCGGCTCGAATGCCACGGCTCGGGGGCGAGGAAATTGGTCACATAGGCCATCGAGACGCCGCTCTCCGGATCGCCCCAGCAATAGGAGGTGCCGACCCCGCCATGGCCGAAGGTGAGCGGATGGGCGAGGCTGCCCAGGCCCCGGATGCGCGGGCCGAGGCCCCGCGAATGGGGGCCGAGGCCGCGATGCATGGGGATCCCCGCCATGCCCTCATCGACCCGCTCACCGGTGAAGTCGCGGGTGACGAAGGCGATCAGGCGGGGCGAGAGGAGGCGCACGCCGTTGAGCCGCCCTCCGTAGAGCAGCATCTGATAGAACGCAGCCATGGCGCGGGCCGAGCCATAGGCGCCGCTTCCGGGAAGTCCGGCGGCGCGGAATTCGGGGGTGTTCTCCCCCGGAATGGGCACGCCCTCGGGGCCGTAGATGTCAGCGCAGCGCGCCTGGGTCTGGGGCGGGACGCCGACGAAGAGCTCGCCCCCCAGCCCCAAGGGCGCGATCACCCGCTCCGCGATCACCCGGCGGTAGTCCTCGCCGGTGACCGCCTCGATCACCATGGCGATGACGAGATGGGCGCTCTGCCCGTGATAATGGACGCGCGAGCCCGGCGTCCATTCGAGGGAGAAATCGGCGACCTCGGCGCGCATCCGGGCATGATCGGCCCAGGCCTCGCGCGAGACGGAAGCCGAAGGGAAGCCCGCCTGATGGGTGGCGACCTCGAAGAGGGTGATCTCGCCCTTGCCGCGGGCGGCGAACTCGGGGAGGTAGTCGGCGACCCGGTCATTGATCGAGACCTCGCCCGCCTCGATCAGCCGCCAGAGCGCGGCCATGGTCAGGACCTTGGTGTTCGAGAAGAGGAGCCAGAGTGTTTCCGGCCCGGCGAGCCTCGCCGGGTCGCGCCGGTCATGGCCGAAATGGCGCCAGTGCACCAGCTTGCCGTGGCGGGCGATGGCGATTTCCGCCCCCGGATAGCGCCCTTCGGCGACGTGACGGGCGATCAGCGCATCGAGCCGTTCGAGCTGATGGCGGTCGAGGCGGGCCTCCTCCGGTGAGGCGGGCGGCAGGGGAAAGGGATCGGACACGGCGGACACTCCTCCTCGGAAAACCGGTCATCGGAAAAGAGGGGCGGGAAGGGCCTCGCGCGCCGCGGCGAGGCTTGCCCTACGCTTCCCGCATTCCGGCGCGACCGCCCCGCCCCGTCAAGGATTGAGATCAATGGGGGATCGAGATCCGTCGAGGACCCCCATCTCTCAGTCTCCCTCCTGCGGGGGAGCGGAGAGGGAGAGCGAATAGGCGGAAGCCGCCCTCGGACGTGGCCGCCGCACGGGATGATGGCCGGAAAGCTCGGCCCCGGCCTCCGCATCGAGCCGGGCGGCGAAGATGAGGCTCAAGGACGAGGCGGCGGTGACGGCGAGGAAGGCTTCTGAAAAATCGCCGAGCGTGGGCAGCGTATGCCCGGCGAGCCTTCGTGCCGCATCGAGCGCGATCGCCCCGCAGGCCACGCCGAGCGAGAGCGAGACCTGCTGGATGGTCGAATAAAGGCTGGTCGCCGCGCTCATCCGCGGCCGCGGAATGTCGGCATAGGCGAGCGTGTTGTAGGCGGTGAACTGGAGCGAGCGGAGAAAGCCCCCGGTGAGCAGGAGGGCGTAGATCGCGGGAAGCGGCCAGGCGGGGCGGATCGCCGCGGTGGCAGCGAGGAGGAGGAGGGCGAGCGCGCCGTTCCACAGGAGCGTGGTGCGGAAGCCAAAAGGGAGGTAGTCGGCGAGCGCGACGGGCTTCATCACCAGAGCGCCCGCCGCGGCGGCGAAGGTGATCGCCCCGCTTGCCGCCGCCGAGCGGCCAAAGCCGAGCTGGATCATGGGCGGCAGCAGGAAGGGCACGGCACCGATCCCGATGCGGAAGAAGGTGCCGCTCGCCACCGAGAGGCCGAAACTGGGGATGCGGAACAGGGTGAGATCGAGCACCGGCGCCGGATGGCGGCGGGCGTGGCGGAGATAGAGGAGGAAGCCGAGTCCCCCCGCCCCGAGCAGGCCGAGGCTCGCCGGCAGCGGCAGCACGGTGCGGCCGACATTCTCGAGCCCCGCCATCAGGCCGGAGAGGCCGAGCCCGCTCCACAGAAGCCCCCAGAAATCGAACGGTCCCGGCCGCTCCTCGCGGATGTCGGGGATGAAGAGACTGACGGCGAGGATGCCGAGCAGTCCGATCGGGACGTTGATGCCGAAAATCCAGCGCCAGGACGTGTAGCTCACGATGAGCCCCCCGAGCGGCGGGCCGATCACCGGGCCTACCATGGCGGGCACGGCGAGCCAGGCCATGGCGGAGACGAGCTCGCTCTTGGCCACGGTGCGGAGCAGCACGAGCCGGCCGATCGGCACCATCATCGCCCCGCCCATCCCCTGCAGGATGCGGGCGAGCACCAGTGGGGCGAAGTGGGAGGCAAGCCCGCAGAACACCGAGCCCAGGGTGAAGACGCCGATCGCGGCGCGGAAGACATGCTTGGCCCCGAAGCGGTCGGCCATCCAGCCGCTCGCCGGGATGAAGACGGCAAGACTCAGGAGATAGGAGGTGAGGGCGGCGCTCATATGCACCGGATCCACCCCGAAGGCGCGCGCCATGGTGGGAAGGGCGGTGGCG
>KN174040.1:0-275 GCA_000759655.1 Acidicaldus organivorans | reverse complement strand
ATCACCGTCGAGTCGAGGTTCTGCATGAAGAGCGCCGAGGCGACGATGACCGCGGTGAGCCGCATCCGCCGCCGGGCGGCGGCGGAGGGGGCCGGGTGCGGCATGTCGGGCGGAGGGGATGGGCGCGGCGGCATGGCAGAAAGCTTGTCCCATTTTGCCGCAGGCGCAAGCGTCCTTGCGGCAGGTGAGGGCTCTCCGGATCAGGGGTCGAGAGCAGAGGTCGAGATCAGGAGGGCGAGATCAGGGGTCGAGATCAGGGGGGAGGGGGCCGGGCT
>KN174039.1:6432-6763 GCA_000759655.1 Acidicaldus organivorans | reverse complement strand
CCCTTCCTCCACCTCCCCCCCGTCCCCCTCTTTCCACCGCGCTTGAGCCCGCGCGCGGTGCTTGGCCTCATTCCCCGCCCCCGCCTCGTCCCGGCCGCGGCGCTCGATGCGGTGGGGCTCACCAAGCGGGCCGCCACGCCCTGCGCGGCGCTCTCTCCGACGGAGCGCCAGCGGCTCGCGCTCGCCGCCCTCCTTCTCCGCCGCGCGGAGTGCCCGCTTCTCCTCGCCGAAGAGCCGGAGGAGGGGTTCGGGGAAGGCGTGCGCGAGCTTCTCGCCCGGCTCCTCGCCGCCGAGGGGCCCTTCGCCGGGGCGGCGTTCCTCCTTCTCGCCC
>KN174039.1:4281-6304 GCA_000759655.1 Acidicaldus organivorans | reverse complement strand
GCCGGGCGGAAAGCGTCTTCGCGCTCGCCCGCGAGGTGGGGGTGCTCGGGGCGGAGGGGCTCGCCGCCTGGGGCGCGCCGCAGCGCCTCTACGAGGATCCGCCCGATCTCGCCACCGCCCGGGCGCTCGGGCCGGTCAATCTGCTTCCCGCCCGACTCGTCGTCCGCGAGGAAGACGGAGCGGAGGTCGAATGCGAGGGCGGGGCGCGATTTTGGTCCGCTCACCCCCCGGCAGGGGTTGCCGTCGGAGAGCGGACATGTCTCATGATTCGTCCCGAGCGGATCGCGATGGCGGCGCTCGCCGCCGATGAACTGGAAGGGGGGGCCATAGCAGCGGTGATCACCCGGGTCGAAGAGGGGGGAGCCGACGCCGTCTTTCATCTGCGTCTGGAGAGCGGCGCGCTCTGGCAAGTGCGGCGGCCGGCGGCGATGCGTCGCACCTTCCGCCCGGGCCAGCGCGTGGCGCTCGCCTGGCCGGAGGAGGCCGTGCGTCTCTATCCTTTCTCCCGGGAGGTGTTCTCCCCGCGCAACGAGGCTGCGGAGGGCGGAGAGCGTGGCACGCGCTGAGCCGCGGCGAGAGCGCTGGAGAGGGCGGGGCCGAGGGGGGGCGCTCGCCGCGCTTCTCCTGCTCGTTCTTCTCCTCTTGGCCGCCTCCCCGCTCCGCGCCGAGGACGGGCTCCGGCTCGGCGTCTCCGACCCCTGGATCGCTCCCGCCATCGGTGAGGCCTATCTCGCCCCTTTTCTGGGGAATGCCGCGGGCAGCGCCTCGGTTGGCACCTGGGATGGAAGCTTCGCCGCCCTCGAGCTCTTCGCCGGACGCCATACCCCTTATGACGTGCTGCTCGGCCCGCCCCATGTCTTCGCCGCGGCCTGCGGGGCGGGGCTCCTCGTCAAGCTCGATCCCAAGGCGCTCAAGGGCGCCGAGACTTTTCCGCCCGAGGCCGGGAGAAGCGAGTGCAGCCTGCCCGCCTACGGGATGAGCCTCGTCCTCGGCTGGGACCGCGAGAAGCTGCACGGCACGCCGAACTGGGCCGATTTCTGGGACGTCGCCAAATATCCCGGCCGCCGCGGCCTCGCCCGTAGCCCGCGCGGCACGCTCGAGATCGCCCTCCTCGCCGATGGCGTCGCCCCCGCCGATGTCTATGCCACGCTCAAGACCGAGGACGGGCTCAAGCGCGCCTTCCGCAAGCTCGACCAGCTCCGCCCCTATGTGGTGTGGTGGGGGGCGGGCGAGGAGGCGATCGCCCTCCTGCGCGAGGACAAGGTGCTGATGACGAGCGCGCCGAGCCCGGCGCTCGCCGCCGCCATCCTCCGCGATCATGCGCCCTTCGCCGTGCAATGGAGCGGAAGCCTGCTCGAGCTCCGCCATTTCGCCATCCCGACCGGGGTGGCCGACCCCGCCCGGGCGATGGCTTTCCTCGCCTCCACCCTGGCGCCGGAGACGGAAGCGGCGCTGATGGGAAAGATCTTCGTCGGCACCTTCCTTCCCGCCGCCTTCGACCATCTCCCCCCCGAGACCCGCGCCCTCCTCCCGACCTTTCCGCCCAATATGAAGGAGGCGCTCGCCATCGACGAGAATTTCTGGGAGCATTACGGGGCGGAGCTCGCGGCGCGCTTCCGCGCCTGGCTCGATCAGCCCCATTGATCCCTGGGCTGCGCATGGGACGCCCTCTCCTCCTCTCCCTGCTCGTCCTACTGCCCGCCCTCGTCCTGGCGCGTAGAGGGGGCGGAGAGGTCTTCGTCGTGGCGGGTCTCTTTTACGCCGTCTTCGCCGTGACGCTGGGCGCGGGGCTCCGCGGCCGCCACCGTCCTTTGGCGCTCTTCGCCGCGGGCCTGCTGCTTGCGGTCGGCGGGGCGCTCTCCGTCTCGCTCGGGGGGCGCGCGGGCGATGCGGCGCGGCGCGGGATCGAGCTCCTCGGCGCTGCTCTCCTGGGCGTCGGGCTCGGCCTGATGGGGGCGGGGTTCGCGTTCGCCCGCGCCGGATGGAGCCGGGCGGCGGAATCGACCCTGCTCCGGCTCGGGGC
>KN174039.1:1619-4246 GCA_000759655.1 Acidicaldus organivorans | reverse complement strand
CGGCGCGGGATCGAGCTCCTCGGCGCTGCTCTCCTGGGCGTCGGGCTCGGCCTGATGGGGGCGGGGTTCGCGTTCGCCCGCGCCGGATGGAGCCGGGCGGCGGAATCGACCCTGCTCCGGCTCGGGGCGGGACGGCTTCGCCTCTGGAGCGGCCCCCTCTTTCTTACCGCCGGAATACCGGCCCTCCTCGCCGCCTGCATCGGGGCGGCCCTTTTCCTCGCCCCCCGCCTCCTCTCGGGCGGCTAAGCGGAAGGAGACGAAAAGGGCGCGCCGGAAGAGGCCTAGTAGTGGATTGCCCGCCCATAAGCGGCGAGCACCGCCTCGTGCATCGTCTCGCTCAGCGTGGGATGGGGGAAGACGGTGTGGATCAGCTCGGCCTCGGTGGTCTCGAGGCTGCGGGCGATGGTGTAGCCCTGGATCATCTCGGTGACTTCCGCCCCCACCATGTGGGCGCCGAGCAACTCGCCGGTCCTGGCGTCGAACACCGTCTTCACCATCCCCTCCGGCTCGCCGAGCGCGATCGCCTTGCCGTTGCCGATGAAGGGGAAGCGCCCGACCCGCACCTCGAAGCCAAGCTCGCGCGCCCGCGCCTCGCTCAACCCCACCGAGGCCACCTGCGGGCGGCACTAGGTGCAGCCCGGGATGTTCCGCGTATCGAGCGGGTGGGGGTCGAGCCCGGCGATCTTTTCCACGCAGATGATCCCCTCATGGCTCGCCTTGTGGGCAAGCCAGGGCGGGCCGCAGAGGTCGCCGATCGCATAAAGCCCCGGAACCCCGGTGAAGCCGTAAGGGTCGGTCACCACATGGGTCCGTTCGATCTTGACCCCGCTCCCTTCGAGCCCCTCGACATTGCCGACGATGCCGATCGCCACGATCACACGATCGACGGTGAGGTCGAGCTTGCCCGCCGGCGTCTCGATGGCGAGCCTGACCTCATCGGCGCCCTTCTTCGCCGCGCTCACCTTGGCGCGGGTGTGGATCTTCATCCCCTGGCGCTCGAAGGCCTTGGCGGCAAAGGCGCTGATCTCCTCGTCCTCGGCGGGGAGGATGCGCTCGAGCGCTTCGATCAGCGTCACCTCCGCGCCCATGTTGAGGTAGAAACTCGCGAACTCGACCCCGATCGCGCCGGCCCCGATGACGAGGAGCCGCCGCGGCAGGCTCGGCGGCACCATGGCCTGCTTGTAGGTCCAGATCAGCTTGCCATCGGCCGCGAGGCCGGGAAGCTCGCGGGCGCGGGCGCCGGTGGCGAGCACGATGTGGGGCGCGGTGAGGGTCGCGATCTCCTTCCCCTCCTTGAGCACGGCGAGCTTGCCGGGGCCGGCGAGTTGGCCCTCGCCGTCGAAGACGCTCACCTTGTTCTTGCGCAGGAGATGGGCCACGCCGGAGGAGAGCTGCTTGGCCACCGCGCGGGAGCGGGCCACCACCTTGGAAAGATCGAAGCGGACATTGTCGGCGGCGAAGCCGTAATCGCCGAGATGGTGCAGCAGGTGGTGGATCTCGGAGGCGCGGAGCAGGGCCTTGGTCGGGATGCAGCCCCAGTTGAGGCAGATGCCGCCGAGATGCTCGCGCTCGACGACGGCGGTCTTCATGCCGAGCTGGGCGGCGCGGATGGCGGCGACATAGCCGCCAGGACCCCCACCGAGGACGATGAGGTCGAATGCGGTCTCGGCCATGGGGCCCTCCTTCACAGCATGAGGCTCAGCGGCTCTTCGATGATCGCTTTGAAGGCGGCGAGCCATTCGGCGCCGAGCGCGCCATCGACCACGCGGTGATCGACGCTCAGCGTGCAGGTCATCTGGGTGGCCACCCCGAGCGTGCCATCCTCGCGCACCACCGGGCGCTTCTCGCCCGCGCCCACGGCGAGGATGGCGCTCTGCGGCGGGTTGATCACCGCAGCGAACTCGCGGATGCCATACATGCCGAGATTGGAGATCGAGAAGCCACCGCCCTGGTATTCCTCGGGCTTGAGCTTGCCCGCCCGCGCCCGCTCAGCGAGCGCCTTCATCTCGTTGCTGATCGCGGCGAGGCCCTTCTGGTCGGCGCGGCGGATGATCGGGGTGATCAGCCCCTCGGGCAGGGCCACGGCGACGCTGATGTCGATGTCGTGGTAATAGGCGATGCCCTCCTCGGTGAAGCTCGCGTTCACCTTCGGCACCCGGCGCAGGGCGAGCGCCGCGGCCTTGATGATGAAATCGTTGACCGAGAGCTTGAAGGCGCCCGGCCCCTCTTTCGGCGCCTTGGCGTTGAGCTCGCTGCGGAGCGCGAGCAGGGCGTCGAGGGTGACGTCGAGGGTGAGATAGAAATGCGGGATCTCGCGCTTCGACTCGGCGAGCCGCCGCACGACCTCGTCCCCCTCTCCTCGATGCGCAAGGTGATCGCGCGGCGGCAGGAGGGCGGCTTTCGGTGCCGCCGCACGCCCTCGTCCCCCTCTCCTCGATGCGCAAGGTGATCGCGCGGCGGCAGGAGGGCGGCTTTCGGTGCCGCCGGCGCAGGCGGGGCGGCGGCGGACGGGGCGGCAGCGGGCGCTGCCGCCGCGGCGGGGCGCGGGGCGTGGAGGGCGCGTTCGATGTCGGCCTTAACGATCCGCCCGCCCGGGCCGCTCCCCTTGATCGCGGCGAGATCGAGCC
>KN174039.1:0-1512 GCA_000759655.1 Acidicaldus organivorans | reverse complement strand
GCGGCGGGCAAGCGGCGAGGCGAAGACCCGTTCGCCCGATGGCGCCGGGGCGGGCGCGGCAGCAGCGGGCGCGGCTTGGCCTTGGGGCACCGCATGAGCTGCGCCTTGCGCCGCGCCATTGGCCGCGGCCGGGCTCGCGGGGGTGGTGCCAGAGGGGGCGGGGCTGGAGGCAGGGGAGCCCGAGGCGCCGGGACCTTCGGGGACTTTCTCGCCCTCGGCGATCAGGATGGCGATCGGGGCATTGACCTTCACCCCGTGCGTGCCTTCGGGGACGAGGATCTTGCCCAGGATTCCTTCATCGACCGCCTCGACCTCCATCGTCGCCTTGTCGGTCTCGATTTCGGCGATGACGTCGCCGGCGCGGATCTTGTCCCCCTCCTTTTTGAGCCAACGGGCGAGCGTGCCCTCGGTCATGGTGGGGGAGAGGGCAGGCATCAGGATCTCGGTGGCCATCGTCTCCTCCTTCAGCCCATGCCCTGGGTCACTTGGCGTACCGCGGCGACCACGTTCTCGGGCTGTGGCAGGGCGAGTTTCTCGAGATTGGCGGCATAGGGGAGCGGGACGTCCGCCCCATGCACCCGGACCGGCGGCGCATCGAGCCAGTCGAAAGCGTGCTCGATCACCTGCATGGCGATTTCGGCGCCGATCCCGGCATAGGGCCAGCCCTCCTCGACGGTGACGAGGCGGCTGGTCTTCTTCACGCTTTCGACGATGGTCGCGGTATCGAGCGGGCGGAGGGTGCGGAGATTGATCACCTCCGCCTCGATCCCCTCCTTGGCGAGGATGTCGGCTGCGACAAGCGCGGTGCCGACGGTGATCGAGAAGGCGGTGATGGTGACGTGCCGGCCCGGCCGCTCGATCTTCGCCTTGCCGATGGGGAGGATGAAGTCCTCGTCGATCGGGCACTCGAAGCTCTGGCCGTAGAGGATCTCGTTCTCGAGGAAGACCACCGGGTTGGGATCGCGGATCGCCGCGCGCAACAGGCCCTTGGCATCGGCCGAGGACCAGGGCGCGATCACCTTGAGGCCGGGGACGTGGGCGTACCAGCTCGCGAAACACTGGCTGTGCTGGGCGGCGACCCGGGCGGCGGCGCCATTGGGACCGCGGAAGACGATCGGGCAGCTCATCTGCCCGCCCGACATGTAGCGGGTCTTGGCCGCCGAATTGACGATGTGGTCGATCGCCTGCATGGCGAAATTGAAGGTCATGAATTCGAGGATCGGCTTGAGCCCGGCGAAGGCGGCGCCCACCGCGAGCCCGGTGAAGCCGTATTCGCTGATCGGGGTGTCGATCACCCGTTTGGGGCCGAACTCATCGAGCAGCCCCTGGCTCACCTTGTAGGCCCCCTGATACTGGGCGACCTCCTCGCCCATCAGGAAGACGTCCGGGTCGCGCCGCATCTCGGCTGCCATCGCATCACGCAGCGCCTCGCGCACGGTGATCTTGCGGGTGGGGCCCCAGTCCTTCTCTTCCGCCCCGACGGGGGCAGCAGAAGGCGGGGGCGGCGGGGCG
>KN174038.1:17875-18446 GCA_000759655.1 Acidicaldus organivorans | reverse complement strand
CACATGCGCCGCGTGCTCGCCCAGGGCGATACGCGGCCGATGGCGGCGAGTGCTGAGGCGATGGCCGATCTCAAGACCATCCTCGCCGAACGCACCCCCTTCTACGCCAAGGCCGATCACACGCTCGATACTTCCGAGGCGCCGCTCGAGGCCACTTTCGACAAGCTGCTTGCGCTGGCCCGCACCCTCATCGCAGGGGAGGAGCCGCCGCAGCCGCACCCAGCCAACATGCAAAAAAATGCTTGACATGGGTTAAACGGCACTATAGTGCCCAACCCCAACCGTCCGCCGCACGGAGGATCGTCCCATGCTCGAAACCCCCTCGCCCGCCGCCGAAGCCTCCCCGCCAATCGCCGTCGATTACCAGACCGACCCCTCCCGCTACCGCCACTGGCGGATCGAAGTAGAGGGACCGATCGCCACCCTGATCGCCGATTTCGACGAGGAGGCGGGGCTCGCCCCCGGCTACAAACTCAAGCTCAACAGCTACGATCTCGGCGTCGATATCGAGCTTTACGACGCGCTCAACCGCATCCGCTTCGAGCATCCCACCGTGCGCACCGTGGTGATC
>KN174038.1:17343-17820 GCA_000759655.1 Acidicaldus organivorans | reverse complement strand
CGCCGGGTGCGCCCCGATCTCGCCGATCTCTTCTGCACCACCGCCGAGGGCGTGCGCGGGGAACGCGCCAAGGCCTGGCGCCTGGTCGATGACATCGCCAAGCCGGCCGTTTTCGCCGAAAAAGTCCGCGCCCGCGCCCTGGCCCTTGCCGCCACCAGCACCCGGCCCGAGCAGGCAGAAGGCATTGCGCTCACCCCGCTTGCGCGCGAGATCGGCCCCGATTACCGCCGCTACGCCACGCTCGAGATGGCCCTCGATCGCAGCCGCCGCACCGCGACCTTCACCTTGCGCGGCCCGGAAGGTTCCGGTCCCGAGACGATCGAGGGGATCCTCGCCGAGGGCGCGGCGTGGTATCCGCTCCGGCTCGCCCGCGAGCTCGATGATGCGATCCTCAGCCTGCGCACCAACGAGCCCGAACTCGGCCTCTGGATTTTCCGGAGCGAAGGCGATCCTGCGGCCGTCCTTGCCCTCGATGCG
>KN174038.1:16587-17277 GCA_000759655.1 Acidicaldus organivorans | reverse complement strand
CGACGCGCTCGCTGCCGCCGAGGCGGCACGCGGGCGCCTGCTCGATGCCGAGGCCGCCTTTGCGCTCGGCCTTGTCACCCGCACCCCCGATGATCTCGACTGGGAAGACGAGATCCGCATCGCCATCGAGGAACGGGCCGCGCTCTCCCCCGATGCGCTCACCGGGCTGGAGGCCAATCTCCGCTTCGGCCCGCACGAGACGATGGCGACCCGCATCTTCGGCCGCCTTTCCGCCTGGCAGAACTGGATCTTCCAGCGCCCCAACGCCGTCGGCCCGGCGGGTGCGCTCAAGGTTTACGGCAGCGGACACAAACCCGGCTTCGACTGGACCCGCACCTGACCTCCCTCATCTCAACGCCTCGCCCAAGGACACCCCGCCATGACCGGTATCACCTATCAGGACCGCATCCCCAACAATGTCGATCTCGCCGAGGATCGCGCCCTGCAGCGCGCCCTCGAACACTGGCAACCCAACTATCTCGAATGGTGGCGTGACATGGGCCCCGAGGGCTCGCATGATCTCGAAGTCTATCTGCGCACCGCGATCAGTGTCGATCCGCAGGGCTGGGCCCAGTTCGGCTATGTCAAGATGCCCGAATATCGCTGGGGTATTTTCCTCAACCCGCCGATCCCCGACCGGCGCATCCGTTTCGGCGATCACCTTGGAGAACCCGCCTGGCAGGAAGTGCC
>KN174038.1:14294-16544 GCA_000759655.1 Acidicaldus organivorans | reverse complement strand
CCGACCGTGACGGCAAGTTCCAGCTCTGCGCGCTCGCCGAGTCGGCCTTCGATCCACTCGCCCGCACCACCCGTTTCATGCTCACCGAAGAGGCCCACCACATGTTCGTGGGCGAATCGGGCGTGGGCCGCATCATCCGGCGCACCTGCGAGGTGATACGCGAACTCGGCACCGACGAGCCCGACAAAGTGCGCGCCGCGGGCGTGATCGACCTCCCCACCATCCAGCGCTACCTCAATTTCCATTTCTCGGTGACGATCGATCTCTTTGGCTCGGATCAGTCAAGCAACGCCGCGACGTTCTACACCTCGGGTCTCAAGGGCCGGTTCGAGGAAGGCAAGCGCCAAGACGATCACCGTCTGCGCGATGCCACCTACCGCATTCTCGACGTCGCGGACGGCCGCCTCGTCGAGCGTGAGGTGCCGATGCTGAATGCGCTCAATGAAGTGTTGCGCGATGACTATATCCGCGACTCGGTGGCGGGCGTCGAGCGCTGGAACCGCATCATCGAGAAGGCGGGCCTCCCCTTCCGCCTCAAAGTGCCGCACAAGGCGTTCAACCGGCGGATCGGCACGCTTTCGGGCATCAAGGTCAATCCCGAGGGGCGGGTGGTGAGCGAGCGCGAATGGAATGAAAAGGTTCGCGACTGGCTGCCGAGCGAAGAGGATCGCGCCTTCGTCGCGAGCCTCATGGGCCGCGTCATCGAGCCCGGCAAATTCGCCAACTGGATCGCGCCCCCCATGGTCGGCATCAATGGCAAGCCGATCGACTTCGAATATGTAAGATTCGACTGAGGGAAAGAGCAGGCCGATGGAAAACGCGGTCGCGACGTTCCGCCAGCACCTCATCGACCCCGAGGTCTGCATCCGCTGCAACACCTGCGAGGCGACCTGCCCGGTGGGGGCGATCACCCATGACGAACGGAATTACGTGGTCGATCCGGCCGCGTGCAATTTCTGCCTCGCCTGTGTGCCACCCTGTCCCACCGGCGCGATCGACAGCTGGCGGACCGTGCCACAGGGGCGGCCCTATTCCGTCGCCGAACAGTTCGGCTGGGACGAGCTCCCGCCGGAAGGCGCCCCGGCAGCGGGGGATGTCGCCCGGAGCGAGGCGGCAGAAGAGACGCCCGCTGCCCCATCATCTGCGGCTGGGGGAAGCGCTTTTGATTTCTGTCTGGCAACGTCGAGTCTTCCCGCCCCGCTGCCGCCCTGGTCGGCTGCGCATCCTTACGTCAATCTTTACGGCCCGCGCGCGCCGGAGCCCTTCATCTGCGCCGTCTGCACCGGCAATATCCGGGTGACCGATGCGGGGTCGGACTATGACACCCATCATATCATCCTCGATTTCGGCCCGCGGCCCTTTCCGGTGCTCGAAGGCCAGTCGATCGGCATCATCCCGCCGGGCGTCGATGCGCGGGGACACCCCCATCATCCCCGCCAGTACTCGGTGGCAAGCCCGCGCAATGGAGAACGGCCCGGCTACAACAACGTCGCCCTCACCGTCAAACGCGTGCTTGCCGACCGCGAGGGGCGCCCGGTGCGGGGTGTGGCCTCCAACTATCTCTGTGACCTGCAGCCGGGTGATGAGGTGAGGGTCACCGGCCCCTTCGGCACGACGTTCCTGATGCCGAACCATCCGGGAAGCCATCTCGTCATGATCTGCACCGGCACGGGAAGCGCGCCGATGCGGGCGATGACCGAGTGGCGGCGGCGTCTGGTCAAAAGCGGACGCTTTCACTCGGGCCGCCTGCTGCTCTTCTTCGGGGCGCGCACGCCGCACGAGCTTCCCTATTTCGGGCCGCTGCAGAAACTCCCGCGTGCCTTCATCGAAACCCACCTCGCCTTCAGCCGCAGCCCCGATCATCCGCGCCGCTACGTCCAAGATGCGCTGCGCGAGGCGGCATCCGACATCGGCCCCCTGCTCCGCGACGAGAACGCCTATTTCTTCGTCTGCGGTCTTTCCGCAATGGAGGAGGGCGTGCTCGCCGCCCTCGCCGACATCGCCGAGGCCGCCGGCGCCGATCCCGCCCCCCATCTCGCCTCGATGCGCCGTGCGGGCCGGCTCCATATCGAGACGTATTGAACAAGACGCCTCAAATTCGGCGGGCTCATCCAGCCTGAGCGCAACGTTCACCCCGTCGCCGTTCGGCGACCGAGGGCGAGGATCCCGATGATAATGAGGCCCTCGATCACGTCCTGCATGCCGGGGGCGAGCCCGAGGAGCTCGAGCGTGGTGACGAGCAGGGTGAGG
>KN174038.1:11890-14196 GCA_000759655.1 Acidicaldus organivorans | reverse complement strand
AATAGAGCGCCCCACCAGCAGCCCACCGCACTCGCCCGCCCGCCGAAAATCGGCGTGCCGCCCAGCACCACCGCCCCCACCGAGGGCAGGAGATAGGGTTTGCCGATCTCGAGGAACGCCCCGCCCGCATAGGCCGAAAGCAGCATGCCGGTAAGGGCGGCAAGCACGCCGCTGCCGAGAAAGGCCGCCCCCAGCACCCGTCCCCGCCGGATCCCCGCCTTCTCTGCCGCCGCGGCGCTCTGGCCGAGGGCAAACAACATCCGCCCGAAGCCGGTGCGGGCGAGGAGGAGGGCGAAGAGGCCCGCGGCGAGGAAGGCGATCAGCACCATGAGCGGCACGCCGGCAAGCCGCGCGGTCACCACCGCCTTGAGCAGCGGGCTCACCCCGTAGGTGGTGAAGCGCCGGTTGGCGAGGATGGAGGCGGTCTCGAGCCCGTAGCCCACGGCGAGGGTGGCGATGATCGCCGGCAAGCGGAGCCCTGCCACCAGAAACGCATTGACCGCGCCGCTCGCAAGCCCCGCGCCGATCACCGCCGGGAGCGCCCAGATCAGCCCCGCCGTGCGGCCCCCCGAAAGGATGAGGGAGAGGAAGGCGGCCAAAGTGATGATGCCGGGCAAGGAGAGGTCGATATGGCCGTTGCCGCTCGCGATCACCAGCATCTGGCCGAGGGCGACGAGGGTGAGGAAGGCCGCCGACACCCCCACCCCGGCGAGGCTCGCCAGGCTGAAGGAGGCGGTGCCCGCGCTCAGGGCGAGCCAAAGGAGGAGCGAGCCCGCCGCCGCCCATCCCCAGGCCGGCCAGCGCCATGCGGGGCGGGCGAGGGAAAGTCTCCCGCTCATCGCCGTCCCCCCGCGATGAGGCGAAGCGCGAGCAGCCCGACCAGCAGCGCCCCTTCGAGCAGAGGGACATAGTCGGTGGAAAGCCCGAGCAAGCCAAGCAGATTCCCGAGCAGGGAGAGGGCCACGGCGCCCAGCACCGCTCCCACCGGCGCGGTGCTGCCCCCGGTGAGCGCGCTCCCGCCCACCACCACCGCGGCGATGGCGGCGAGCGTGTAGGTGAGCGCGGCGTTGACGTCGGCCGAAGTGGTGAGCGCGGTCAGGGAAAGCCCGCCCGCCAGGACGAACAGACCGGCGAGCGCGTAGCGCAGCACGGCGAAGCGCACCGGCCCGAAGCCGAGTTCAGCCATCGCACGCGGATTCGAGCCAAAGCCGCGCAGCACCACGCCGACCCGGCTCCGGTCGAGAAGACGGCCCAGTAGGGCCAGGACGACGAGCCCCCATACCGAGGCCGGCACACCCACGAATTTTCCACCGAAAATACCGGCAAGCCAGGCGGGCGCACTACCGCCTGGCGCCGGGAGCAGCGTGTAGCCAAGCCCCGACCAGAGGAAAGAGGCGCCGAGGGTTGCGACGATCGCGGGCACGCCCCGCCCGGCAATGACGAGGCCGAGCGCGGCATAGGCGAGCCACGCGCCCGCCAGGGCCAAGGTGCCGAGGGAGGGGCGCTCGACCAGCCAGGTCGCGCTCAGCACATTGACGAGACCGGCGAAGGCCCCGATGGAGAGATCGATCTCCGCCCCGCCCACGATCAGCATCTCGCCCAAAGTCAGCGCAGCGAGCGGCAGGGCGGCGCTCGCCAGGAGATCGAGCCCGAAGGGGGTGAGGCTTCGCGGGTTGAGAAGGCCGAGCAAAGCGAGGAAGAGGGCGACCGTGATGAAGGGGGCGGCGGCGAGCAGGCGGCGTGAGAGGGCCTCTCTCGCCCGCGCCGCACCCTTGTGCGCCCTCGTCCCGCCCGTCTCTCCCCGCTTTCCTCCTTTTTCGCGGAAGGCCGCCTCGAGGATTGCCGCCTCGTCGGTGGCGTGCGCCGCCGGTGGGGCGGCGGCGATGCGCCCTTCCGAGAAGACGAGCAGCCGGTCGCAGCGAAGCAGCTCGACCGTTTCGGAACTGTTCCAAAGCACGAGCGCCCCGCGCGATGCCGCCTCCCTGATCAAGCGGTAGATCTCCGCCTTGACGGCGAGATCGACCCCGCGCGTCGGATCGTCGAGGAGCAGCAGGTCCGCCTCCTGCATGAGGCCGCGCGCAAAAAGCACTTTCTGCTGGTTGCCTCCCGAGAGCGCGGTGATCGGCCCCCGCCAGAGCCGCCGCGGCACGCCGATGGCGTTGAGGGCGGGGGCAGCACGGTTTTCTTCCTCGGCAGGACGGAGCCAGACGCCGAACCCCCGCTCCGCCACCCAGCCCATCGTGGCATTGGCGATCACGTCGAAACCGGGGAAGATCCCCTCGCGGCGGCGGTCTCCGGCGACGAAG
>KN174038.1:11437-11623 GCA_000759655.1 Acidicaldus organivorans | reverse complement strand
CGGGCCGCGCGCGCGATCGCCTCGAGCGCCTCGCGCTGACCATCGCCTTCGAGCCCGGCGAGCCCCACGATTTCGCCGCGGAAAAAGGTAAGCGGGGTGTCGTGCCAGGGTGGCGCAAGGGTGAGGAGGGGCGCAGCCTCACGCCTTTCGGGAGGAGACGGAGCGGCGCCGGATGGAGCGTCCGCC
>KN174038.1:11249-11315 GCA_000759655.1 Acidicaldus organivorans | reverse complement strand
GGCGGCGCGTTCGGCATCGAGCGCCGACGTTGGCTCATCGAGGATGAGGAGGCGAAGCGCCGGATC
>KN174038.1:10247-11241 GCA_000759655.1 Acidicaldus organivorans | reverse complement strand
TGAGCCAACGTCGGCGCTCGATGCCGAACGCGCCGCCTGTTCGATGAAGCGGAAGAGATCGGCGGCGCGTTCGGCATCGAGCGCCGACGTTGGCTCATCGAGGATGAGGAGGCGAAGCGCCGGATCGGCGGCGGCGCGGGCGATCTCCACCATCTGGCGCGCAGCCAGGCTCTGGCCGGCGAGCGGAGCGGTGAGATCGATGCCGTGGTCCGGAAAAATCGCCGCGAGGCTTTGCGCGGCAAGCCTCTGGTAGCGCCGCCGCCAGTCCCACCCCACCTGGGGCAGGGTGCGTTCGAGATAGAAGTTCTCCACCGCATCGAGGCTTTCGCAAAGCGAGAGCTCCTGATGGACGAGGCGGATCCCGGCCCTTCTTGCGGCAAGCGGCGAAAAGTCCTCCCACGAAACGGCCCTGCCCGCGATGGCGATCGTTCCGTCATCGGGACGGAGGATCCCGGCGAGGATGCGCATGAGCGTGCTCTTGCCCGCGCCATTGGCCCCCACCAGGCCCACGATCTCCCCGCGCCCGAGGGCGAAACTCACCCCGTCGCAGGCAAGGGTCGGGCCGAAACGCTTGCTCACTCCGGCAAGCGCCAGGAGGGGCGGCGTCTCGCCTGCCCCCTCCCGGGCTTCGGTCTCCACCGCCAGCGAAACGCCGCTCACCTTGCCCGCTCCCCTCTCGCGCCTCGCCTCAGTCGAGATGGAGGAGGTTCTTGCGCACCCATTCCTCGGTATAGGTCGGGCTTACGATGGTTCCGGGCTTCATGTCGGCATACTGGGCGAGGTTGTCCTGGGTTACCACGGCGACCGGCATGATCATGTAATTCGGCGCCTTGGCGCCTTTGAGGATGTCGAGGGTGAGCCAGAACGCCGCGCCCCCGATGCCGGGCGTGGTGTTCATCGAGACGGTGCGATAGCCGTTCTTCTTCGCCTGCTCCGCCCACCAATGGATGAAATTGGCCGAACCGCCGCCCGCGATCACCGGCGGGTGATCCTT
>KN174038.1:6489-10213 GCA_000759655.1 Acidicaldus organivorans | reverse complement strand
TTGGCCACCGCCGTCTGCGCCACGCTCGCGGTGGCCATGCCATAGACGGTCGCCACCACTTTCACGTCGGGATAGTTTTTGAGCGTCTCCATCTGGGCGGCGTACATGTCGTTGTCGGGGGCCGAGCCCTTGACGCCACGCACCACGAGCACGTTGCCGCGGTCACCGATGAGATGCAGCACCTCCTTGGTGAGCTCACTCTGATAGCCCTTGAAGTCGAAATTGAGCTTGTAGGAACAGGGCGCGCTCACGATCGAATCGAAGGCGAGCACGGTGATGCCGGCGCCGCAAGCCTTGGCGATGATCCCGTTCAGCGCCGTCTCGGAAGCGGCATCGATGACGATGGCATCGACGTGTTTGAGGATGAGATCGCTGATCTGGCTGATCTGCTGGTTGACCGAGCCATCGCCGTTGAGGACCATGTAGTCCTTGACCATCCCCTTGTCCTTGGCCTGGCGCGCCGCCGCCTCGAAGGATTCGACCATCTGATGCCGCCAGGTATTGCCGTAATAGGCGTTGGAGAGAGCGATCACCGGCGGATCGGCCCAAGCGGGCGCCGCACCGAGAGAGAGGGCGGCGGCGGCCAGCGCCGCGCCGGCGAGACGGGCGAAGGGGCGGGATGGGGCTCGGGGCGATGTGTTTTGGGACATGGTTTCCTCCTCGGATCGTTGGTTGGGTGCGGGCAGGGTGTGCCGCCTCGTTATGGGACAGGAACGATTCGCATCATCGCCCCTGGCGCGCATGCTCCTCGAGCGCGAGCCGCTCGATTCGCGAGGCGAGCACGAGCTCGGCGGTCGCTGCGCGAAAGGCCGCGTAGTGCGGTGTCGCGAGATGGGCGTCGAAGGCCGCCGCGTCGTCATAGATCTCGTAGAGCACCACCTCGTTGCCGCCCTCGAGCGGGGTGAGCACGTCGAAACGGCGGCAGCCGGGCTCGTCGGCGACCGATTGCGCGGCGTTGCGACGGACTGCGTCGAGAAAGCGTGGCAGGGCGCCCTCGCGGAGATGGAACCGGGCGAGGATGACGAAACCGTCCATTCGGCGTTCCTTAAGGCCTTCCATGGGGCGTTCCTCCCTTGCCGCGCAGAGCGGCGCTCTGGTTGACAGTGCGATCATCATGCCATAAACCTTTCATACCAGCAAGAGCCATGACCCACAGCCCCGCCTTCTCCCCCATCCCGCGCCGGCGCCTCTACCAGGAGGTCGCCGAACGCCTCGAAGCGATGATCCGCGACGGCGCCCTCGCCGAAGGCGAGGCGCTCCCGTCCGAACGCGAACTCATGGAACGCTTCGGCGTCGGGCGGCCCGCCATTCGCGAGGCCCTCCTCTCGCTCCAGCAAAAAGGGCTGATCGCCATCGGCAACGGCGAACGGGCCCGCGTCGTCCACCCCGACGCCGCGAAACTCATCGACGCCCTCTCCGGCGCGGCCCGCGTCTATCTCGGCAAGGAGGCCGGGGTGCGCCATTTCCAGGGGGCGCGGCTCCTCTTCGAGAGCGCCATCGCCGCCGAGGCGGCGCGGCTCGCCTCGGAAGAGGATCTCGCCCGCATCGGCGCCGCCCTCGAGGCCAATCGCGCCGCGCGCGGCAACCGCGCCCTCTTCCAGAGCACCGACGTCGCCTTCCATCTCGAAATCGTCCGCACCACGCGGAACCCGCTGCTGGTCGGCGTCCATCAGGCGCTTACCGACTGGCTCACCGAACAGCGCGAGGTCTCCCTCCTCGCCCCCGAGGCGGAGGCCTCGGCGCTCGGCTGTCACGAGCGGATCTTCGCCGCCCTCGCCGCCCACGACGCTGAAGCCGCCGCGCGCGAGATGCGCGCCCACCTCACCGCCGTCGAGCGGTTCTACTGGCAGCACGCCCACCCGAAACCCAACCGGAGAGAAACGCCATGACCCCCATCCCGCCCCGCACCCCGCTCAAGGAAAAACTCCGCCGCGAGGGCCGCGCCTTCGGCCCGATGATCTTCGAGTTCTTCACGCCGGGCCTTCCTGCCATCATCGCCGCCTGCGGCGCCGATTTCGCCCTCTTCGACATGGAACACACCGGGCTCGGCTTCGAGACGCTGAAAATGCTCTGCGCGGGCTGCCGCGGGCTCGGCCTCGCCCCGCTGGTGCGGGTGCCGCGCGGCGAGTATGCCTTCATCGCCCGCGCCCTCGACGTCGGGGCGGAAGGGATCATGGTCCCCATGGTGGAAAGCCGCGCCGAGGCGGAGGCGATCGTGCGCGCCGCCCATTATCCGCCGCGTGGGCGGCGCGGCGCGGGGTTCGGCCTCGCCCATGCCCCCTACCTCCCCGGCAGTCCCGCCGACAAAATGAAGGCGGCGGCGGAGCGCACCCTGGTGATTGCCCAGATCGAGACCGAGCGCGGCCTCGCGGCGGTCGAGGAGATCGCCGCCACGCCCGGGCTCGACGTGCTCTGGGTCGGCCATTTCGACCTCACCAATTTCCTCGGCATCCCCGGCGCGTTCGACGATCCGCGCTACGAGGCGGCGCTCGCCCGCGTCCTCGCCGCCGCCTGCAAGGAGGGCAAGCCGGCGGGCTTCCTCGTCGCCGATGAGAGCTGGGCGCGCGCCTACTGGGAGCGGGGCTTCCGCATCCTCGCCTATGGCCAGGATCACGTCCTCTTCCAGAACGCGCTGCGGGCCGGGCTCGACGCGCTGCGCCGCCTCGCCTGAGGAGAGCGCCATGATCCGCGCCGGATTGAGCCGCGACCTGCTTGCGCCCTCGGGCACGCCTCCGTTCGATCCCGCCCTGCTCGACCTCCTCCCCGCCGGGAGCTATGAGTGGATCCCCGAAACGCTGACCACCCTCACCCCGGAGGTGGCGGCGCGTTACGAAGCGGTGCTGATCAACACGCCGCGCGTGACGCGCGAAAGCCTCGCCACCCCCCACCTCCGCCTCCGCCTCATCGCCCGGTTCGGGGTGGGCTACGATCAGGTGGACGTCCCCGCCCTCACCGAGGCCGGCGTCATCCTCACCAACACCCCGATCGCCATCCGCAAGCCGGTGGCGACCATGGCGATGACCTTCATCCTGGCGCTGGCCCAGAAACTCCTGATCAAGGACCGCCTCACCCGGGCGGGGCGCTGGCAGGAGCGGCTCGCCCATATGGGCCAGGGCGTGACCGGCAAGCGGCTCGGCCTCGTCGGCGCGGGCGGGGTCGGCCGCGAACTCATCCCGCTTGCCCGTGCCTTCAGCATGGAGGTGCGCGCCGCCGACCCTTACGCCGATGCGGCGGCGCTCGCCGCGCTCGGGGCGAGGCTCGTCCCCCTCGACGAACTCCTCGGCTGGGCAGATTTCGTCGTCATCGCCTGCCCGCTCATCGCCGAGACCCGGCATCTGATCGACGCCGAAAAACTCGCCCGGATGCGCCCCTCGGCCTATCTCATCAACGTCGCCCGCGGCCCGATCGTCGATGAGGAGGCGCTGATCGCCGCCCTCCGCGAGAGGAAAATCGCAGGAGCCGGGCTCGACGTCTTCGAGACCGAGCCGGTCGATCCCGCCAATCCGCTGCTCGCCATGGAGAACACCATCGTCACGCCCCACGCCCTGTGCTGGACGGACGAGAATTTCGACGGCATCGCCCGCGATGCGCTCTCCGACATCGCCGCCGCGCTCGGCGGGCGCCGCCCGCGTTTCATCGTCAATCCCGAGGGGCTCGACCATCCCCGGGTGAAATCCTGGCTCGAGGCCACCTGACCGAGCGGCCCCGCCTGCCGCCGCCGCTT
>KN174038.1:753-6398 GCA_000759655.1 Acidicaldus organivorans | reverse complement strand
GGCGCGGGCTCGGCGCTTCGTGTATCCTCATCCCATGGATGAGATCCCCCATGGATGAGATTCCTGCCCGGGTGAGCGGCAAGGAGGAGCGGGACCGTCCGGGCGGCGTGCAGTCGATCGCCCGCGCCTTCGCCCTGCTCGAGGACATCGCCCGCCATCGCGAGGGGGCGAGCCTCGCCGAGCTTGCCCGCCGCTCCGGGCTTCACACCTCGACCGCCTTTCACCTGCTGCAGACCCTGGTCCGGCTCGGCTATGTGCGTCAGGAAGCGGAGACCCGCCGCTACCGGGTGGGCCGCCCGCTCTTTGCCCTCGCCGCCGCCTGCCGCGACGAGATCGAGCTCCTCCATCTCGCCACCCCGGTGCTCGAGGCGCTTTCGGCGGAGACCGGCGAGGCGGCGCATTTCGGCATCTGGCAGGGAAGCGCGGTGCTGGTGCTGGCCCGCACCCAGGGAAGCGGGGCGTTCCAGCTCGCTGAACGGCCGGGCCTCCTGCGCCCGGCGCACGCCACCGCGCTCGGCAAGGCCCTGCTTGCCGGGCTCGCCCCCGAGGCGCTCGCGCGGTTTCTCGCCACCGCCCCCTTCCCCGCTCTCACCCCGCACACCCTCACCACGGCGGAGGCGCTGGATGCGGCGCTCGCCGCCGTCCGGGCGCGCGGCTACGCCACCGACGAGGGGGAATTCCATCCGGAAGTGGTCTGCCTTGCCGCGCCGGTGCGCGACTTCACCGGCGCGGTGGTCGGCGCGCTCGGCCTCTCCCGGCCCGCCTGGCGGGGAGGCGGAGAGGCGCTCCACCCCCTCGCTCCCGCCGTCATGGCCCGCGCCCAGGCGCTCTCCGCCCTGCTCGGCGCCCCGGAGGCGGACGAGGCGAGGACGGGCGGGAGGAAAGAGCCGGGAGTTCCGGCTCAGCCCACGCCGTAACGGGCGCGGATCGTCTTCTTGTCGAGCTTGCCGACCGAGGTTTTCGGCAGCTCCTCGACGATCCGCACATGCTCGGGCATGGCATAGCGCGGCAGACGCCCCTCATTGATGGCAAGCCCGATCGCCTCGCGGATCTGGCTGTCATCGACCGTCTCGCCCGGCTTGGGCACGATCAGCACCAGCGGCCGCTCGCCCCAGCGCGGATCGGGCACCCCGACCACCGCCACTTCGGCCACACCCGGCTGGGCGGAAACCAGGCTCTCGATGGCGAGGGAGGAGATCCACTCGCCGCCGCTCTTGATCACGTCCTTGATGCGGTCGGTGATGTGGAGATAGCCCTCTTCGTCGAAATAGCCGACATCGCCGGTATGGAGCCAGCCGCCGCGCCAGAGCGCCTGGCTCGCCTCGGTCTCCCCGGCATAGGCCGGGGTGAGCGAGGGCGTGCGGGCGACGATCTCGCCCGGCACGCCAGGCGGGGTGTCGCGCATCGCCTCATCGACGGTGCGGATCTCGGCGAGCCCCACCGGAAGCCCCGCCGAGATGCGCGCCGCGGCCTCCGCCTCGCCCTCGATCCCCGGCTTGAGCTGGGCCACCGTCAGCACCGGGCAGGTCTCGGAAAGCCCGTAACCCGTGTAAATCTCGATCCCCCGCGCCCTCGCCGCCTCGTAGAGCCCGCGCGGCAGGGCCGAGCCGCCGATCACCACCTGCCAGCGCGAGAGATCATAGCGCGCGCTTTCCGGCGCGGAGAGCAGCATCTGCAGAATGGTCGGCACGCAGTGCGAGAACGTCACCCCTTCCTCGGCGATGAGGCGGAGGATCTCGGCGGGGATGTAACGGCCGGGATAGACCTGCTTCAATCCGCCGAGGGTGGCGACGAACGGAAATCCCCAGGCGTGGACGTGGAACATCGGGGTGAGCGGCATATAGACCGTTTCGCGATCGACCCGTCCGTTGCGGCTGGCGAGCGCGCTGTTGGAAAGGAGGGTGAGGGTGTGCAGCACGAGCTGGCGGTGGCTGAAATAGACCCCCTTGGGCAGGCCCGTGGTGCCGGTGGTATAGAAGGTGGTCGCGGTGCTCCGCTCGTCGAGCTCGGGAAAATCGAAATGCGGCGCGGCCTGTTCAAGGAGCGCCTCATAGGCGCCGAGGCAGCAGAGCCCTTCCGGGGCGCGGTGATCCTCGCTCATCGCGATCACCGTCTTGATCGAAGGGACGTGATCGCGCACCGCCTGGAAGAGGGGAATGAAATCGGGGTGGACGAGGAGCGCCTTCACCCCGGCGTGGTTGAGCGTATAGGCGAGTTGTTCGGGGGCAAGGCGCGGATTGGCCATCATCAGCACCGCCCCCATCATCGGCACCGCGAAATAGCCTTCGAGGTAGCGGTGCGAGTCCCAGTCCAGCACCCCGACCCGATCGCCCGCCCCGATCCCCGCCCCGGCCAGCACGTTGGCCAGGCGGTGCAGCCGCGAGACGAACTCGGAATAGGAAAAACGCCGCCCGCGATGGACGATCGGGGCGGCGCTCTTCTGGGCGATCGGGGTGACGAGGAGTTTTCCGATCGTGAGCGGATAATCATAGGCGGTCATCGTTTTCTCCCTATCCCCTTCGTCTCACCAGCGGCGTAAATGGGGGGAAATGCGGAACGGGGCGGCGGTTTTGGTGGTGATCTCCTCGACCGTGACATGGGGGGCGAGGTCGGTGAGGGTGAGCCCGTCGCGCCCCTTCTCATCGACCTCGAAAACGCCGAGTTCGGTGACGATCATGTCAACCACCCCCGCCCCGGTGAGCGGCAGGGTGCAGCGCTCGAGGATCTTGGGCGCGCCCTTGGCGGTATGCTCCATCAGCACCACGACGCGCGGCACCCCGGCGACGAGGTCCATCGCGCCCCCCATCCCTTTGACCATCTTGCCGGGGATCATCCAGTTGGCGAGATCGCCGTTCTGCGCCACCTGCAGCGCGCCGAGGATGGAGATGTCGATATGCCCGCCGCGCACCATGGCGAAGGAGGTGGCGCTGTCGAAAATGCTCGAGGTAGGAAGGAGGGTGACGGTCTGCTTGCCGGCATTGATGAGATCGGGATCCTCCTCGCCTTCGTAGGGAAAGGGCCCGATGCCGAGCAGGCCATTCTCCGAGTGCAGCATGATCGACATCCCCTCGGGGATGTGATTGGCGACCAGCGTCGGGATGCCGATGCCGAGATTGACGTAGAATCCGTCGCGCAGCTCCTTGGCGGCGCGGGCGGCCATCTGATCGCGCGTCCAGGCCATCTCTCTCCTCCTCTCAGTTGGCGACCGGCCGCGGCCGGGTGGTGCGCTGCTCGATCCGCTTCTCGACATGGGCGAGCTTGACGATGCGATCGACATAGATGCCGGGGGTGACGATCTCGTCCGGGTCGAGCCCGCCCGCCGGGACCAGTTCCTCGACCTCGACCACCGTCACCTTGGCCGCGGTCGCCATGATCGGGTTGAAATTGCGCGCGGTGAGGCGATAGACGAGATTGCCCTCGGGATCGGCCTTCCAGGCGTGGATGATGGCGAGATCGGCCTTGAGGGCGCGTTCGAGCAGATAGAGCTTGCCGTCGAACTCGCGCACCTCCTTGCCCTTGGCGACCTCGGTGCCGACCCCGGTCGGGGTGTAGAAGGCGGGAATGCCCGCCCCGCCGGCGCGGATGCGCTCGGCGAGCGTTCCTTGCGGGTTGAACTCGATCTCGAGCTCGCCCGAGAGATATTGCCGCTCGAACGTGGCGTTCTCGCCGACATAGGAGCTGATCATCTTGCGGATCTGGCGGGTCTCGAGCAGGCGGCCGAGCCCCACCCCGTCGATCCCGGCATTGTTGGAAATGACGGTGAGATCACGCACCCCCGACCGCCGGATCGCCTCGATCAGGGCGGAGGGAATGCCGCAGAGGCCGAAGCCTCCCGACATGATGGTCATGCCGTCGAACAGAAGCCCCTCGAGCGCCTGATCGGCGTCCCCATAAATCTTGTTGACCGCCATGCGACGTCTCCTCAAACAGCGTCCTACGTCCTACATAGACGAGGCGTCCTCCGGAGACAAAGCCCCCTGATGCTGCGCACGCTCGCCCGGCCCGCCCATCCCGTGCTCTTCGTCCCGGCCAAGCAGCCGCCGCGGCCGCTCTTGCGCCCGCTCCGGGTCCATTCGCCCTATGAGCCGGCGGGGGATCAGCCGGAGGCGATCGCCGCGCTCGCCGAAGGGCTGCGGCGGGGGGAGCGCGATCAGGTGCTGCTCGGGGTGACCGGTTCGGGCAAGACCTTCACCATGGCCAAGGTGATCGAGGCGGTGCAGCGCCCGGCCCTCATCCTCGCCCCCAACAAGACGCTCGCCGCCCAGCTCTACAGCGAGATGAAGGCGTTCTTTCCGGAGAACGCCGTCGAATATTTCGTGAGCTACTACGATTATTACCAGCCCGAGGCCTATGTGCCACGGACCGACACTTATATCGAGAAGGACGCCCAGATCAACGAGGCGATCGACCGCATGCGCCATGCCGCGACCCGCGCCCTGCTCGAGCGGGGCGACGTGGTGATCGTGGCCTCGGTCTCCTCGATCTATGGCATCGGCTCGGTCGAAACCTATTCGCGCATGGTGATCGAGCTCGCCCGCGGGGCGCGGATCGACCGCGCCGCGCTCGCCCGCGGCCTGGTCGAGCTGCAATACCGCCGCAACGACACCTTCTTCCAGCGCGGCACCTTCCGCCTTGCCGGCGAGACGATCGACATCTTCCCCGCCCACTATGAGGACCGCGCCTGGCGCATCGCCCTGTTCGATGACGAGATCGAGGCGATCTACGAGTTCGACCCGCTCACCGGCGAGCGCACCCATGAGCTCGAGGTCATCACCATCTACCCCAACAGTCACTACGTCACGCCGCGCCCCACACTCACCCAGGCGATCGCCGGGATCAAGGCGGAACTGCGCGAGCGGCTCGCCGAGCTCCACGCCGCGGGCAAGCTCCTCGAAGCGCAGCGGCTCGAACAGCGCACCACCTTCGATCTCGAAATGCTGGAGACCACCGGCAGCTGCAAGGGAATCGAGAACTATTCGCGCTACCTGACCGGCCGTCGCCCCGGCGAGCCGCCGCCCACCCTTTTCGAATACCTCCCCGAAAACGCCCTCCTCATCGTCGATGAGAGCCACGTCACCGTGCCCCAGCTCGGCGGCATGTTCCGCGGCGATTACAACCGCAAGGCCACACTCGCCGAATACGGGTTCCGCCTTCCCTCCTGCGTGGACAACCGCCCGCTCAAATTCGAGGAGTGGGACCTCTACCGGCCCCAGACGATCTTCGTCTCCGCCACCCCCGGCCCCTTCGAGCTCGGACACACCGGCGGGGTGGTCGTCGAGCAGGTGATCCGTCCGACTGGCCTGATCGATCCCGAGGTCGAGGGGCGCCCGGTCGAGCACCAGGTGGACGATCTGCTCGCCGAGTGCAAAAAGGTGGCCCGCGCCGGAGGACGGGTGCTGATCACCACGCTCACCAAGCGCATGGCCGAGGACCTCACCGACTACCTCACCGAACACGGGCTCAAGGTGCGCTATCTCCATTCCGACATCGACACACTGGAACGGGTCGAGATCATCCGCGATCTCCGGCTGGGCGTGTTCGACGTCCTGGTCGGCATCAACCTGCTGCGCGAGGGGCTCGACATTCCCGAATGCGCGCTCGTCGCCATTCTGGATGCCGACAAGGAAGGCTTCCTCCGCTCGCGC
>KN174038.1:0-391 GCA_000759655.1 Acidicaldus organivorans | reverse complement strand
GATTACGTGACGGTGCCGGTCGTCGAGGAGAGCGCGGTCAACGAAGTGGTCGGCCGCGATCTCGAAGCGACCATCGCCGCGCTCGAAAAACGCATGCGCGAGGCCGCCGCCGAGCTCGAATTCGAGGAGGCGGCCAGGCTGCGCGATGAGATCCGCCGCCTCGAGGCCGAGGCGCTTGGCCTGCCGCCGCCCCCCTTGCCTTCGGCCCGTTTCTCGGCCCAGAGCCGCGCGCCGGGGGCCAAACCGTCGCGCGCCCCAAGCCGCCGCAGCCGCTCTAGGGCGCCGCGATGAGGGAAATCCCCACCTTGAGCTTCGCCACCGACCTCGCCGCCGCCATCCCCGCCACCATCCCCCGCGCCGCGCTGGTCACGGGGGGCGCGCGGCGCATCGG
>KN174037.1:8743-10945 GCA_000759655.1 Acidicaldus organivorans | reverse complement strand
TTTCAACTGCCTGTTAGGCACTGATCGTGACCTTGCTCATCGCACGAATCGACTCAATGGCGACATCCTATGCCTAATAGGTTAGGGAGTCAAGTATATAATATATAATTCCCTTTCTTTTAAGCCTTCCTTTCTTTTGAAGTTCTCGGGCCTTTCTCGCGCCCGTGTCGTTCCGAGACCCCCTCCTTCAGAACGCCACCTTGTCGCCGCCCTTGAGGGCGAGGATGGCGCGCGCTTCGGCCGGGGTGGCGACCTCGAGACCAAGCCCTTCCAGGATCTGGCGCACTTTCCGCACCTGATCGGCATTGCTTTCGGCGAGCTTGCCGGGGCCGATCCAGAGACTGTCCTCGAGCCCGACCCGCACATTCGCCCCCATTGCCGCCGCCATTGCCGCGATCGGCATCTGGTTGCGCCCCGCCCCCAGCACCGACCAGCGGTAGTCTCCGCCGAACAGACGATCAGCGGTCCGTTTCATGTGCATCACGTCTTCGGGATGGGGTCCGATCCCGCCCAGGATGCCGAACACGGTCTGCACGAAGAGCGGCGGGGTGACCAGCTTGCGGTCGAGGAAATGGGCCAGATTGTAGAGATGGCCCACGTCGTAGCATTCGAACTCGAAACGGGTGCCGCAATCGGCGAGCTCGCGCAGCGCGTATTCGATGTCGGCGAAGGTGTTGCGGAAGATGAGATCGCGCGAGTTCTCGAGATGCTGGCGCTCCCAGTCGAACTTGAAGCTCTTGTAGCGCTCGAGCATCGGAAAGAGGCCGAAATTCATCGAGCCCATGTTGAGCGAGGCGACCTCCGGCTTGAAGCGGAGCGCCGGGCCGATCCGCTCGCGGATCAGCATGTTGGGCGCCCCGCCGGTGGTGAGGTTGATCACCGCATCGGTCGCCTGCTTGATGCGGGGGAGGAAGCGGGCGAAGGCCTCGGGGCTCTGGTCGGGCTTTCCCGTCTCGGGGTCGCGGGCGTGGAGGTGGAGGATCGCCGCGCCCGCCTCCGCCGCGGCGATCGCCTGTTCGGCGATCTCCTCGGGGGTGACGGGGAGATGCGGGGACATCGAGGGGGTGTGGATCGCGCCGGTGACGGCGCAGGTGATGATGACTTTGCGCGGGCCTGCCATGGACCTCCTCCCTTTAACCAATCATGAGGAAGTCTGGCGCAAAATTACTGCCCCCGCCAGAGGGCGGCGGGGAAAGTGGTGTTTGACCGCGGGCCTCTTCGTGATAAGCCGGTCGCGCAGAGGAGGGCAGCGTGCGGCGCGCACGGGTGGAGGGAATGCGGCGCTACGGGGTTCAGCGCTACTGGGGGCGGATCATTGGCGTGATACTCGGCCTGTTTCTGCCCGAGCCCTGGCCGTTGCGCCTGTTGGCGGCTCTCCTCGGCTATCAGGTGGGAAGCCTGCTCGATGGGCGGGGGGCCGTCCCGGCCCGTCTCGGCGCGGCGGGGCGGTTTCTCCATCCGGCGCGGCTTGCCGCGCTCTTCGGCCGCCGCCAGCAGGTCTTCGCCATCGCGGTGACCGTGCTCGCCGCCAAGCTCGCCAAATGCGACGGGCCGGTGGTGCGCGCCGAAATCGACGCCTTCAAGCAGCATTTCCGCATCCCCCCCGCCTCGCTCCGCCAGATCGGCGCCCTGTTCGACGAGGCCAAGGCCAATCCCGCCGGGTTCGAGCCCTATGCCGATCTCCTGGGCGAGACCTTCGCCGATCATCCCGGCGTGCTCGAGGACGTGCTCGCCGCGCTCTTCGCCATCGCCCGCGCCGACCGCCCCCTCAACGGGGCGGAGGCCGAGTTCCTCGCCCGCGTCCATGAGGGCTTTCGCCTCTCCCGCGCCGCCTGGGAGCGGGCGCGCAGCGCCCCCGCCGGGGCCACTGGGGGGGCTTCGTTCGGGGGCGCCTCCCAGGAAGGTGCCTCCCATGGAGGATCCTCCTCCTCCGCCCGTCCCGGGGCGGGACGCATCGAGGACGACTACGCCCTGCTCGGCGTGGCGGCTTCGGCGAGTGACGCGGAGGTGCGGGCGGCCTGGGTGCGGCTGATGCGCGAGTACCATCCCGACAGTCTTCGCGCCCGCGGCGTGCCGGAGGATTTCATTGCCCGCGCCGCCGAGCGGGCGGCCCGCATCAATGCCGCCTGGGACCGCATCAAGCGGGCGCGCGGCCTGTGAGGGGGGCATGACGGGACTCCACCGCCCGAGCCCCAATCACGA
>KN174037.1:7244-8656 GCA_000759655.1 Acidicaldus organivorans | reverse complement strand
CGCGCGCCCGAAGGGGATGCCGATCGACGTTTTGGTGCTGCACTATACAGGGATGAAGGATGCGGAATCGGCGCTGGCCCGGCTCACCGATCCCGCCGCCGAGGTCTCCGCGCACTATCTCGTCGAGGAGGATGGCACGATCTGGCAGCTCGTGCCCGAAGAACGGCGTGCCTGGCATGCCGGGCGCTCCTTCTGGCGGGGGATGGAGAACCTCAATGACCGCTCGATCGGGATCGAGATCGTCAATCCCGGCCATGAATGGGGCTACCGGCCGTTTCCGGCGCTGCAGATGGCCGCGCTCTGCGAGCTCTGCCTCGAGATCCTCGCCCGCCACCCCATCCCGCCACGTAACGTGGTGGGTCATGCCGACATCGCCCCCGACCGCAAGCAGGACCCGGGCGAGCTCTTCGACTGGGAGGGGCTCGCCCGCAACGGGGTGGGGCTCTGGCCCTTCGGCGTGCCCGATTTCGGCCCGGCGGAGGCGCTCGCCGATCCCGCGGCCCTCGCCCCGCTCCGCCGCGACCTCGCCCGGCTCGGCTATCGGGTCGCGCCCACGGGCGGCATGGATGAAGCGCTTGCGGCGGTGCTTCGTGCCTTTCAGCGCCATTGGCGGCCGGAGGCGGTAAGCGGGGCGGCCGATCGCGGCACGCGGGCGCGGCTTGCCGGGCTGCTTGCCCTCATCGGCGAGGAGGAGGGGGCGGGGCGCGGTTGACGCCGCCTGGTCTTCACGCCCATATCCAGTCCGGGCCAGATGGTCGGACGGCCGCTGGCGCTTCGGCGCTGGAGGAAAGTCCGGGCTCCACGGGAACACGGTGCCGGCTAACGGCCGGCGGGGGCGACCCCAGGGAAAGTGCCACAGAAAGCAAACCGCCCGGCCACGGCTTCCAGCCCGCCGGGTAAGGGTGAAAGGGTGCGGTAAGAGCGCACCGCCTCTCCGGCAACGGAGAGGGCAGGGTAAACCCCACCGGGAGCAAGACCGAATAGGGGCGGCAGGCACCGCGCGTGCCGGGAGCGTTCCCGCTCCGCCGCCCGGGTTGGTCGCGTGAGGCGCAACGCGAGTTGCGTCCCAGAGGAATGGCCGTCCCGTCCCCGAGAGGGGGCAACCCTCATTGGGGGGCGGACAGAACCCGGCTTACAGACCATCTGGCCCCTCTCGCCTCCCGTTTCGTTTCTCTACCGTTCCGTTTTGTGGGGCGGGCTGCCCGCGCTCCGCGCCGCGTCCATCGCGAAACGCATCGCCCGCACCGCCCCGCCGAGCCCCATGAACATCGCCTCGCCCACCAGGAAATGGCCGATATTGAGCTCGACCACTTCCGGGATGGCGGCAATCGGCCCGACATTGGCAAGCGTGAGCCCATGCCCGGCATGGCACTCGAGCCCGAGCGATGCGGCGCGGCGGGCCGCCTCCTGCA
>KN174037.1:4606-7140 GCA_000759655.1 Acidicaldus organivorans | reverse complement strand
GGCGCGCGAGCTCGCCCGGCAGCCCCTCGGCATAGCGCCCGGTATGGAGCTCGATCGCCGGGGCGCCCACCGCGCGCGCCGCTTCGATCTGAGCGGGGTCGGGATCGATGAAGAGGGCGACCACGATCCCCGCCTCACCGAGGCCGTGGCGGCGCTCGGTGAGTGCCGCCTTCTGGCCCGCCACGTCGAGCCCGCCCTCGGTGGTGAGCTCGGCGCGCCGTTCCGGCACGAGGCAGGCGGCATGAGGGCGGAGGCGGCGGGCGATCGCCACCATCTCGGGGGTGGCGGCCATTTCCATGTTGAGCGGCGCGGGGAGCGCGCGGAGCCGTTCCATGTCCTCGTCACGGATGTGGCGGCGGTCCTCGCGGAGATGGGCGGTGATGCCATCCGCCCCGGCGGCGAGCACGCGGCGCGCCGCCTCCACCGGGTCGGGATGTCGCCCGCCGCGGGCATTGCGCAGGGTGGCGACGTGATCGACGTTGACGCCAAGCCGGATCGGGCTCATGCGGGGCTTCTCCTCAATCTCCTCGTGAACCGTCTCATGTGAGGCCGCGGGCGCCGCGCCGTTCGGCTTCCCTGCGCCGCGCGGCGAGTTCGGCGGCAAGCCGGAGGGCTGCGATCAGGCTCGCCGGATCGGCAACACCCTTTCCCGCAATGTCGAGCGCCGTGCCGTGGTCGGGCGAGGTGCGGATGATGGGAAGGCCGAGCGTCACGTTCACCCCCTCGTCGATGGCGAGCGTCTTGAGCGGGATCAGCGCCTGGTCGTGATACATGCAAAGCGCCGCATCATAGCGGGCGCGGGCGCGGGCGGTGAACATCGTATCGGGGGCGAGCGGGCCGGAGACGAGGAGCCCCTCTTTCTGGAGCCGCAAGACGGCGGGGGCGATCAGGCGGATCTCCTCATCGCCCATCTCTCCTCCCTCGCCGGCATGGGGATTGAGGCCGGCGATGGCGAGCCTCGGCGCGGCGATCCCGAAATCCGCGGCGAGCGCGCGGGCGGTGAGGCGGGCCGTGCGCAGGACGAGGTCTTCGCTGAGACGCTCGAAGACAGTGCGGAGCGGGACATGGATGGTGAGCGGCACCACGCGCAGCCCGGGTGCGGCGAGCAGCATCGCCACCTCCGCCGCGCCGGTGAGTTCGGCGATGAACTCGGTATGGCCGGGATGGCGGAAGCCCGCGCGGTAGAGCGCGTGTTTGTGGATCGGGTTGGTCACCAGCGCGGAGGCCCTCCCCTCCTGCGCGAGCGCTACGCCGAGGCGGATCGCTTCGATGACCGCCGCGCCATGACGCGGATCGGGCTGGCCTGGAACGACGTCGCCCGCGAGCCGGAGGGGGAGGACGGGAAGTGCTTCGGGGAAAAACCCCCCCGCTTGGGAGGGATCTCGGATCGGGGCGCGCGGGACGTCGAGGCCGAGGGCGCGGGCGCACGCGCCGAGCCAGTTAGGATCGGCGATGACGAAAAAGGCGGGGCCGCTTGCGTGAAGCGCGCGCCAGGCCTTGAGGGTGATCTCGCCGCCGATCCCGGCGGGCTCACCCATGCTGAGCGCGAGGGGGGGAAGCGGGGGCATGGCGGGCTCGGGCATTTCCGTTCAGGGGGTATGTCAGGGGTGGGTGCGTTCAGGGATGGGTACGTTCAGGGGCAGGGTGCTGGGCGGGACCGGCGCGGCCAAGAGCGGGCGGGCGCGCCGGCCAGGCGGCCAGCGCGAGCGCGCCCAGGATGAAGGCGCTTCCCGCCGCGAGCGGCGCATCGATCCTCTCGCCGAGCCAGAGCGCCGAGATGAGGAGTCCCACCGCCGGGGTGGCGAGGAAGCCGAGCGAGGCGAGCAGGGCGGGGAGGGTGACTGTTGCCTCGAGCACGCACCAGGTCCCCAAGGGACCGGCGATCAACCCCATGAAGGCTTCCGCGGCGAGGGCGGGACGGGGCCAAAGGGTGAGCGGCGCGTGGGCCGCAGCGAGGGGGACGAGGACGAGCGAGGCGAGCAGGAAGCACCACGGCATGAGGGCGAACATGGAAAGCCGCGGCGGGTGGCGGCGGACTAGGATGATGGCGAGCGCCCAGGAGAATGCCGCCCCGAGCAGCATCATCTGCCGTCCGAGCGCGAGCGGGGCGGCGGCCCAGGGGCGCATCAGCAGCGCAACACCGCCAAGCCCGGCGAGTGTGGCGATCCAGCGCCGCAAGGGTACCGGCTCATGGAGGAGGAGAAGCGAGAGGGGAAGGACGAAGATGGTCGTGGTGTTGGCGGGCACCGCCGTCCGCCCCGCCGAGACGCCTGCGATCGCGGTGTGGGCGAGATAGAAAAACGCCCCGAACTGGAGGAGCCCGATTGCGGCGAGCGCCGCGAGATCGCGCCTCCCGGGCCAGGCGAGACGCCCCATCAGGCCGGCGAGCAGGAAAGAGGCAAGCCCCGAGAGCACCGCGCGCCACGCGGCAAACCACAGCGGATCGGCCCCGGCATTGATCGCGTATTTGGTCACCGGCCAGGAGCCGCCGAAGAGCGCGACACCCCCCGCCAGCGCGGCCAGTCCCCGCCAGC
>KN174037.1:1996-4510 GCA_000759655.1 Acidicaldus organivorans | reverse complement strand
CTGCGGCGCCGCTTCGCATCCCTCCTCAGTCCGCCACCTTGAGCATGATCTTGCCGATATGGGCGCTCGATTCCATCAGCCGGTGCGCCGCAGCGACCTCGGCGAGCGGGAAGACGGCATGGATGACCGGCCGCACCCGGCCCGCGGCGAGCAGCGGCCAGACGCGGGCTTCGAGCGCCGCGGCGATCGCGCCTTTCTCCTCGGTGGAACGGGGGCGCATCGTCGAGCCGGTGAGCGTCAGCCGATGGGTCATGATGCGGGTGAGATCGAACATCTCGACCTTCGCCCCGCCGAGAAAGGCGATGAGGACGAGCCGTCCGCCGCGGGCGAGCGAGCGGATGTTGCGCATGGCGTAAGGTCCGCCCACCATGTCGAGGATGACGTCCACGCCGCGCCCCTCGGTGAGACGGGCGATCTCTTCGGCGAAATCCTGCGTACGGTAGTTGATCGCCGCATTGGCGCCGAGATCGAGACAGGATTTGCACTTCTCCTCCGACCCGGCGGTGGCGTAAACGGTTGCTCCGAAGGCGCGGGCGAGCTGGATCGCGGTCACCCCGATCCCGCTGGTGCCGCCGTGGATGAGGACGCGCTCGCCGGGCTTGAGCCCGCCGAGCTCGAAGAGATTGGCCCAGACGGTGAAGAAGGTCTCGGGCAGCGCGCCGGCCTGGATGGCATCGTACCCGGCGGGCCAGGGCAGGCATTGGGGAGCGGGGACGGTGCAGTATTCGGCATAACCCCCACCATTGGTGAGCGCGGTGACCCGATCGCCACGCCGCCAGCGGCTGACGCCGGGGCCAAGGGCCGCGATCTCGCCGGCCACTTCGAGGCCGAGGATGGGGCTCGCGCCGGGGGGCGGGGGGTAACGGCCTTCGCGCTGGGCGATGTCGGGCCGGTTGACCCCGGCCGCCATCACCCGGACCAGCACCTCGCCTTCGCGGGGGAGGGGAAGCGGGCCGCGGGCGAGGCGGAGATTTTCCGCCCCCCCCGGCGCGCTCACTTCGACATAGGTCATTTCCTGAGGCAGATCGGGGGGCAGCGTCATGCGTCTTCCTCCTCGGATGTCGAGGAAGAGAGGTGGCACAAGCTGCCCTCCCGGTCCAGAGCCTCTCCGTTCCCCCGCCTCTTCGCCTAGGAAAACGCGGGGGGGGAGCCGTGTTCAGTAGGAGACGCCCTCGAAGACCTCGCCGAAGCGCTCCCACATCTTGCCGTTCCAGCGCGCGAGCTGGAGCTGGCGGATCGGGTGGAAATTGGTGGGGCTGGTGCTGACCACGATACCGGGAAGCAGCACGGGAAGCTGGAGGTCGTGGAGATTGGCCGCCTGCTTCATGATGTTGGCGCGGGAGAGGTCATTGCCGCACTGTTTCAGCACCTGCACGAGGGTGAGCGCCACCGCATAGCCATAGGTGTAGTTGCCATCGGAAAGATCGGCGCCCGGCATGTACTTGGCCATGAAATCACGCCACTGGTTCATGCCAGGATCATTGGCCCAGGCTGGATCGTTGACGTCCTTGATGTAACCTGCGGTGATGATGCCGATCGCCTTTTCGCTGCCCGCCGGCTTGATCACCGCCCCGACTGAGATCGACACATTGGTGAGGAAATGGAGCGGATGCCAGTCGGCATCGGCCACCTCGCGGATCACCTGGGCGGCGAATTTGGGCGTGGCGAAGGTCATCAGCGTATCGGCGCCGGAAGATTTGAGCGTGATGATCTGTTGTTCGGTGGTGGGATCGGTGACTTCATAGGTCACCGCCTTGACCACCATCTTGTCCCATTTGTCGCCGAGCACGTCGCGCACGCCACTGACGTAATCCTTGCCGAAATCATCGTTCTGGTAGATGATCCCGATCTTGGCATCGGGTTTGTATTTCAGCACGTATTTGGCATAGACCTGCCCCTCGATGCGATAGCTCGGCTGCCATCCCATGGTCCAGGGGAAGTGCTGGTAATCCCCCCATTTGTCGGCGCCGGAAGAGACGAAGAGCTGCGGCACTTTCTTGGCGTTGAGGTATTTCTGCACGGCGGTCTGGGTGGGGGTGCCGAGGCTGTTGAACATGAAGGCAACCCCGTCCTGCTCGACCAGTTTGCGGGTCATTTCGACCGTCTTGGGCGGGCTGTAGCCGTCGTCTTCGGTGAGGAAGGTGATCTTCCGCCCGTTGATGCCGCCCTGATCGTTGATCATCTTGAAGAACGCCGCCTCGACCTTGCCGATCGCGCCATAGGCGGAGGCTGGGCCGGAATAGGGCATGGTGTTGCCGATCTTGATTTCGGTGGCGGTGACACCGGGCATGTCCTGGGCCGAAGCCGCGCCAGCGGCCAGGGCGAGCGCAGCCAGGGCGGCAAGTCGGGAGAGAGTTTTCATCACGGGTTTCCTCCAGGTTTCGAAAGTGTTTCGGCTTCGAGCACGGAAGGGCGGGGGGGTGAAGGCGCGGGCGCGGCGTGCGGCGGGACCGGCGGAGAAAGGGGGCGCGGCTTGGGGCCAAGGCGGTCGCGCAGCGTGCGGATGAGGCCCGC
>KN174037.1:0-1927 GCA_000759655.1 Acidicaldus organivorans | reverse complement strand
CCGCTCCGAGCAGCGAGGTCACCCCGCCGGTGATCAGCCCGACGAAGAGGGTGATGGAAAAGACCAGGCTGAAACTGTCCGGGGCGACGAACTGCACCGCGATCGCGCCGAGCGCCCCGGCGAGGCCGGTGAGCATGGCGCTCACCGCAAACGCCCGCGTCTTGAGCGAGGCGGCAGGAAGCCCCATCGCCTCGGCGGCGAGTTCGTGATCGCGCACCGCGCGCAGCGCCACGCCGAGATGCCCGGCGAGCACCCCCCGCATCAGGAAGAAGACGAGAGCGGCGATGGTGAGAGTGAATAAATAGAGCCACTGATCGGGGGAGAGGGAAAGGCCTAAGGGCGGGTCGGGCTTGGTGATGACGATCCCCTGCACGCCTCCCGTCCAGTCCTCGAGCGGCTTGAATCGGAGGAGCTGGGGGATGGCGACGGCGAGCCCGAACGTGGCCAGCGCGAGATAGGGGCCGCGCAGGCGGAGCGCCGGAAAACCGAACGCATAGCCGAAAAGGGCGGAGACGGCCGCGGCGAGAGGGAGGGTCGCGTAATAGGGCCAGTCGAAACTGTTCATGGCGATCGCCGCCGTATAGGCGCCGAGGGCATAGAACGCGCCATGACCGAGCGAGATCTGTCCCGTATAGCCGGTAAGGAGATCGAGGCCGAGAATGGCGATGGCGTAGGAGGCGACCAGGGTCAGTTGAAAGAGCCGGTAATCGCTCGCCCAGAGAAGGGGGGAAAGGAGGAGAAGGGCGAGGAGGAGGGGGAGGAGGCGGCGCATCGGTCTAGACCCGGCTCATCACCCGCCGCCCGAAGAGCCCGGCGGGGCGGACGAGAAGGATGGCGATGATGAGGACGAGGGCAAGGGTGAGTTTGAGCTCGGGGCCGACCAGATAGGCCCCGGCGATGTCCTCGATGACGCCGACGAGAAGCCCGCCGGCAACCGCCCCCCACGGGTTGTCGATGCCGCCCAATAGGGCGCCGGCGAAGGCGTAGAGCAGGATCCCCGCCATCATGTTCGGATCGAGGAAGACGATCGGGGCGATCATGATCCCCGCCACCGCCCCGATCGCGGCGGCAAGCCCCCAGCCCAGGCTCAGCATCAGCCCGACATCGATCCCCACCAGCCGCGCCGATTGCGGGTTGAGGGCGGCGGCGCGCATGGCGAGCCCGAGCGGGGTGAAGCGGAAGAACGCCCAGACCAGGAGGAGGACGATGAGCGTCACCCCCATCGCCCCGGCCTCGTGCGGGGCGATCCAGCCGCCGAGCCAGGGAATGACCGGCGGGAAGGGACTCGGGAACGCCTTCACGCTGAAGCCGAACAGCCAGCCCATGACGCTGTTGATGATGAGGAGGAGACCGATGAAGAGCCCGACCTGGGAGAGCACCGGGGCTTGGGCGAGGGGGCGGACGAGGAGGCGCTCGATGAGGAGGCCGAGCGCGAAGGAGAGGACGAGGGCGGCGGCGAATGCGGCCCAGTAGGAAAATCCGGCCCCGAGGAAGACGAGCGCGAGATAGGTGGAAAGGGTCGCCATCTCGCCTTGCGCGAAATTGATGTGATGGGTGGCCTGGTAGATCATCACCAGGGCCAGCGCGATGCTCGCATAGATGCTGCCGCTGGCGAGCCCCGAGAGGATCTGGTGGAGAAAGGCGCTCATCGTCCCCCTCAATATCCGAGATAGGCCCGGCGGATCGCCTCATCGGCGCGCATCGCTTCGGGGGGAGCGGCGAGCACCACCCGCCCGGTCTCGAGGAGATAGGCGCGCGAGGCGAGCGCGAGGGCGCGGTCGGCGTTCTGCTCGACGAGGAGGAGGGCGACCCCCTCTTCGGCATTGATCCGGGCGAGGATGGCGAAGACTTCGGCGACGATGCGGGGGGCGAGCCCGAAGGAGGGCTCATCGAGCAGCATCAGCCGGGGACCGAGGAGGAGGGCGCG
>KN174036.1:19754-28237 GCA_000759655.1 Acidicaldus organivorans | reverse complement strand
GGGTTGGGCAACAGGGGGGGGGAGAAGGGGCGCGGCGGCGCCCTCTTGACCCGGCATCGCGGCGGCGTCAGACCGCGCCGGAATCGTCGGGATGCGTGAGCGGAGAGTGGTGACGTGAAGCATGCGAGCCCCAAGGAGCTTGGTCCCAAGGCGCTGAGCCCTGGCCAGCGCGCCTATGAGGAGCGCCGCGCCCGCAAGGCGGGGATGAGCCTCGAGGCCTGGCTCGCCGCCAAGGAGGCGCGGGCGAAGGCCGCGGCCAAGCCCGCCGCGAAAGAGGCGAAAAGCGGGCGCGGCTTGTTCGGCCGTCTTCTCGAACGCTTCCGCGGCAAGGAACGGAAGGAGGGCGGCCCCGGCCCACACGCGCCGGGCTGAGTGGCGCCCCCTCCGGCACGCCGCGACGCGCCGCTGGTTCGTGCCGGGTCAGGTCCCCGCCGGGTTAGTTCCTCGTCGGGCGGGGACGGATGAGGAGCGGCGCGATCAGCCCGACCCCGATCCCCCAGCTCCCATTGATGAGGAGGGAGCGAATCCAGGGGAGCAGCGCCCAGCCCGCCGCCACCGGCTGCCCCTTGAGCGGGGCCACGATGAACATCCCGACAAGGGCGGCGATGATGCCGAGCACGAGCCCGCGCACCCAGTAGGGGCGGCGGAGCTTGGGGAGCACGAGGCCGAAGACTGCCCCGTAAAGCCCGCCCCAGAAGCAGAGGCTCCAGATCAGCGGCACGCCGAAGGGCTTGGTGGGGAGCATCGGATAGGGGGCGAGCGGCATGGCGCCCGCGGCAAAGAAGATCGCCCACATCGCCTGATGGAAGGTGAGCACCGAGATCGCCGCCGCGATGAAGCCGAGCGCGACGCGCACGAGCGGGGAAGGCGGCGACGAGGCGAGGGGGGAAGATAGGGTGGCCTGGGTCATGGAAGTCTCCTCTCGGCTGCCCCCCGGCGCGGAGCCGGAAGGGGGTAGGCGTTGGGGGGCTATGCGTTTTTGGGGCGCGCGGCCCCTTTACCTCCGGCAAGCGATTGGGTAAGAGCCCCGCCACTCGGAACGCGGGAGAAGCACGCTTCGCCTGGACCGCGGTCCTTGGCTTTTTTCGTTCGCTCGCCGGAGCCCAAGGATATGGCAAAAAAAGTCGTTGGCTACATCAAGCTTCAGATTCCGGCCGGGAAGGCCAACCCCTCCCCGCCGGTTGGTCCCGCGCTCGGCCAGCGCGGCTTGAACATCATGCAGTTCTGCAAGGAGTTCAATGCCGCGACCCAGAATCTCGAGCCGGGCATGCCGATCCCGGTGGTGATCACCGCCTATTCGGATCGCAGCTTCTCCTTCGTCACCAAGACCCCGCCCAATTCCTATTACATCAAGCGGGCGGCCAAGATCGAGAAGGGTTCGACCACGCCTGGCCGCGGCGGCACGGTGGGTCGGGTGACGATGAGCCAGCTTCGCGAGATCGCCAAGGAAAAGATCAAGGATACCAATGCCAGCGACATCGAAGCGATGGTGCGCATGCTGATCGGCTCGGCCCGCTCCATGGGCGTTCAGGTGGTGGAGGACTGAGCCATGCCGCATGACAAGCGAATCAAGGCCGCGTATGCCTTGTTTGACCGCACCAAGGCCTATCCGTTGCCCGAAGCGGTGAAGATCATCAAGGACAACGCCAAGGCGAAATTCGACGAGACGGTCGAGATCGCCATGAATCTCGGCATCGATCCGCGCCATGCCGACCAGATGGTGCGCGGACTAGTGAGCCTGCCGCATGGTACCGGCAAGGAGGTGCGCGTCGCCGTCTTCGCCCGCGGCGCCAAGGCCGATGAGGCGCGCGCCGCCGGGGCGGACATCGTGGGCGCGGAGGATCTCGCCGAGAAGGTGCAGAATGGCGAGATCGAATTCGACCGCTGCATCGCCACGCCGGACATGATGGCCCTCGTCGGGCGGCTCGGCAAAATCCTCGGCCCGCGCGGGCTGATGCCCAATCCGAAGCTCGGCACGGTGACCATGGACGTCAAGGGCGCGGTGAGTGCGGCGAAGGCGGGTCAGGTCGAGTTCCGCGCCGAAAAGGCGGGGATCGTGCATGCCGGGGTAGGCAAGGCGAGCTTCCCTGAGGAGAAGCTTATCGAGAACATCCGGGCTTTCGCCGATGCGATCCAGAAGGCGAAGCCGGCCGGGGCGAAGGGGGCCTATGTGAAGAAGGTCTCGCTTTCCTCGACGATGGGGCCGGGGGTGCGGGTCGATCCCGCCTCGCTCACGGCATGAGCCTGAGGTGAAACGAAGCCCCCGCCGCGCTGGCGGGGGTGGCCGGCAGGAGCCGGCGATCCTGTCCAAGACCGCTCGTGCCGAAGGCGAAGGGCCTGAGGCTTAAAGGGGGATCTCCCGCGGGCGCGAGACGGGGTGGTGATGACAGGGACGGCGGAAAAGCCGGTCATCGTCTCCGCGCATGGACAGGAAGGGGCGCGAGCCCCGGACAGGTTGGGTGTGCCGCCCGCGAGGGCGGGCAGAGCGGAGAGGTGAGACGTGAACCGGACAGAGAAACAGGAATTTGTCGCGGCTCTCGCCGGGGAGCTGAGCGGGGCGGCGATGGTGGTGGTGACCCGCAATGGGGGTCTCACCGTGGCCGAGGCGACCGAGCTTCGCCGCAAGATGCGGGCGGCGGGGGCGCGCTACAAGGTGGCGAAGAACCGGCTGGCGCTCAGGGCGATCGAGGGCACGCCGTTTGCGGGGATCGGCCCCCTGCTCAAGGGGCCGACCGCGCTCGCCTGGTCGGCGGACCCGGTGGCGGTGGCCAAGGCGGCGATCGACTTCGCGAAGTCGGTCGAAAAACTCGAGATCGTGGGCGGCGCGCTTGGTGCGCGGGTGCTCGATGCCAAGGGCGTGGCGGCGCTCGCCGAGCTGCCGCCGCTCGAAGTGCTGCGTGGACGGATCGCCGGTCTGCTCAAGGCGCCGGCGACCAAGCTCGCCGGGCTGATGCAGGCGCCGGGTGGGCAGGTGGCGCGCGTGCTCGCCGCCTATGCCAAGAAGGACGCGGCCTGACGCCCCGGAAAAAGGGGCTTGCTTCTCTCTCATCTTCTGCTATAACATGGAGTGTTGGCGATGGCTGATCTAGCGAAACTGGTTGACGAGTTGTCGAGCCTCACCGTGCTCGAAGCGGCGGAGCTCGCGAAGCTTCTCGAGGAGAAGTGGGGCGTGTCGGCCGCGGCTCCGGTCGCGGTGGCGGCAGCCCCGGCGGCGGGCGCGGCGCCGGCGGCGGCCCCGGCCGAGGAGCAGACCGAATTCACCGTCATCCTGGCCAAGGCGGGCGACAAGAAGATCAACGTGATCAAGGAGATCCGCACCATCACCGGGCTTGGCCTCAAGGAGGCCAAGGATCTGGTGGAGGGCGCGCCCAAGGTGGTCAAGGAAGGCGTGAGCAAGGAAGAGGCGGAAAAGATCCGCAAGATTCTGGAAGAGCAGGGCGCCACTGTCGAAATCAAGTAAGCGACTCGACTCGGAAATCGTCTGGAGCATGGGGTGGGCGGAGCGCGAAGGCGCTCTACCCTCCCTATGTGTCTGCTTATCTGGGTGGATTGGGGTGCACCCTTTCGGGGTTCCGCCCATTGGTTTTTCGCTCATCGTGTTTTCACCCACAGGGCGCGCGGTGAGGGACATGTCCGGCCCGCGGCGCATCGGGGCCATGACGGGACCGGCATGACCGGTCGGTGCGGCATCGCGGGCTGATCGAGGGAAGGGGTCATCCTTCCGGGCTGGCGGTTTTGGGTTTCATCAATTCTGGGGACAAGGCATGAACGCGGTTTCCAAGTCGTTGAATGGGCGTCGTCGCGTCCGCAAGACTTTCGGGCGCATCGTCGAGGTCGCGCCGATGCCGAATCTGATCGACGTGCAGCGGGCGAGCTACGAGGCGTTCCTCCAGATGAACGTCGCCCCGGACAGCCGCACCAATACCGGGCTCCAGGAAGTCTTCAAATCCGTCTTCCCGATCGAGGACTATTCGGGACGGGGTCGTCTCGATTTCGTCCACTACGAGTTCGAAGAGCCCAAATATGACGTCGATGAGTGCATCCAGCGCGGCCTCACCTACGCCGCGCCGCTCAAGGTCATCCTCCGCCTGATCGTCTGGGACATCGAGGAGGAAACCGGCGCCCGCTCCATCCGCGACATCAAGGAACAGCCCGTCTATATGGGCGACATGCCGCTGATGACGGAAAATGGCACCTTCATCATCAACGGCACCGAGCGGGTGATCGTGAGCCAGATGCACCGGAGCCCGGGCGTCTTCTTCGATCACGACAAGGGCAAGACGCACCCGTCGGGCAAGCTGCTCTTCTCCGCCCGCGTCATCCCCTATCGCGGCTCCTGGCTCGACTTCGAGTTCGACGCCAAGGACATCGTCTATGTCCGCATCGACCGCAAGCGGAAGCTCCCCGTCACCACCCTCCTCTACGCGCTCGAGAGCGAAGTTACCGAGAAACTGCGCGCGGCGCGAGCGGCCAAGGGCGAGACGGTGGATATCACCGAGATCCGCGGCATGGACGCCGAGGAGATCCTCGCCGCCTTCTATGACCGCGTCGTCTTCCGCCGCCTGCCCCAGGGCTGGGCGCGGCCCTTCGATCCGGAGGCGTTCCGCGGCGTGAAACTCACCATGCCGCTGATCGATGCGGCGACCGGCGAGGAAGTGGCCAAGGCGGAGGAGAAGCTCACCGCGCGGGCCGTCCGCCGCATCGCCGAGAAGACGCGCGAGGTCCTGGTCGGGCGCTCCGACCTGATCGGCCGCTACGTCGCCGAGGATCTGGTCAACCGGGAAACCGGCGAGATCTACGCCGAGGCGGGCGAGGAGATCACCGAGGCCAAGCTCGACCTCTTCGAGGAGGCGGGGCTCACCGAGATCCCTACCCTCGCCATCGATCAGGCGCACGGGCCCTGGATCCGCAACACCCTGATGGTGGACAAGAACACCTCGCGGGAAGACGCGCTGATCGATATCTATCGCCTGATGCGCCCCGGCGAGCCGCCGACTTTGGAGACGGCGGAGGCCCTCTTCCGCGGCCTCTTCTTCGATCCCGAGCGCTACGACCTCTCCCCGGTGGGGCGGGTCAAGATGAACATGCGGCTCGGCCTGGAGACCGACGATTCGGTCCGGGGGCTGCGCAAGGAGGACATCCTCCGCACCGTCAAGGTGCTGTGCGACCTCAAGGACGGGCGGGGGGCGATCGACGACATCGACAATCTCGGCAACCGCCGGGTCCGCTCGGTGGGCGAGCTCCTCGAGAACCAGTACCGCGTGGGGCTGCTGCGCATGGAGCGGGCGATCCGCGAGCGGATGGCGAGCGTCGATATCGACTCGGTGATGCCGCACGACCTGATCAACGCCAAGCCGGCGGCCTCGGCGGTGCGCGAGTTCTTCGGCTCGTCGCAGCTCAGCCAGCTCATGGACCAGACCAACCCGCTCTCCGAGGTCACCCACAAGCGCCGCGTCTCGGCGCTCGGCCCGGGCGGGCTCACCCGCGAGCGGGCGGGCTTCGAGGTGCGCGACGTCCATCCCACCCATTACGGCCGCATCTGCCCGATCGAGACGCCGGAAGGCCCCAATATCGGCCTCATCAACTCGCTCGCCACCTATGCGCGGGTCAACAAGTACGGCTTCATCGAGACGCCCTACCGGATGGTGAAGGACGGCGTCGTGCAGCCGGAGGTGAAGTATCTCTCGGCGATGGAGGAGGAAAAGCTCATCATCGCCCAGGCCGACGTGCCACTGGATGAGAACGGGCGGATCATCGGCGACCTGATCTCGGTGCGGCAGAACGGCGAGTTCCGTCTGGTGCCGCCCGAGCAGGTCTCGGCGATCGACGTCTCGCCGAAGCAGATGGTCTCGGTCGCCGCCGCCCTGATCCCCTTCCTCGAAAACGACGACGCCAACCGCGCCCTGATGGGCTCCAACATGCAGCGTCAGGCGGTGCCGCTGATCCGCGCCGAAGCGCCGCTGGTCGGCACCGGGATGGAGGCGCCGGTTGCGCGGGATTCGGGGGCGCCCATCATCGCCCGCCGCGCCGGCATCGTCGATCAGATCGACGGCGCCCGCATCGTGGTGCGCGCCGTCGATGAGGACGGCACCACCAAGGGCGTCGATATCTACCGGCTGCGCAAATTCATGCGCTCCAACCAGTCCACCTGCATCAACCAGCGCCCGCTGGTGAAGGTGGGGGACCGGGTGGAGGTGGGCGACATCATCGCCGACGGCCCCTCCACCGCGCTCGGCGAGCTCGCGCTCGGCCGCAACGTGCTCTGCGCGTTCATGCCGTGGAACGGCTACAATTTCGAGGACAGCATCCTCATCTCGGAGCGCATCGTCCGCGACGACGTCTTCACCTCGATCCACATCGAGGAATTCGAGGTGATGGCGCGTGACACCAAGCTCGGTCCGGAGGAGATCACCCGCGACATTCCCAATGTCGGCGAGGAGGCGCTGCGCAACCTCGACGAGGCGGGCATCGTCTATATCGGCGCCGAAGTGCGGCCCGGCGACATTCTGGTGGGCAAGGTGACGCCGAAAGGCGAAAGCCCGATGACGCCGGAGGAAAAACTGCTCCGCGCCATTTTCGGTGAAAAGGCCGCCGATGTGCGCGACTCCTCGCTCCGCGTGCCGGCCGGGGTGTCGGGCACGGTGGTCGATGTGCGCGTCTTCAGCCGGCGCGGCGTCGAGAAGGACGAGCGCGCGCTCGCCATCGAGCGGGCCGAGATCGAGCGCCTGATCAAGGACCGTGATGACGAGAAGGCGATCCAGGAGCGCTCCTTCTACAACCGCCTGCGCGAGAAGCTGATCGGCCGCAAGGCGGCGGGCGGCTTCAAGGGCATCAAGGCGGGGACGATCCTCACCGAGGAGATCCTCGAGCAGCAGCCGCGGCACCTCTGGCGCAACATCGAGGTGCAGGATGACGCGGTGATGGCCGAGATCGAGCAGCTCAAGCGCGAGTTCGACGAGGCGGTGCGCCGGCTGCAGGAGCGTTTCGAGAGCAAGGTCGAGAAGATCCAGCGCGGCGACGAGCTGCTCCCCGGCGTGATGAAGATGGTCAAGGTCTTCATCGCGGTGAAGCGCAAGTTGCAGCCCGGCGACAAGATGGCGGGACGTCACGGCAACAAGGGCGTGGTCTCGCGCGTGGTGCCGATCGAGGACATGCCGTTCCTCGAAGACGGCACGCCGGTCGATATCGTGCTCAACCCGCTCGGCGTGCCGAGCCGGATGAATGTGGGGCAGATCTTCGAGACCCATCTCGGCTGGGCCTGCGCCAATCTCGGCCGCCAGGTGGGCGAACTGGTCGATGCATGGCAGCGCCATGTCGCCGAACGCGCCGCGGTGGAGGAGAAGCTCAAGCGCATCTATGGCCGGGATTTCGAAAAGAACGGCCTCGCCTCGCTTTCCGACGAAGATTTCAGGGAATTCTGCGAGGGGCTGCGCAACGGTCTGCCGATCGCCACGCCGGTGTTCGACGGGGCGCGCATCCCCGACATCGAGGCGATGCTCGCCGAAGCCGGGCTCGACACCTCCGGCCAGGTGACGCTGGTCGATGGCCGCACCGGCGAGCCGTTCGAGCGCAAGGTGACGGTGGGCTACATCTACATGCTCAAGCTCCATCACCTGGTCGATGACAAGATCCACGCCCGCTCGATCGGGCCCTACAGCCTGATCACCCAGCAGCCGCTCGGCGGCAAGGCGCAGTTCGGCGGCCAGCGCTTCGGCGAAATGGAAGTCTGGGCGCTCGAGGCCTATGGCGCGGCCTACACGCTGCAGGAGATGCTCACCGTGAAATCGGACGACGTCTCCGGACGCACCAAGGTCTATGAGGCGATCGTGCGCGAGCAGGATACGTTCGAGGCCGGGATTCCGGAAAGCTTCAACGTTCTCGTCAAGGAGCTCAAATCGCTTGCCCTCAACGTGGAGCTCGAGTCGTCCAACGAATGAGCAGGGTGGCGCGCGGCTGAAACGGATTGGCAGAAGAGAGCGGTGGGCGAGCGGGACAGAGGGTTCGGATCATGAACGAATTGATGCGGATTTTTGGACAGGTCAGCCAGGCAGAGTCTTTTGATCGGATCAGGATCAACATCGCCTCGCCTGAGCAGATCAAGAGCTGGTCCTTTGGCGAGATCAAGAAGCCCGAGACCATCAATTACCGCACCTTCAAGCCAGAGCGGGACGGGCTCTTCTGCGCCCGCATCTTCGGGCCGATCAAGGACTATGAGTGTCTTTGCGGCAAATACAAACGGATGAAATTCCGCGGCATCATTTGCGAGAAATGCGGCGTCGAGGTCACCCTGGCCAAGGTGCGGCGCGAGCGGATGGGCCATATCGAGCTCGCCGCGCCGGTGGTGCACATCTGGTTCCTCAAGTCGCTGCCGAGCCGCATCGGGCTCATGCTCGACATGACGCTGCGTGAGCTCGAGAAGGTTCTCTACTTCGAGAGCTACGTCGTGCTCGAGCCCGGCACCACCGACCTCAAGCTCCATCAGC
>KN174036.1:11479-19662 GCA_000759655.1 Acidicaldus organivorans | reverse complement strand
TCCTCACCGAGGAGCAGTTCGAGGCCAAGCGCGAGGAGTTCGGCGAGGACGCTTTCGAGGTCGGCATCGGCGCCGAGGCGGTCAAGCAGCTGCTGAGTGGTATCGATCTCCAGGCCGAACAGGCCAAACTCCGAGAGGAGCTCAAGGAGACGACGAGCGAGGCCAAGCGCAAGAAGATCGTCAAGCGTCTCAAGCTGATCGAGGCGTTCATCTCTTCCGGGACGCGCCCGGAATGGATGGTGCTCGACGTCATTCCGGTCATCCCGCCGGAGCTCCGTCCGCTGGTGCCGCTCGATGGCGGGCGGTTCGCGACGAGTGATCTCAACGATCTCTACCGGCGCGTCATCAACCGCAACAACCGTCTCAAGCGGCTGATCGAGCTTCGCGCGCCGGAGATCATCGTCCGTAACGAAAAGCGGATGTTGCAGGAAAGCGTCGATGCGCTGTTCGACAACGGACGCCGCGGGCGGCCGATCACCGGCGCGAGCAAGCGCCCGCTCAAATCGCTTTCCGACATGCTCAAGGGCAAGCAGGGCCGCTTCCGCCAGAACCTGCTCGGCAAGCGCGTCGATTTCTCGGGCCGTTCGGTGATCGTGGTGGGGCCGGAGCTCAAGCTCCATCAATGCGGTCTGCCCAAGAAGATGGCGCTCGAGCTCTTCAAGCCCTTCATCTACGCCAAGCTCGAGAAATACGGGCTTGCCCCGACCATCAAGGCAGCCAAGCGCATGGTGGAGCGGGAGCGGCCCGAGGTGTGGGATATTCTCGAGGAAGTGATCCGCGAGCATCCAGTGCTGCTCAACCGGGCGCCCACCTTGCACCGGCTCGGCATCCAGGCTTTCGAGCCGCTCCTCATCGAAGGCAAGGCGATCCAGCTCCATCCGCTGGTCTGCACCGCCTTTAACGCCGACTTCGACGGCGACCAGATGGCGGTGCACGTGCCGTTGAGCCTCGAAGCGCAGCTCGAAGCGCGCGTGCTCATGATGTCCACCAACAACATCCTGAGCCCGGCCAATGGCAAGCCGATCATCGTGCCGAGCCAGGACATCGTGCTCGGGCTCTATTATCTCTCGCTCGAGACTTACGAGTTCCAGCACACCCCGGACGAGCAGGCGCCCGCGTTCAGCAGCCTCGCTGAAATCGAGCACGCGCTGGCGAGCGGCACGCTCCGTCTGCACGACAAGATCCGCATGCGCATCCAAAGCCGCAATGCAGATGGCAGCGTCTCCACCCGCCGCGTCGTCACCACGCCGGGGCGGATGCTGATCGCGCAGATCCTGCCTGAACATCCGCAGGTGAGCTTCGACCTGATCAACCGTCCGCTCACCAAAAAGAACATCTCGGACGTCATCGACGTCGTGTATCGCCACTGCGGCCAGAAGGAGTGCGTGATCTTCGCCGACCGTCTCATGGGGCTCGGCTTCACCCAGGCGGCCAAGGCGGGCATCTCCTTTGGCAAGGATGACCTGATCATTCCGGCGACGAAAGAGGAGCTGATCCGCAAGACCCAGGCGGAGGTCAAGGAATTCGAGCAGCAATACCAGGATGGTCTGATCACCGCCGGTGAGCGCTACAACAAGGTGGTCGATGCCTGGTCGCGCTGCACGGATGCGGTCGCTGCCGAAATGATGAAGGAGATCAGCAAGCTCGAGCCCGGCAAGCCGATCAATTCGGTGTGGATGATGAGCCATTCCGGTGCACGTGGCAGCCCAGCCCAGATGCGTCAGCTCGCCGGCATGCGCGGCCTGATGGCCAAACCCTCCGGCGAGATCATCGAGCAGCCGATCATCGCCAACTTCAAGGAGGGTCTCTCCGTGCTCGAGTATTTCAACTCGACGCACGGCGCGCGCAAGGGGCTCGCCGATACGGCGCTCAAGACGGCGAACTCGGGCTACCTCACCCGCCGCCTGGTGGACGTCGCCCAGGACTGCATCATCACCGAAGAGGATTGTGGTACCGAACGCGGCCTGTCGGTCAAGGCGGTGATCGATGGCGGCGAAGTGGTCTCGAGCCTGGCCGAGCGCATCCTGGGCCGCACCGCCGCTGAGGACATCGTCGATCCGGTGAGCGGCGCGGTGGTCGTCGCACGTAATACGCTGATCGAGGAAGAGCACGTCGAGCGCATCGAAAAGGCGGGCATCGAGGAGGTGCGCATCCGCTCGGTGCTGACCTGCGAGTCCCAGCGCGGCGTGTGCGCGGCCTGCTATGGGCGCGACCTCGCCCGCGGCACGCCGGTCAATGTCGGCGAGGCGGTGGGCGTGATCGCCGCGCAGTCGATTGGCGAGCCCGGCACGCAGCTCACCATGCGCACCTTCCATATCGGGGGCGCCGCCCAGCGCGGTGCGGAGCAGTCGAGCGTCGAGGCGACGCATGAGGGCCGCGTCTCGATCAAGAACCGCAGCGTGGTCAACAACAGCCAGGGCAACCCGGTGGTGATGGCGCGCAACTGCGAGATCGTCATTCTCGACGAACATGGCCGCGAGCGGGCGCGCTACCGCATTCCCTATGGTGCGCGGCTCTTCGTCGATGAAGGCGCGATGGTCACCCGCGGCCAGAAGCTCGCCGAATGGGATCCCTACACCCTGCCCATCATCACAGAGGCAGATGGTGTGGTCGAATACATGGACCTCATCGAGGGCGTCACCCTGGTTGAACGCACCGACGAGGTCACCGGCCTCGCCTCCAAGGTGGTGGTGGACTACAAGCAGGGTGCGCGCGGTCCCGATCTCCGTCCGCGGATCCAGCTCCGCGACGAGAACGGCAACGTGGTCCGGCTCGCCAATGGCAACGAGGCGCGTTACTTCCTGCCCCCCGATGCGATCCTCTCCGTCGATAACGGGGCGCGGGTGCATGCGGGTGACGTGATCGCCCGCCTGCCGCGCGAAGGGGGCAAGACGCGCGACATCACCGGCGGTCTGCCGCGCGTCGCCGAGCTCTTCGAGGCGCGGCGGCCCAAGGATCACGCCATCATTTCGGAGATCGACGGGCGGGTCGAGTTCGGCAAGGACTACAAGTCGAAGCGCCGCATCGTGGTGCGCAACGACGAGACCGGCGAGAGCACCGAGTATCTCATCCCCAAGGGCAAGCACGTTTCGGTGCAGGAAGGGGATTTCGTCCGCCGCGGCGATCCGCTGGTCGATGGCCCGCTGGTGCCGCACGACATCCTGCGCATCCTCGGTATCGAGGCGCTTTCCGAGTATCTCATCAACGAGATCCAGGAAGTGTACCGGCTGCAGGGCGTGAAGATCAACGACAAGCATATCGAGGTGATCGTCCGCCAGATGCTGCAGAAGGTCGAAATCACTGATCCCGGTGACACGACCTATCTCGTCGGCGAACAGGTGGACCGCCTCGAGGCCGAGGCGGAAAATCGGGCACGCCTCGCCGCCGGCGAGCGGCCTGCGCAATGGACGCCGGTGCTGCAGGGGATCACCAAGGCGAGCCTGCAGACGCACAGTTTCATCAGCGCCGCCTCCTTCCAGGAGACGACGCGGGTGCTCACCGAAGCGGCCACGGCGGGGAAGGTCGATTACCTCACCGGCCTCAAGGAAAACGTCATCGTGGGCCGCCTCATCCCGGCGGGGACGGGCAGCGTGATGCGCCACCTCAAGAGTTTGGCGACCCGCCGCCGTGGCGCGGTGACGTCCGATGCGCCGACGCCGCTTCCCTCGCCCTGAGGGAAGCGGTGTCATGGTGCGGGGTGTTGATGGCCGAAAAGAAATCGGCTAGGAAACGCCCCGTCGCCCAGGTAGCTCAGTTGGTAGAGCATGCGACTGAAAATCGCAGTGTCGGTGGTTCGATTCCGCCCCTGGGCACCACTTCCTTTTTCTCAACGCGATATCGTGTAATTTCCTTCTCGACGCGGCACGTGGGCCGCGGCGAAGCGCCGCTTACCTCGAGACCGGTGAGCGCCTCATCGAGGCCGCCTCGCGCGCCCCAGTGAATTCGCCCCAGTGAATTGAGAGACAGATGCCGCCCCTCGAGGCGGGAGTTCTTTCGAGCCGGGCTCCGTCTATCAGGGGGTGTTGCGAGCGCCGCCCTCAGGCGAGGCTGGGTACGGGCAGGAACGGCCCCTTCGGCGCGCGGGGGCCCCGCGCGGCGAGGTCGGCTGCCGCACTCATCCCGGCGCGGCGGCCGAAGACGGCGCCCGAGGTGAGCCCCGTCCCGCCCGGATAATTGAAATAAAAGAGACCACCCACCAATTCCCCCGCGGCGTAGAGGCCGGGAATCGGATCGAGGTCCTGGTCGAGCACCTGGGCGCGGGTGTCGATGCGAAGCCCGCCGAAGGTAAAGGTGATGCCGCAGCCCACCTGATAGGCCTCGAAGGGCGGCACTTCGATCGGGTTGGCCCAGTTGCTCTTGGGGATGGGAAGCCCCTCGGTGCGCCTGCCGTCCTTGACGTTGGGGTTGAACGGAATGTCGCGGCGGACGGCGGCGTTGAAGGCGCGGATCTCGGCGAGCGCCGCCTCGGCATTCACCCCTTCGAGCTTGGCCACCAGGTCCTCGAGCGTCTCGGCCCGCACTTTGGTGACGCGCTTGATGCGGTATTCGTCGCGCAGCAGATGCAGCACCTGGCCGTCGAAGATCTGCCAGGCGAAATGACCGGGCTGGGCGAGGATGACGCGGCCGTATTTGGCATAAGTGTAGTTGCGGAAATCGGCGCCCTCATCGACGAAGCGTTTCCCTTCGGCATTGATCATGATGCCGAACGGGTAGGAGTGTTTCTGGAACCCATCGCCCACGCTGAGATCGCCGAACTCGGGGGCGTTGAAGTCCCAGCCCACTGCGTGGCAGCCCGACCAGTTGCCGACCGGCGCGGCGCCGATGGCGAGCGCCATCTTGATCCCGTCCCCGGTATTGAAGCGGCTCCCGCGCACCTTGGCGAGTTCCCAGCCCGGGCCCAGATAGCGCACCCGCATCTCGGGATCGGCCTCGAAGCCGCCCGCGGCGAGGATGACGGCCTGGGCGCGGAGCAGATAGCGTTCGCCGTCGCGCTTTCTCACCTCGACGCCGTGCACTCCGAACCCGTCGCTCGCGAGCCTCACCGCGCGGCTCTGATAGCGGATGTCGATCCCGGCGTTGCGGGCGGCGCGGGTGAGGGCGGCGACCAGCCCCGGCCCGCCGCCCCACGCCTCGACGGTGAGGCCGCCCCAGAACTTGAAGCGTCCCTCCACCTTGAAGGCCTGCCGGCCATAGATCGGCTGAAACCGCACGCCTTTGCTGCGCATCCAGAGGAGGGTGGGGTGGCTTTCGCGGACGAGGATCTCGCAGAGATCGGGATCGGTGCGGTTCTGGGTGACCCGCGCCATGTCGTCGAAGAACTGCTCCTCGGTATAGGTGCCGAAATCGGTGCGGGCGATCTCTTCTTCCGAGAGGTCGGGCATCAGGGCGCGGAGATCTTCAAGCCCGCGATAGACCACGCGCATCGCCCCTGCCGTAAAGGCGGAGTTGCCGCCCGCCTCATCTTCGGGGGCGCGCTCCAGCACCACCACCCGCGCGCCGCCCTCGCGAGCGGCAAGCGCCGCGGTGAGGGCGGCATTGCCGCCGCCGACCACGACGATGTCGGTTGCTTCTTCTCGCACGCTTGATCCTCCTCCCCCATGCGCTGCGCCGGCCATCTATGCGGCAATGATGGCAGGGTTTTTACGATGTGAAAAGAGAACGCCACGGGATCGGCTCAGCCGGCCGAAGCGGCTCTCTCGGTTTCCTCGATCTTTCGGGACACGGGAGGCCGCGGTCAGTGATGGCTCGCAAATCCGCCGCCGTGGAAGCCGCCGAAATGGCCGAAGCCCGGATGCATCCCGGCGAAGCCGCCGAAATGGCCCGGCCCGCCATAGGCATGCGCCCAGGGCCCGCCAAACCCGCCCGCTCCGTGGTAGAAGCCGGCTCCGGGGTGGAAGCCGCTCCCCGGATGGAAACCGCCTCCGCCGTGGTAGTAATTGTTGACGATCTCATAACCGCCGAAGCCGAAGGCGCCGAGGCCGATGAAGCCGAACCCCCACCACGGGTCGAATCCCCAGTAGGGATCGACGGCGGCGTAGGCGGGATAGCCATAATAGCCTCCGTAGCCGGGTTCGACGAAATCGCTGGCATAGCCCTGGGTATAGTAGTCGGCCTGGGAGGCGCAGGCGGCTAGCCCCAGCACCGCGACGAGAGCGGGAAGGGAAAGGGTGCGGCGGCGGCGCATGATACGTTCCTCACCGTGCAGGGCCGGCTGCGGTCGATGCGCGCGGCCCGAGAAGACGTTCGTCTAAGAGATACTTGGCACCGATCATGGCGAAAAAAAGGGCAGCGGGGCCCGGCGGCAAGAGGGAAGCCGGCCGATCTCGGCTTCGTGAAAAGGATGAGGCCCGAAAATTTTTGCCGCTCCTGCATCCGGTTTCCGCCCCGCTCCGTAATGGAGAATGACGGCGGGGCCCGCCGTGCACATCGTCAACTCCAGCAAGGGAGGTTCATCCCGTGAGACGCTCCGTAGCACTTTTGGTTCTGGGTTCGGCGCTCGCCGCGGCCCCCGTGGTGTGGGCTGCATCCGACGCCGTGGTGGTGGTCGGCGGCCAGCCCATGTATCCCAACAAGACCATCGTCATGAACGCGCTCAATTCGGCGGACCACACCACGCTGGTCGCCGCGGTGAAGGCGGCCGGGCTGGTCGATGCCCTCAACGGCAAGGGGCCGTTCACCGTCTTCGCCCCGACCAACGAGGCGTTCAACGACCTGCCGCCCGGCACGGTGGAGACGCTGGTCAAGCCCGAAAACAAGGCCACACTCACCAAGATCCTCACCTATCACGTCGTCCCCGGCGACTACAGCTCGACCGAGCTCCGGCGGATGATCATGGCGGGTCACGGTCAGGCGACGCTCAAGACGCTCGAGGGCGGCACCCTCACCTTCATGATGAATGGCTCGCAGAACATCATGGTCAAGGACGAGAAGGGCAACGTCGCCGATATCTCGATCTATGATGTCAAGCAGTCGAACGGCGTCATCCATGTCATCGACCGGGTCCTGATGCCGGGCTGATTTTCCGATCTCTCCAGGGTGTGTCGCACGGCCCGGGAAGGAACACTTCCCGGGCCGTTCTTTTGCGCGAGCGCTTCGGCACACGCGCCTCCCCCAACGAGGGCCGGAAGCGCGGAACCCGATCTGAACCGGCGATCAATCGAGGGCGCTGATCTTGCCTGCGTAAACCACCGGACCGGTCGGAAGCCCGGTCGGCGACCCGCCTCGAGGCTCGAGGCTGATCATCACCTCGGCCTCGCGGACGTTCCCGCCCACCTCGGCCGCCTTCTGCCCGCTCTCCGGCATCACGCCGAGGGAGCGGGGGGTGTTTGCCCCTTTGGGCAGGATCCAGAGCTCGTAGCTACGGCCAGGAGGCGGCGGCATGGGGGCAGGGCTTGCCACCATCAGCTGCCCGTCTTTGCCGAGCACGGCGGCAAGACGGGGGCCCTCGCCCTGGCTGGGCGTGAGCGTGCCCATGGCGAGTGGAACGGGGGGTGTGGCGTGCCGCTCGACGGGGCCGAGCACCGTCCAGGCCAGCAACGCCGCGGCGAGGGCAAAGCCCGCTGCGGTGGCGCTCTGCCAGAGGCGGAGACGCCGGCGCCAGGGAAGCGCCGCGCGGGGCGGCCCGGCAGCATCGAGTTGGGCCTCGATCCGCGCCCAGAGGGTGGCGGGCGGCGCAACCGGGGCTACGGCGCGGGTGAGGGGGGCGAGGCGCTCTTCCCAGGCATGGATCTCGCGCGCGATCTCCGGATCGCGCCGCGCCATCTCCTCGAAGCGGGCCCGCTCCTCGCCCTCGAGCAGGCCGAGCACGTATTCGCCCGCCTGGATCGTCCGTTCGTCGTCTGCGCCGCTCATTGCTCCAGACACTCCCTGAGCGCGGCGAGACTCCGCCGGATCCAGGATTTCACCGTGCCGAGCGGTGCCTTGAGCCGCGCGGCCAAATCCTGATGGGAGAGCCCGTCGAGGAAAGCAGCCCTGATCAGGCTGCGACGGTCGGGGGCGAGGGTCTCGAGGCAGCGCTCCAGGGCCTCCGCCTCGCGATGCCGGGAGAGGGCTTCGAGGACGTCGGGGCTCTCATCGGCGGGGTCGTCGGGGTGGGGGTCGGCGGCGGGAACCTCGCGGCTCCGGCGGCGGATAAGATCGAGGGCCCGGTAGCGCACCAGACTGATGAGCCAGGTTCGCGGCCG
>KN174036.1:5986-11389 GCA_000759655.1 Acidicaldus organivorans | reverse complement strand
GCCCCGCGCCGCATCGAAAGCGGCCGCATGCTGCCAGACCTGCAGAAACGCCTCCTGCACCGCGTCTGCCGCCAATCCCGCATCGCGGGTCAGCCGGAGGGCGACTCCGTAGAGTTGGGCGCTTTCCCGGTCATAGAGGAGACGGAAGGCGCGTCGGTCGCCCGCCGCGATCTGCCCCAAGAGGGCAGCGAGTTCCTCCTCTTCCGTCCTGCTTTCGCTTTCTGCCAGCATTGCTGCCCTTGATCGGCGCGGCTCCTTCGTCCACCATATGAGCGAGAGGGGCGCTGCCGCAAGACGCAGAGGCTCAGGGCTGTTACATTTCGCAACGCAACATGCCCTAGGCCGTGGCAGCGTGTCTGCATAAATTCGAAGGTTGCGGGCTGTCGTCATCGTCCGGTTTACGCAGGACGCGCGGGTTTGGACGCACGCTGCCCGTGACATGCCGGACGTCAAAGGCCCGCTCGGCGGGGGAGGGAGTGTCTCGCGTGATCAAACACACGGGAGTGGGGGTTTCCATGATCGAGATCAAGAAATGGTGCGCGTTTGGGATGGGACTGGTCGCGCTCGGCGCTCTCGCGGCGGCCTCGGTGCAGGAGGCGTGGGCGGCGAGTAACCCTGCCACGCCGCCCCAAGCCGATACGGCCGCCCCCACCAATCCGCGCTATGTCACCGCGCCTCCCGGCTATGGCGAGGTCCATGTCATCATCCTCGGAGTCACCGCGCCGTTCTTCGTCTTTGGCATCCAGAAACGCTTCCAGGAGATCCCTGGCGTGGAGAAGGTCACTTTCATCCTCGAGGAGGGGCTTGCCGATGTCTGGATCAAACCCGGCGCCCACGTGACCGACGAGGACATCGCCAAGGCGGTCCGCAGCGCCTCCTACAGCCTTGGCAAGATCGTCTGGATCCGCAAGCCGGATGAGGCGACGGTGGCTCATGCTGCGGCCAGCAGCGCAGGTTCGGCGTCGGCCACGTCTCCCACCACACCCGCGCCTCGGAACTGAGGCCGCCAATGCCAGGCGTTTCGCTGCGTCGCGGGCTCACGCTCGCCGTCTTCCTTCTGCTTGCCCTGCTGGTGCGTCCCGCCCAGGCCCAGATCACCTTCCCCTCGGCCGCTCCGGTCTCGGCGGGCAATCTCATCGTCCGTCCGGAAATCGGCTAACACCAACGAGACCGACGGGGTGCAGAACATCTATGAGGAAAACGTCGTTCTCTACGGCGCCTCGCCCGACCTCGCCTTCATTCTCGAGGACAAGGCGCTGGTCGCCAATTCGGCCAACATAGTGACGGGCGGCAGGAACAGCCAGCAATGGGCGGTGGGATTCGGCGATACGGTGATCGACGCCCGCTACAATCTTTACGAGCTCGATGGGATCGGCTCCACCTTCCGCATCGCGCCCTATATCGGGATCGACATCCCGACCGGCATGGACAACACCAACGATCAATTGCCGCGGCCCCTGCAGCCCGCCTCTGGCGAGTGGGGCACGCGCGAGGCGCTCACCACCTCCTATCAGACGCTGCGCTGGAATGCCCAGGCCCTCGTCGGCTTCCAGGACTACGCGAGCGCCGCCGGCTACCGTCAGGGGAGTTCGCTTCTCGCCGATGCGGCGGTGCATGTGCTGCTCTGGCCGCAGGATCTCGACCGCGAGGTACCGGCCGAGCTCTTCGCCTCGCTCGAGACCAACTACACGCTTCAGGCGGTCGATCGCCTTTATGGACAGACGATCGCCGGGACGGGCGGGCAGCTCTGGCTGATCGACCCTGGCCTCATCTATAGCACCCCCATCTGGGGTTGGGCGCTGACCGGCTTGTTTCCGATGCTCCAGCAATACCGCGCTCCTGGCGCCACCCATGACAATTACGGCGTGCTGTTCACCTTTCGATGGAACTTTTTCACATCCTTTCACTGGTAATAGGTTGATTTACACTGAGGGAGTGGATAACGTTCACCGCCTCATGGAGGAAAGCCGGAAGGTGACGTGAGAGGAAGACGGACCGTGCTCTGGCCAAGAGGTGGAAGGCTCGTTTTGGTCTGGCTGGGCCTCGCCCTCCTCGGCTGTGCCGCTCCCGATCGAGCGGCCATTGCGGGCACGCCCGCTTCTCCCGACGCCGTCGTCCCCGTGGGGGGGGACCCCAGCGGACGGGATGGCCGGGTTCACCCCGATTACAGTGCGCCGCCCGGCTATGGCGAGGTTCATGTCATCGTGCTCGGCGTCACCTCGCCATTTTCGACCTTCGGCCTGGGGCGGCGTTTCCTCGAAGTGCCGGGCGTGGCCAAGATGCGCTTCATCATGGAAGAAGGGCGCGCCGTGCTCTGGCTCAAGCCGGGGGCGCGGGTGAGCGAGGACGAACTCCGCAAGGCGGTGCGCAACGCCTCGTTCACCACCGACCGCATCATCTGGGTCCGCCCGCCCGCTCCGGAAGGCGTCCGGCCCTCGCCAACCTCGAGCCGGGTCAGCCCGACCCAGATTGAATGATCGCTCTCCGCAGGGCGACCGAGGGGGCTCGGCATCTTCACCACAAGTTGATTTCACCGCATCACGTCCGGCGAGGAGACTGTCGCACCATCCTGCCCGATTCCCTGCATCTGATCCCTCACGCCAGACATGACTCGCAAAAGAGAGGACGCCGTGCGCCGTCTGCCGTTTCTTCTCTTCACCGTTCTCGCACTTGCCGCCTGCGTCAATTACGAACAGCAGGAGGAGACTTATCTCTCCAGCATGATTGGCCTAACTGAGGACCAGCTTATCGAACGGATGGGCGTGCCGCAGCAGACCTATGTCGCCAACGGCCACAAATTTCTTGCCTACAACCAGTCGAGTGAGAGCTACTATTCCGATCCTGGTTTCGGCTTCGGCATGATGGGCGGCCCATTCGACTTCGGCGAGCCGGGTTTCGGCGGCGCGGTGGACGTCACCACCTGTCAGACCGTGTTCGAAATCGTCAACGGTCACGTCCAGAACTTCTCGCGCCACGGCGACGGGTGCTGAGACGCCTCGAAAATCCGCGCGCGCGGGATGAGAGGCCCCGGCCTCCGCGCGCCTCTTCGCGCTCCCTCAAGCCCCGTCGAGGGCGCGGGCGATGGCGCGATCGAGTGCTTGCACCCCCGCCACCGGTCCTTCCGGATGCTGCCAGACGGCACCGATCACGGCGAGGAAATCCGCCCCCGCCCGCACCAGGGGCGCGCAGTTCTCGGCGGTGATCCCGCCGATCGCCACCACCGGCAGCACCATCAGCTCCGACCACCAGGTGAGGAGATCAGGGGTGGCGCGGGTCTTCGCCTCCTTGGTGGTGGTGGGAAAGAACGCGCCGAACGCGATGTAATCCGCCCCCGCTTCGCCTGCCCGCATCGCGAGATCCCGGCTCGCGTAGCAGCTTGCCCCGAGCGTGAGCTCGGGGCCGAGCAGGCGGCGGGCTTCCGCCACCCCCATGTCCTCCGCCCCGACATGGGCGCCATCACAGCCCGTCTCACGGACGAGATCGGGACGGTCGTTGAGGATGAAAGCGACGCCGCACTCCTGCGCCACCGGGCGGAGGACATGGGCGCCATCACAGCCCGTCTCACGGACGAGATCGGGACGGTCGTTGAGGATGAAAGCGACGCCGCGCTCCTCCGCCCGGTGGCGCAGGAGCGCGGCGCCGCTTTCATCCTCAACGACCGTCCCGATCTCGTCCGTGAGCCGGGCTGTGATGGCGCCCATGTCGGGGCGGAGGACATGGGCGCCATCACAGCCCGTCTCACGGACGCGATCGGGACGGTCGTTGAGGATGAAAGCGACGCCGCGCTCCTGCGCCACCGGGCGGAGGACGTCGATGGCGCGTTTCAGCGTATCGTCATCCACGCCCTTCATTCGGAGCTGGAGCGCGGCGACGTCCCCGGCATCGAGCGCGGCGGCGAGCCTATCGCGCAGCGCCTCGGGGTCGAAGGCGGGCGGGGTGATCAGATAGATCCGGCAAGCCCGTTCCTCTTTCTTCCCCTTTACCTCTGCCTTCGTCACGCCCTGCGCGCCTCCCCCTCTCACGCCTTCCCCTGCTTACGCCCTGCCCTGTTTACGCCTTACCCTGATAGATGGCGATGATTTCGGCAAGCAAAGCGAGCGCCTCCTCGCGCGGGCGCTGGAAGGTGTTGCGGCCGATGATCGAGCCGTGTGCGCCGCCATCGCGCAGGGCGCGGATGGTGGCGAGCAGTTCGGAGGTGCCGGTGCTCTCGCCGCCCGAGAAGACGACGATCCGGCGCCCATTGAACGCGGTCTGCATCACGTGCCTCACCCGTTCGGCAAGCGTGGCGCGGGGGATCTCGTATTTCTCATAGGTCTTCTTCGCCGCATCCAGACTGATGTGCTCGGTGGGCGGCTTCACCTTGATGATGTGCGCGCCAAGGAGGGCGGCCATGTGCGCGGCGTAGGCGCAAATGTCGAGCGCCGTTTCGCCCGCCTTGTCGAGCGCCGGGCCACGCGGATAGCTCCACACCACCACGGCGAGCCCCGCCTCCTTGGCCTCGCGGGCGAGTTCGCGAAGCTCCTCCATCTGCTCGAAGGCGTATTCGCTGCCGGGATAGATGGTGAAGCCGATCGCCGAGCAGCCGAGCCGCAGCGCATCGCGCACGCTCGCCGTCACCGCCTGGTCCTTGTTGGTGGCGAGGCTGTTCGAGGAGTTGAGCTTGAGGATGAGCGGGATCTCGCCGGCATAGCTCGTCGCCCCCGCCTCCAGCATCCCGAGCGGCGCGGCATAGGCGGAAAGCCCCGCCTCGACAGCGAGCTCGAAATGATAGCGCGGGTCATAGGCCGGCGGGTTGGGAGCGAAGCTTCGCGCCGGGCCGTGCTCGAAGCCCTGATCGACGGGCAGGATGACGAGGCGGCCCGTCCCGCCGAGACGTCCCGCCATCAGGATGCGGGCGAGATTGGCCTTGGTGCCGGGCGTGTCGCTCTCATACCAGGAGAGCATGTTTTTCACGGTTTCGGTCAGGCGCATCGAGGTCCTCCATAGCTTCACGCGATCATCCTCACCCGGATAGGCTTAACCAGCTAAGCTTGGCCGGCTCGGGGCGTTTGGCGCTCTGGTTAGCCGATCTTGCCCTCACCTGTCATGAGGCGGCGGGTGAGAGGGGGGAATTTTTCGGCCCGCTCCGCCCATGCCGAAGAGGCGCATGGAGGGGATCGAAGGCAGGCGGGGCGGCCTGGAGCAGAAAGATGCCCCGCTTCCGGCAGAGCTCGGCGCATTCGGCAAAACCGAACGCCTTGGGGTTCAGGATCAGTCCCGGCACGCCGTGACGGATAGCCTCCAAAGCCGAGGCACCGTCCTCGGCACAATCGAGGAACGGGTAGGCGGCGAGGCGCGGATGACGGGCGCGAAGCTGGGCGAGGAGGGCGAGCCACCAGCGCGCCCCGGCGAAACTGCCCGCCC
>KN174036.1:3994-5964 GCA_000759655.1 Acidicaldus organivorans | reverse complement strand
CGGCGCCCAGGGCGATGAGGCGCGCCTCCTGCTGCTCGCTGCCCTGCTCATGGCCGATGAGCTGCACGATCTCAAGCTCGCCATGTCNCCGCCCGCGAGAGCAGGGCGCTTTCCTCGGCCCCGTGCAGGATCACCGCGGGTGGCAGCATCATGGCTTGACGCCCCCATCGCCCTCGTCGAAAGAAGGGAGTTGAGGACTTAGGACGGGCAAAACCCGAGGGAAAGTGGGCGCAGAGGTGGGGCGGCACGAAAAGGGGATGGTGATGGCAGACGACGGCATGGCGGAACTCGAACACGACCTCGACCGGCTGGAAAAGGCGCTCGCCCGCATCGCCGCCGCGCTCGGGCGCCGTGCTGCCGCCACCGCTGCTCCGTCGCCCCAACTCCTTGCCTCGCTCGATGCGCTGATCGCGCGGATCGAACGGGAACTGGCCAGCCAGGAAGGGGAGGGGTGAGTGGCGCAGGTCACGCTCAAGGTCAACGGCTATTACCACACGGTCGGTTGCGCGGACGGGCAGGAAGAGCACCTCAAGGCGATGGCCGCCGAGGTGGAGCGACGGATCGAGCGGGTCAAGGCGCTCGGCGCCCAGGGCGATGAGGCGCGCCTCCTGCTGCTCGCTGCCCTGCTCATGGCCGATGAGCTGCACGATCTCAAGCTCGCCATGTCCGCGTCGCCCCCATCCCCTTCGCCCGAAGAGCAGCAGCGGCGCGCGGCGCTCGCCGCCCGTATCGCCCGTCTCGCCGCGCAGGCCGAGGCGATTGCCGAACACTGCGAAAAGGCCTAAATCAGAGGAGCGGGGCTGTCGGGTGCGTCAGGCAATCATCCCCGGGGCCAACGAGCATTCTCCTGGGAGCTGGCTCTGCCGGGGCCGTGGTCTCGGTATCTGGCGCCCACCTGCACACGCAGGCCTTAGGGAGGATGTAACGCCAACGGCCATGACGGCTCCGCGCTTCTACCCACCCGTTCCCTCCTTCGGGAACGGAAACCGGCCCTTCGGGCGGAGGGGTGGGTGAACGAAAGCCTCATCACCCGGAAGTCACGGTTGCGCCAGGAGGCGCTCGCCCGGCGGCGCACGCTCGGCGATCCGCGCGCCGCAGGCGAGGCGCTCGCCCGTCATGTGCTCGGCGAAATCACGCTACCGCCGGGTGTGGCCATCGGCGCCTATTGGCCGATCGGCGAGGAGATCGACATCCGCCCCCTGATCCGCGCCCTCCTCGATGCGGGCCATCCGCTCTATCTCCCGGAAACGCCGCGGCGCGGCCACCCCCTCATCTTCCGCCGCTTCACGCACGAGGCGGATCTCCGCCCCGGCCGGTTCGGCACCTTCCATCCGGAAGGCGAACCCGGCACGCCCGAGATCTATTTCGTCCCGCTGCTCGCCTTCGACCATTGGGGACGGCGGCTCGGCTATGGCGCGGGCTATTACGACCTCACCCTCGCCCGTACACCGCGCGCGCTTCGCATCGGCTGCGCCTTCAGCGCCCAGGAAGTGGTGGAGGTGCCGGCCGGCCCGCACGACCTGCCGCTCGATGCGGTGGCGACCGAGGCGGGGATCAGGATGTTTCTTCCGGAGAGACAGGAATGCGCATACTCTTTCTCGGCGATGTGGTCGGGCGCGCGGGCCGCGAGGCGGTGATCGCCAAACTCCCCGAACTCCGCCGCCAACTCGCCGCCGATCTCGTCCTCATCAACGTCGAAAACGCCTCGCACGGGTTCGGTGTGGCGCCCGACATGGCCGAGGCCTTCCTCGCCGCCGGGGCCGATGCGCTGACCTCGGGCAACCACGCCTTCGACCGGCGCGAGATCGTGCCCTATCTCTCCGAAAGCGCCCGCCTCATCCGTCCGCTCAATTACCCGCCCAACACGCCGGGCCAGGGACTGGTCCGCCTCAGCCTGCCGGATGGGCGTAAGGTGCTGGTGCTCAATCTGATGGGGCGGCTTTTCATGGAGCTCCTCGACTGCCCGTTCC
>KN174036.1:0-3770 GCA_000759655.1 Acidicaldus organivorans | reverse complement strand
GACGGTGAATGCGATCATCATCGATTTCCACGCCGAGGCGACCAGCGAGAAAATGGCCTTCGCCCACGCCTTCGACGGCCGCGTCTCGCTGGTGGTGGGAACCCACACCCATTGCCCGACCGCCGATGCGCAGATCCTGCCCGGTGGCACGGCCTATCAGAGCGATCTCGGCATGTGCGGCGATTACGATTCGGTGATCGGCATGCGCAAGGAGCAGGCGGTGGCCCGCTTCTACCGCAAATGGCCGAACGAGCGGCTCGAGCCCGCCGAGGGCGAGGCCACGCTCGCAGGCATCTTCGTCGAGACCGATGACCGCACCGGGCTCGCCCGCCGCCTCGCCCCGGTACGGATCGGGGGGCGCCTTCAGCCCGCTCTGCCCGATTTCTGAGGCCGCCCCGCCGGGCGGTGGGCGCTTGGGCGGCGCCCCGGTTCAGGCGGGGTCGACTCAAGCGGGGGTCGTCAGGCGGGGGTCGGCAGCGGCGCAGGCGTGCGGCGGCGATAGGCGCGCAGATAGTCGGGAACGACGAGCTCGACCGGGGTCGGCACGATGCCGAGCTCGGGCAGCCCCGGCATGTGCTCGCCCACCACATTGTCGCGCGAGAGAAGGAGAAGCTGGTCGCGGGTGAGCGGCGGGTTGGGCAGAAGCTCGAAGAGCCGGGCCTGCAACCGGGCCAGACCCATCGGCAGCGGAAGCAGCAGACGGCGCCGGTTCGTCTCCTTGAGCACGTATTCGAGGATCTCGCGGAAGCGCCAGATGCGTGGCCCGCCGAGTTCAAAGAGGGAGGCGGGAAGGTCGTCGCGGGTGAGTCCCGCCAGCACCGCATCGGCCACATCGCCGACATAGACCGGCTGCATCCGCGTCTCCCCCGCGATCACCGGGAGGATCGGCGAGATCTGGGCGAGCCGGGCGAAGCGGTTGAAGAACGCATCCTCCGGTCCGAATACCACCGAGGGACGGAGGATGGTGGCGTCGGGGAAAGCGGCGCGCACCGCTGCCTCGCCTGCCGCCTTGCTCTGCCCATAGAGGCTCGGAGAGGCGGCATCGGCGCCGATCGCCGAGACATGGACGAGGCGGGCCACGCCCAGGCTCCGCGCAAGCCGCGCCACCCGTTCGGCGCCGTCGCGATGGACGCGGAGGAAATCCCCCTTCTTCCGCTCGAACAGGATCCCCACCAGGTTGACGGCGAGCTCCGTCCCGTCGAGCACCTTGCGCACCGCGGGCTCGTCGTCGAGCGGGGCGTAATAGGGGACGATCTGGCCGACGAAGCCCATCGGCTTCAGCGGCTGGGCGCGTTCGGGATCGCGCCCGGCGACCCGCACCACATAGCCGAGCTGGGCCAGCCGCTTCACCACGTAGCGGCCGATGAAGCCGGTTCCCCCGAAGACGACGGCGCGTTTGACGGACGGCATGCGGGATCTCCCTTGGGGTTGCGCTCCGTGCTCTAACCTCGGCGCAACGCTCTACGCGAGACGAGGGGGGCGGGCAAGGCTCGGGCGCCTCATCCGGTCTCGGAGGCGGCGCGCGCCTCGCGCCCGGCGAGCAGCAGGGCGGCGCGTTCGAGGTCCTCCTCGGTGGTGATCTTGAAATTCTCCTCGCTGCCGCGGACCAGCACCACGTCGAGCCCGGCCGCTTCGGCGAGCGCGGCATCGTCGGTGAGCTCCTGGCCAGCGAAGCGCTGGTGGGCGGCGAGGATCTTGGCGAAGTCGAAGCCCTGCGGCGTCTGCGCCCGCCATAATCCTTCGCGCGGCACCGTTCCCGCGCATCGCTCTCCTTCGGCGCGTTTCAGCGTATCGACCACCGGGATGGCGGCAATCGCGCCGTCATGGGCACCGAGCGCCTCGATTACCCGCCCGATCAGCTCTGGCGTCACGAAGGGACGCACCGCGTCGTGGATCAGGACCTTCGTCACGCCAAGCCCAGCGAGCGCCTCGAGCCCCTGGCGGACCGAGTCCTGGCGGGTCGCGCCGCCCGCGACTGGCGGCGGCAGGCCGAGATCGCCCGCGGCTTCCTCGTAAAGCGGCAAATCCTGGGGATGGATGATCACCTGGATGCGACCGATGGCGGGATGGGCGCGAAAGACCTCGAGCGTGCGGCGGAGGATGGGCAGCCCCCCGAGTTGCCGGTACTGCTTGGGGACATCACCTCCGAAGCGCGTGCCGCGGCCGGCGGCGACGATGAGGGCGGCGATCATGGCGCGGTGTGGGCGGGACGGAATGGCGCGAGCGCGGTAAAGGAAGGGATCATGACGGAAAAGCCCGAGAAAGAGGACCAGGGGAAGCGAAAGGAGGGACGGCGGGCGCGGCGTCCTTCTTTCTCGACCCGACTGGTCCGGTCAAGGGTCGCGCCCTCTGGGGCGGCGCCCTCCGGGATAAAGCCCTTTGGTGGGCTGGCGCCGCTGGCGGGGGTGACGGAAGCGTCGGCTGAGGCTCGGGTGCCCGCGGCGAGGGTCCAGTGAGCTCCCCGCGGCTCAAGGCGGCGATCGAGGCCGCGGCTCTCCTGCGTCTTGCCGCCCGCGAGGGACGGTTCGCCGCACTCCGTCGCCGCGGCGAGGAGGAGGCGGGCGGGATCCTGCTCCTGCTCAGGAGCCATGACGGCACGGCGATGATCCTGAGCCGCATCCGTCATGAGGGGGGCGAGACGGCCTGGCTCGCCGCGGCGCCCGCTCCTTTCGCCGAAGCCGAGGCCGAGCAGCGTCTCGCCCGCGAAATCACCCGCGATCCCGACCTCTGGGTAATCGAGATCGAAGGTCCGGACCTCGCTCCCCCCTTCCTCGGGCGGATCGTGCGCTGAGCGGCAATCCGCCCAGGCTCCGTTGGCCCGCGCGGCGAGAGGGGCAAGAGCGGCCAATCAGCTCGCGCGGGCGAGCGCCGCCTGCTCTGCCGGACGCGCCTGACCGCGGCTCTCCTTGATGCGCTGGGCCTTTAGGATGCGCTCCATCCGCCGCAGATCCTGCTCGGAAAGTCGGAGCGCGGCCTCGACCCAGACCTCGACCACCGCTTCGAGCTCCTCGCGCGTCACCGGATTGACCCGGCGGCGCGCCTGATAGAGCGCGGCCTGGGCGTTGGCGGTGCGGCGGGTGGCGGCGATGTAGTCGCGCACCGCTTCCTCGCCGCGGCCATCCTCGGCCAGCACATCGACGATCCCCATTTCGGCGAGTTCGGCGGCGCTATAGACCTTGCCGGAGAGGATCATTTTCTGGGCGCGGACCGGATCGAGACGGCGGGAGAGGAAACTGTAGGCCCCCATGCCAGGGAAGAGGTTGAACAGCACCTCGGGCAGGCCGAAGCGGGCGCGGCGTTCGGCGATGATCACGTCCGCCGCCAGGACCGCTTCGAAGCCGCCGCCCAGGGCGTCTCCCGCCACCAGGCTGATGGTGATCATGGGGAGACCGAAGGCGGTGTAGTAGTTGTGGACCACCTCGACGCAGAGATGGCCGTAGCGGCGGAGCGCCTCGACATCCTGCCTGCGAATCGCCGCGGCGAAGAGTTCGAGGTCGCCGCCGAGATTGAAGGTCTCGGGGATTCGCGAACCCCCGACGAAGTAGCGGAGTGGCTCCACTCCGCGCGCGGCGCGTTCGGCGGCGAGCAGGGGAAGGCTCCGCTGCATGCTGCGCAGGGAGGCGAGCAGAGCGGGGCTGAAGCAGGGGCGGTTCTCGGCGCCGATGAAGCACCAGAAGGCGCCGTTGGTCTCATCGACCATGGTTTCGAGCGGGGCTGCGCCGTCGCGCGCCGTGAGCGGGGAGAGGGGGGAGTCGGGGGAAATCCGGGAG
>KN174035.1:4561-5280 GCA_000759655.1 Acidicaldus organivorans | reverse complement strand
GGGCGCCCCGAAGTGTGGCGCGTCTTGAAGCTCACCACGTAGGAGACGCCGTAATAGGCGGCCGGGATGCGGTCGGGAAGTAGCGGATGGAGCGCGCCGAGCAGGGTGGTGGCGAGCCGGTGGGTGGTGACGATGCGGTTGGCGACCGGCGCGGGGAAGACCGCATCGACGATGCTGCCGGGCCGGGTGATCACCGTGATGGGGCGCTCGCAGCCCGCATTGACCGGGATTCCTGCGCCAAGCGCGGCCATCACCGCGTAGGTGACCGCGGAAAGGGTCGAGGCGCGGGTCGCGTTGATCGGGCCGCGCGCCTGATCATCGGAGCCGGTGAGATCGACGGTGAGGTGATCCCCCTTCACCTCCACCGCCGCCTCGATGCGGTAGGGCCGCTCGCCGAGCCCGTCATCGTCGATGTGATCGGTGAAGGTGTAGCGGCCGTCGGGGAGGGCGGCGATCGCTTGCCGTAAGAGGTTTTCGGAAAGGTCGAGGAGCGCGTTTCCCACTCTCGCCAGCCTTGCTACACCGTAACGGCGGGCCAGACGGGAAAGCCCCGCCACCCCGATCTCGAGCGCGGCGATCTCGGCGGCGAGATCGCCGAGGAAGGCCTCCGGCGTGCGCAGATTGTGGGTGATGACGGCGAGCAGCGTCTCGTTGCGTCGGCCCGCCTCGATCAGTTTCACGGGCGGGAGGCGGAGCCCTTCCTGGAAGATCTCGGTGGC
>KN174035.1:2066-4529 GCA_000759655.1 Acidicaldus organivorans | reverse complement strand
ATGCGGCGCGGAAGGCGAGCAGGTCGGGGATGTGCTGACCCCCCGCGTAAGGATCGTTGAAGACGATGACGTCGCCGGGGGCGAAACTCTCCGCCGGGAAGGGGCCAGAGAGCAGGGCGGAAAGGGCCGCCCCCATCGAGTTGAGATGCTGGGGAATGCGCGCCGATTGGGCGAGCAGCCGGCCCTCGGCGTCGAACACGGCGGTCGAGAAATCAAGGAGTTCGCGGACGATGCTCGAATGGGCGGTGCGCCAGATGGTGAGCGCCATCTCTTCGGCGATGGCGGTGAGGGCGTGCCCGATCACTTCGCGCTCGATCACCGCGTCGCCGGCCATCCTCGCGCCCGGTCCCGTCCTATCCACTCCCGTCCCGTCGCTCATGACGCCTCCCTTTCGGCGAGCAGGCTGCCATCGGCGAGGCGGCGCATCCGCCAGCCCGGCTTGAGATAGAGCGTGGTGAGGGGCTCGGTGACGAGGGCCGGTCCGCGGAGCAGGGAGGGCATCCCCGCCCGCGGCCAGAGCGGCACCCCCTGCCATTGGCCGTCCTCGAAAAGCGCCGTGGCGCGGGGTCTCACCTCCGTCGCGGGGGGCTGGGGAGGGGGGTCGGTGAAAGGCGGCAGAAGGCCGGTTGCGGCAAGCCGCAGCGTCACCACCTCGACCGGTGCCTCCGGATGGGCGTGGCCGTAGCGGCGGCGGTGCTCCTCATCGAACGCGGCGCGGAGCGTGGCGAGCCACGCCCCTGGCTCGGGCTCGGGAGTGAGGGCGGCGATGGTGAGCTCGAAGGCCTGGCCGCGATAGCGGAGATCGAGGGCGAGGCGGAAGGCGCGCCTTTCCGCGGCAATCCCGTCTGCCTGAAGTCGCGCCTCCGCTCTTTCCCGCAAGGCGCGGGCCTTTTCCGCGAGTTGGGGCAGGGTCGCCTCTTCCAGTCCGAAGCCCGCGCTTTCGGCGAGCTCATGGACGATGTCGAGCCCGAGCAGGCCATAGGCCGAAAAGACGCTCGCCGCCTCGGGGAAAAAGACGCGCCCGATCCCGACCTCCTCGGCCACCGCGATGGCATGGAGCCCGCCCGCGCCGCCGAAGGCGAGCAGCGCGAAATCGCGCGGATCGAGCCCGCGCGCGAAGAGGGCGCGGCGCAGGGCATGGGCCATGGCGGTGTGGAGCAGGGTGAGCGCGCCTGAGGCCGCCTCTTCCACCGAAAGACCGAGGGGGCGGGCGATGTCGCGGGCGAAGACCGCCGCCGCCCGCTCCCGATCGAGTTTGAGCCCGCCTGCGAGCGGTGCTGCGGCAGGAAGCCTCCCGAGCAGGAGATCGGCATCGGTCACGGTGGGCGCGTCGCCGCCGCGGCCATAGGCGGCGGGTCCCGGCACCGCGCCCGCACTTTCCGGCCCCACGCGCAGCCGTCCGCCTTCGAGGCGGGCGATCGAGCCCCCGCCCGCGCCGATGGTGTGGATCTCGACCATCGGCGTGCGCACCGGCCGGCCGGCGATCTCGCCGCTCTGGGCGAGCGCGATCTCGCCATCGACGATGAGGCTCACGTCGAAACTCGTGCCGCCGAGATCGCAGGCGACGAGATGGGACACCCCGTGCCGGGCGGCGAAGCGCCGCGCCGCCGCCGCCCCGCCGCTCGGCCCGGAGAGGAGGAGGCGGATCGGCTCGCGCCGCGCCGTCTCCGGTCGGCAGACACCGCCATTCGACTGCACGAGGAGGACGGGCGCGCGCCAGCCGAGCGCTTCGAGCGCGGCGCCGAGCCGGTCGAGATAGGCCCCGATCACCGGCGCCAGCAACGCGTTGAGCACGGTGGTGGCGGTGCGCTCGAATTCGCGGATCTCGGGATTGACCTCACTTCCGCAACTCACCGGAACGTTCGGGAAGCGGCTTCGCAGAAAATCGGCGATTTCGCGCTCATGGCGGGGATTGGCCGGGGCGTTGAGGAGCGAGATGGCGATGGTCTCGGGAGCAAGCCGCGCGATCTCCGCTGCCAGCGCCTCAAGCTCCGGGGGGCTGAGCGGGATCACCACCTCGCCTTTCGCCCCGATCCGCGAGCGGATCTCGAGGCGAAAGCGGCGGGCAATGAGCGGGGGGAGCGGGGCGGCGTCGAGCCCGTAGAGATCGCGCCGCGCATGCCGTCCAATCTCGAGCACGTCGCGGAACCCCTCGGTGGTGACGAGCACCCCGCGGGGAAAGCGCCCTTCGAGCACCGCATTGGTGGCGATGGTGGTGCCGTGCAGCAGAAGCGTCCCCTCCGCCGGGCTGAGTCCCGCCTCAGCACAGATCTCGGCGATGCCGCGGGCGAGCCCTTGCGAGGGGTCTTTAGGCGTGCTCGGCGTCTTGTGGACGAGGAGGCGTCCCGTTTCCTCGTCGAAGAGGACGAGATCGGTGAAGGTCCCGCCGATGTCACAGCCCAGACGAAAACGCCCCACCTCGATTTCTCTCCTCCTTCCGCCGTCGCGCCGGCAAGGGGTAAG
>KN174035.1:0-1983 GCA_000759655.1 Acidicaldus organivorans | reverse complement strand
CTTGCAAAATCCGTGCCTTCTCCGTCAACCGGCGCGAAAGGGGCGCGGGCGGCTGCTTACGCGGCGGGCAAGGCTGCGGTCTCCTCCAGATGCCCGCCCGTGGCTTCGCGCACCAGCAGCACCTCGCGGTCGTGGAAACGCACCACATTGGCGCTGTGGGCGATCGAGATGAGGGTGGCGCCGGGCAGGCGGCGGCGGAGCAGCACGTAGATCTCGGCCTCGCTCTCGGCATCGAGATTGGCGGTCGCCTCGTCGAGGAAGAGCCAGTCGGGCTTGATGAGGAGCGCGCGCGCGATGGCGAGCCGCTGCTGTTCGCCGCCCGAGAGCAAAAGCCCCCAATTGTGGTCCTCATCGAGCCGTTCGGTGAGATGGGAGAGCCCCACCGCATCGAGCGCCTCGATGATCTCCGCGTCTGGAAACGCATCGTCCGGCGCCGGATACGAGACGACGTGGCGGAGCGAGCCGAGCGGAAGATAGGGCCGTTGCGGCAAAAAGAGATAGGTTCCGGCGGGGCGGCGGATCTCGCCCTCGCCAAACGGCCAGATCCCGGCGAGCGCCCGGAACAGCGTCGATTTGCCCGAACCCGAACGCCCCCGCACCACCACCTTCTGCCCACGCCGGAAGCGCCATGCCTCCTCCCTGAGCAGCACCGCGCCAGTGGGGAGGCGAAGTTCGAGGCGCGCGATCTCGAGGTCTTCGCCCGGGCCTTCTGCCACGGTGAGGGCGGCAGGCATGTGGTGCGCCGCCTCGATGCTGCGCCGGAAACTCGCCAGTCGTTCGACCGTGGCGCTCCAGCCGGCGAGCGCGGCGTAGGAGGAGACGAACCAGGAAAGCGCGCCCTGGACCTGGTTGAAGGCGCTCGCGGTGCGGGTGAGCCCGCCGAGCGGGATCTGGCCCGAGAAATAGCGGGGCGCGGCGACGATGATCGGAAAGACGATGGCGATCTGCTGATAGCCGGAGGTCAGGGCGTTGAGGAACTTGGTGCGCTGCATGATCGCCCACCAGTTCATCACCACTGCCGAGAACCGCACCAGGATCCCCGCCTTCTCCTCCGCCTCGCCCCCATAGAGCGCCACGCCCTCGACGTTTTCGCGCAGACGGGCGAGCGAGAAGCGGAAATCGGCCTCGAAGCGCTGCTGGCGGAAGCTCAGCGTGGCGAGCGGGCGCCCCACCAGATGGGTGAGCCAGGTGCCAAGGATCGCATAGACGATCGCCACCCACACCATGTAACCGTGCAGGGTGAAGCCCAGCACATGCACCGCCCCAGAGAGGCTCCACAGGATGCCGATGAAGCTCACCAGCGAGACGATGTTGGAGAGGAAGTCGAGGCCGAGCGAGAGCGTATCGCCGACGAAGGCGCGGAGGTCCTCCGCGATACGCTGGTCGGGGTTGTCGGTGCCCGCCGCGCCCGGACTGGTGGTGAGGCTGATCCGGTAATAGGCGCGGTCACGCAGCCACTCGTCGAGGAAGACGCGGGTGAGCCAGCGCCGCCAGCGAATTTGCAACCACTGATTGAGATACGTCCGGTAAACTGCAACCGTGATGTAGAGCGCGGCGACCAGGCTGAAGCCCGGCATCAGCGTGCCGCTCTTGTCGCGGTGATAGAAGAGGAGGAGGTGGATGAAGGCGTTCCAGTCCTTGTTCTGGAGCGCGTCGTAGAAGGCGCCGTTCCAGAAATTGAGGATGACGTCCATCCCGACCAGGGCGAGATTGAGGACGATGATCACCGCGAGCAGGAAGCGGGCCGACCATTTTTCCTCGGAGACGAAATAGGGCTTGGCGAGCGCCCAGGCGTCCTTGAGGAGGGGGCCGAGCGTAACGAGGAGGCGGGTCATCGTGAATCACCGTGGTGCGTGAAGCCTGCCCCGATCAAGACAAACTCTCCCCAGGCTGGCAAGCGACCGGCCCGCCTCCTCACCCCACACGCTTCGGTGAGGGCTCAGTGCGCCGCCTCGTTCCCCACTCGGCTGGGGGGCGGGCCGG
>JPYW01001077.1 GCA_000759655.1 Acidicaldus organivorans | reverse complement strand
GGATGGGGGTGGCGTGGAAGACGGCGCGGGCGATGGCGCGCGCCACCACCGCGGCGGCCGCCTCGCCGAGCCGGGTGAGGGCGAGGAGCCGGGCGGGCCCGGGGGGTGGCAGCGGCGATGCCCCCGTCGCCGCGGCGAAAAGCGTGTCGCCATCCATCGGCGCATGGGCGGGGCTGACGGCGCGGGCCAGCCCGTCATGGGCCATCAGGGCGAGCCGCCGCGCCTCGGCCTTGCTGAGCGCGGCATCGGTGACGACGAGGCCGATGGTGGTGGCCGGCCCCGTCCCTTTGAGCGGGGCGGGCGGGAGCGGCGCGGGCAAAGGCTTGGGCCAACCCAAGCCCCCGAACTCCGCCCCCACCTCGAACGGCGCGGCCCAGAAATGCGGCCCTTCCCCGACCAGCGGCGAGCCCACCGCATTGACCGCGACCAAGGCGCCGACCAGAGCCCCGGTCTCGGTGCGGGAGGCGGCCCAGCCGAGCCCGCCCTTGAGGGTGGCGGTGGTGGCGCCGATGCCCGCCCCCACCGAGCCCTCATCAATGGGGCCGGGGGTCGCATTTTCGGCGGCTTCACGCCCCCACGCGCGGTAGGGGGGGAGGGGACCCTCCGGCACATGGGCGAGATCGAAGAGAATAGCGGCGGGCACGATCGGCACACGCCGCCCCGCCACCGGAAAGCCGCGACCTGCGGCGAGCAGCGCCTCCTGCACGCCCGCAGCCGCCTCAAGGCCAAAAGCCGAGCCGCCGGCAAGCACGACGGCATCGATGCGTTCGACCGTCATCTCGGGCGCGAGCAACGCGGTCTCGCGCCCGCCCGGAGCGCCGCCGAGGATGGCGAGGCTCGCCACGGCCGGTTCCTCGAAGATCGCCACGCTCACCCCGGAGCCGAGCGCCGGATCGCCCGCCGCCCCCACAAGCAGGCCCGGGAAGGCGGTCAGGCGTTCAGGCATTGCCCCGTGCGCGGGCGGCGAGCGCCTCTGGGGCGGGGCCGCCATGGGCCCAATCGAGGAGCTCGATGGTGTGCACCACGGGGAGCTCGCCGCCCGAGAGTTGGGTGAGGCAGCCGATATTGCCGGTGGCGATCACCTCGCCCCCCGTCTCGCCGAGCCGGCCGAGCTTGCGGGCGCGGAGCTTGGCGGAGATCTCGGGCTGCAGAAGGTTGTAGGTTCCGGCCGAGCCGCAGCAGAGATGGGCCTCGCGCGGCTCGCGCACGGTAAAGCCCGCCTTGCGCAGGAGCGCCTTGGGCAGGTCAGTGATGCGCTGGCCGTGCTGGAGGCTACAGGCGGCGTGATAGGCCACCGTCAGCGGCGGCAGGGTGCGGCGCGGCGCGTAATCCAGCCGGGCGAGGAGTTCAGTGACGTCGCAGGCAAGCCCAGCGATCCGCTCGGCCCGGCTCTTCAAAGGCTCGGGGGCGAGGCGGAAGAGGAAGCCGTAATCCTTGACCGTGGTGCCGCAGCCCGAGGCGTTGATCACCACCGCATCGAGGCCCGCCCCGTCGAGCTCGCGCCCCCAGGCCTCGAGATTGGCCCGCGCCAGCGCGAGCGCCTCCTCCTCTTTCCCCATGTGGTGGGGAAGCGCCCCGCAGCAGCCCGCGCCTTCGGGGATCACCACTTCGCAGCCAAGCCGGGTGAGGAGGCGGATCGTCGCCTCGTTGATCGCGGGATCGAGCACCCGCTGGGCGCAGCCGGTAAGCAGCGCAACCCGCATCCGCCGCGTCCCTTCCGCCGGGTGAAGGGTGCGCGCTTCGAGCGGGCTGGGCGGGGGAAGGGACGCGGC
>KN174034.1:2150-3425 GCA_000759655.1 Acidicaldus organivorans | reverse complement strand
CCAAAGAGATCGAGGAGCGGGGCGAGGCGGGCCTCGCGCGCCTCGCGCTCGCGCCGCGCCGCGGGGCTGCGCAGCGCTTCGCGCACGAAGCCGAGCCGTCCCTCGCGCAGCACGCCGGCGAGGATGTTCTCGGCCACGCTGAGATGGGGGAAAAGGGCGAGGTTCTGGAAGGTTCGCGCCAGGCCGAGCCCGGCGAGGCGGTGGCGGGGAAGGCGGGTGATGTCCGTCCCCCCCAGCCGGATCCGCCCGTGCTGGGGGCGGTAGATGCCGCTGATACAGTTGAAGAGGGTGGTCTTGCCCGAGCCGTTGGGGCCGATCAGGCCGCAGATCTCGCCCTCGCGCAGCGTGAACGACACGCCATTGAGGGCGATCACGCCCCCGAAGCGGATGTGGAGATCCTCGACCTCGAGGAGCGGCTGTCCATCCCTCCGCTCCCCGTCGCGTTCCTCTCCCTTGACGGCCACGTCTCCTCCCTGTTTCCGTCCCCCACCGGCCCATCATCTCCGGCGGAGGCTTTCTTCTCTTGCAAGGAGGATAGACGGTCTTCGGCGCGACCTGCAAGCGGGGCGCGGGGCGCTTGCCGCGATCAGGACGGAATCTTGCCCGAAAGCGGGTCTTTTCGACGCATGCTTGCGGTTTCGCCCAATGGCGTGGCCGAGGCGTGGCGCAAAACGGCCTCCGCGGCCTCGGTGAAGGCCCCGGAGGCCTCATGGAGGACGAGGCCGGGAAGGACGGCGGCGGGGCCGCGGCTTCCCTTCCGCGCCTGCAGAAGGATGAGACGCGCCCCCTCTCCGGCATGGGGCCAGAGGGGAAAGAGGCGCACCGCCCCCGCTCCTCCCTCGTCGAGCGCGGCGATTCCTTCGCCGAGCAGCCGGGCGCTGAGGATGAGGGTGATGCTGCCCCGCGGCCGGAGGAGGCGGAGGAGGGCGCCGATCCAGAGGCGGAGCGTGGTGGGGGCCGGCTGCTGACGGGCGGTGCGGCGAAGCGGGTCGGGCGAGGGCGTGGCCTTCGCCTCATGCCAGGGAGGGTTGGCGCAAACGTGATCGAAGGGGGCGAACGCGCAGAGCCGCTCGAGCCCTTCGCCTCCGAGGAGGTCGCCCGCGATCACCGCGCCGCGCCCGGCGAAACCGTTGGCCTCGAGATTGTGGCGGGCCAGCGCGGCGAGCGCCGGATCGCGCTCGATGCCGAAGAGCCTCACCCCGGGCAGGCGCGCTCCGAGGCAAAGGAGCGCCGCTCCGGCGCCGGTCCCCGCCTCCAGCACGCTTTCGCGCCCCC
>KN174034.1:0-2048 GCA_000759655.1 Acidicaldus organivorans | reverse complement strand
GCGCCGGAACGCTCGCGGCGAGAAGGACGGGCTCGAGGCCGGTGCGGTATCCGCCTGCCGGCTGGCGATAGCGGAGCCTGCCGCCGAGCAGCGCATCCTCGGTGAAGAGGGCTTCCTTCCCTGCGCGCCGAGGATCCTCATCCGCCGCCGGGGAAGGTGGGTCAAGGGAGGGGGCTTGCTTCACGCTTCCCCCGCTTCGGCCAGCAGGCGCAGGGCGCGGTCGTAATCTTCCTCGGCCACGGCGAGTCGGCGCGGAATGGCGCCGATACTTCCCTCGAGCACGCTCATGTGGAGGTCGAGGATGACCGCCTCGATCCCCGCCTGGGCGAGGAGGGCCTCGAGAAAGCTCAACCGGACCGGATCGTTGGACTGAATGAGCGTGCGCATCGCGTCTTCGCCCCTCTCACCCTCTTTTCCATTCGGCCCAAGCGTGCCAGAGAGCCGCATGCAACGCATGGACGCCGCACCCTTCATGCCAGAGGAGAATTCGCCGCGCGAGGCGGAAGACGCGCTGCAGCAGCTTGGCGGGCTGCTCGCCGATGACATGCGGCGCTGCAACCAGACCATCATCGAGCGCATGCAGAGCCCGGTCGCGCTCATCCCCGAACTCGCCGCCCATATCGTGGCCGCGGGCGGCAAGCGGCTCCGCCCGCTGCTCACCCTCGCCGCCGCCCGGCTTTGCGGCTACGAGGGCGAACGGCACGTCCGCCTCGCCGCCTGCGTCGAGTTCCTCCACACCGCCACCCTGCTCCATGACGACGTGGTCGATGAGAGCACCATGCGGCGGGGGCTTTCCAGCGCCAATGCGGTCTTCGGCAACAAAGCCTCGGTGCTGGTGGGCGACTTCCTCTTCGCCCGCGCCTTTCAGCTCATGGTGGAGGACGGTTCGCTCGAGGTCCTCTCCATCCTCTCCCGCGCTGCGGCGACCATTGTCGAGGGGGAAGTGCTGCAGCTCGTCACCCAGAACGATCTCGAAACCGACGAGGCGCGCTATCTCGATGTGATCCGCGGCAAGACCGCGGCCCTCTTCTCCGCGGCGACCGAGGTCGGCGCGGTGGTGGCGGAGGCGGGGGCGGAGCGGCAGGCGGCGCTGGCGCGCTTTGGCCTCGATCTCGGCATGGCCTTCCAGTTGGTCGATGACGCGCTCGACTACGCCGCCGATCCCGACCGGCTGGGGAAATCTCTCGGCGATGATTTCCGCGAGGGGAAGATCACCCTGCCGGTGCTGATCGCCTTTCATGCCGCAGAGGGGGAGGAGCGCGCCTTCTGGGAACGCACCATCGGGGCGGGCGAGCAGGAGGAGGCGGATTTCGCCACCGCGCTCTCCCTGATGCGCCGCCATCGCGCCATCGAGCAGACACAGGCCCGCGCAAGCGAATTCGCGCATCGGGCCAAGGCTGCTCTCGACGTCTTTCCCCCCTCGCCGCTGCGGGAAAGCCTGCTCGCCAGCGCCGATTACACGCTGCACCGGGGCCGCTGAGGGGCGTCTCTCCGGGGGGCTTCGGCCCCGGCAGAGCCCGGCAACGAATGGCTCAACGGAAAAATCGAGGCGCTGCGCGCCGGAGTTCCTTCATCCGGCGTGATGGGCGTCGTCGTGCGCGGCGGTTCGTTCGCGACCGCAACACCTCGAAGAGGGGTCTCAAACGAAACGCGCCGGCCAGAGGCCGGCGCGTCCCCTACTCCTATCCGCGAAGAACGGATCTTCAGGACTTGATGATGATCTCGACCCGACGGTTCTGCGGCTCACGCACGCCAGGCGCGGTCGGCACCAGCGGGTGGGTTTCGCCATAGCCGTGGATCTCGATCACGTTCTTCGGCACGCCGTCGCGCACCAGTTCGGCCGCCACGTTCTCCGCCCGCTTGAGCGAGAGCTTCATGTTGTATTGCGGCGTGCCGGAGCGGTCGGTGTAGCCGTTGACCTCGATCTGGGTGTACTGGACCTTGGTCGAGGCTTCCGCCGCCTGGGCAATGATCTGCTTGGCGCGGTCGGTGAGGTCAGCCTTGTCCCAGTCGAAGAAGACGAGGTAGCTCCGCGCCGGCGCCGGAGC
>KN174033.1:7610-8236 GCA_000759655.1 Acidicaldus organivorans | reverse complement strand
TCCTGCGAGCGCTCGAGGAAAATCCACCGCCCCGCCCCCAGCCCGCGGAGGGCGCCACCTACGCCCCCAAACTCTCCCGCGCCGACGGGAAGCTGGACTGGCGCGAGCCCGCCCTCCTGCTCGAGCGGCGGGTGCGGGCGCTCAATCCCTGGCCAGGGACGGCGACCCTCTGGCAGGGACGGCGGCTCAAGATCCTCGCCGCCCGCGCCGAGCCCGCTCCCCAAGAGGACGCCCACCCGCCCGGCACGGTGATCGACGCCGAGCTCGGCATCAAATGCGGCGAAGGGGTGCTGCGGCCGGAACGGGTGCAGCTCGAAGGCCGCGCCGCGCTCGACCGGGACGCCTTCCTGCGCGGCCATCCCATCCCCCCCGGCACCCGCCTTGGCTGAGTGATGCCGCTCTACGCCCTTCGTCTCGAATATGACGGGAGCGCCTATGCGGGCTGGCAGCGGCAGAAAAGCGGGCTTTCCCTGCAGGAGATTTTCGAAACCGCCGCGGCGCGCCTTGCCCACGGCGCTCCGGTGGCGAGCATCGTGGCCGGGCGGACCGATGCCGGGGTGCATGCGGCGGGGCAAGTGGTGGGGCTCACCCTGCCCGGGGAGTGGCCGCCCGAGCGGCTGATGGAG
>KN174033.1:2359-7527 GCA_000759655.1 Acidicaldus organivorans | reverse complement strand
GCGCTCAACTACCACCTCAAGCCGCACCCGATCGCGGTGCTCGCCGCCGCGCCCGCCCCGCCCGGCTGGAATGCGCGGCTTTCGGCGATCGGCCGGCGCTACCGCTACCTCATCCTCAACCGCCGCGCCCGCCCCGCCCTGCTCGCCGGCCGGGTCTGGCACGTGCCGGTGCCGCTCGATGCGGCGGCGATGGCAGAAGGGGCGGCGTTCCTGATCGGACGGCACGATTTCACCTCCTTCCGCGCCGCCGCCTGCCAGGCGAAGAGCCCGCTCCGCACCCTGGACCGGCTCGCGGTGCGGCGCGAGGGCGAGCTCATCGTCATCGAGGCCGAGGCGCGGAGCTTCCTCCACCATCAGGTGCGCAACATGGTGGGCACCCTCGAACAGGTGGGCCGCGGCGCCCGCCCGCCCGCCGACATCGCCCGCATCCTCGCCGCCCACGACCGCAGCGCGGCCGGCCCCACCGCCCCGGCGGCGGGGCTCACCCTGATGGAGGTGCGCTATCCGGCCGGGCTCGATCCTTTCGCCCCACCCGGGTGAGGCCCCCGCCTGCCAACGGCTCAGCCGAGCAGGCCCGCCGCGCTTGCCAGGATGAAGCCGAAGAGAAGGTCGAGGAGCGTGATCAGGGCGGCGGGAAGCGGGCTGAGGGCGAGCCCGACGCGGGTGGCGAGCCACTCCACCCAGATCGCCCAGAAAAAGGAGACGAGGGCCGCCGTCTCGCCCACCATCGGGGGAAGGCCCAGCAAGGCGGGGAGCGTGCCGGCAAGCAGCAGCACGTACTGGATGAAATTGCACCAGTTCCAGAGCACGAGATAGCGCGGCCAGAGCGCCTCGCGCCCAAGCGCCTGGGCGAGCCGCCGCGAGAGCAGGGCAAACCCCGCCCAGCCGATGACGAACACACCCGCATCGCGCAGGCCATTGGCGAGGGTAAGCGGCGCGGCAGCCCCCGTCGCCGCATCGGCCAAGCGCTGGAGGAGGAAGAGCGGATAGGCCAGCGGAAGGGCGATCAGGCTGCGCCGGGCGAGGTGAGGTTCGGGCGGCAGGCGGCGGGCGCGCTCGATCTCGCCCGCGGCGAGCGCCAGGGCGGCGCGCCAGCCCGAAGGGGCGAGAGCCTCACGCAGCGCCATCGCCGAACACCTCCGCGAGCACGGCCTGGTAGAGGCGGGTGAGGGCGGCGAGATCGGCCTCGGCCACCCGCTCGTCGATGCCGTGCATGCGTTCGCCGACCAGGCCGAGCTCGGCCACCGGCGCAAAACGGGCGATGAAGCGGGCATCTGAGGTGCCGCCGCCGGTATCGAAGGTGGGAGGAGCCCCCGTCGCGCGGGTCACGGCGCGGGTGAGGCGCTCGAGCCATAGGGAAGCCTCGGTGCGGAACGCCTCCCCGCTCAGGCTGGGCTCGAAGAGGTAGCGTTCAGCATAGCGGCGGATCGCCGCTTCAAGCCAGGCGATGAGATCGGCGCCGCGATGGAGGTCGTTGAAGCGGATGTTGAGCCGCGCCTCGGCCCGCGCCGGGATGACGTTGGTGGCCGGGTTGCCGATGTCGATGCTGGTGATCTGCAGCGTGGAGGGGGCGAAGTGCGCCGTCCCGCCATCGAGGGGAAGCGCGGTGAGGGCAGAAAGCAGGGCCACCAGCCGATGCGCCGGATTGTCGGCCCGCTCCGGATAGGCGACATGGCCCTGGATGCCCTCGATGACGATGCGGGCATTGAGACTGCCGCGGCGGCCGATCTTGACCGTATCCCCCACCCGCGTCTTCGAGGTGGGCTCGCCGACCAGGCAGAAATCGGGGATCGTCCCCCGCGCCGCAAGCCAGTCGAGGACGCGCGCCGTGCCATCGCGCGCCTCGCCCTCCTCATCGCCGGTAATGAGGAGCGAGAGTGTCCCGCGCGGCGTCCCGTGCGCGGCGAGGTGGCGAGCGGCGGCGGCGATGAAGGCGGCGATCGCGCCCTTCATGTCGACCGCGCCGCGGCCGTAGAGATAAGAATCGCGCCGTTCGCCCCCGAATGGATCGGCGCTCCACAGCGCCCGTTCGCCCGGAGGGACGACATCGGTATGGCCGGCGAAACAGAAATGGGGCGCCCCGCGCCCGAGCTCGGCGAAGAGATTGGCGACCCGCCCAAAGGAGAGGCGATGGACGGTGAAGCCGAGCCCCTCGAGGGTGGTGGCGAGCAGGTCCTGCGCCCCCGCATCCTCGGGCGTGACCGAAGGGCAGCGGATGAGCGCCGCGGCCATGGAAACGGGATCGGGCGGGACGGAACCGGAGACGGCCACGCCGGGTCAATCGCGCAGGAGGTCGTTGATCGCCGTCTTGGCGCGGGTGCGGGCATCGACCCGCTTGACGATCACCGCGCAGGCGAGCGAGGGGCCGGGCCTGCCATCGGGGAGCGGCGTGCCGGGCAGGCTTCCCGGCACCACCACTGAATAGGCGGGGACGCGGCCGGTGAAGACTTCGCCGGTGGCGCGGTCGATGATTTTGGTCGAGGCGCCGAGGAAGACGCCCATGGCGATGACCGCGCCGCGCTCGACGATCACCCCTTCGGCGATCTCGGAGCGGGCGCCGATGAAGCAATCGTCCTCGATGATCACCGGATTGGCCTGCAAGGGCTCGAGCACGCCGCCGATGCCGACCCCGCCGCTGATATGGCAGTTCGCGCCGATCTGGGCGCAGCTTCCCACCGTGGCCCAGGTGTCGATCATGGTGTTCCGTCCGACATAGGCGCCGACATTGACGAAACAGGGCATCAGCACCACGCCCTCGGCGATGAAGGCGGAGCGGCGCACCACCGCGCCGGGGACCATGCGGAATCCGGCCGCGGCGAAGCGGGCGGCATCCCACCCGGCGGTCTTGAGCGGCACCTTGTCATAAAGCCGCGCCCCGGCGAGACCCTCCATCGGGACGCTCTCCGTGAGGCGGAAGGAGAGGAGGACGGCCTTTTTCAGCCATTCATGCACCACCCAGCCCGAACCGGTGGGCTCGGCGATGCGGAGCTCGCCGCGGTCCAGCGCCGCGAGCGCCTGCTCGACGCTGGCGCGGGCCTCCTCGCTATGGGGGCCAAGCTCGGCCCGCTTTTCCCAGAGCGCCTCGATTTCGCTCCGCAACGCTTCGACCTGCATCGCTCCTGCCCTTTCCTCCGCCCCCCGGGCCAGGCATGATCGGGCCCGGCCCCGTGAAGGGCGCGCCGACCATGCGGAGGCGCGGGCTTTCTGTCAACGGAGAGCCCGGCAACGGACGCGCCCGGAGATCCCCCGGGCAGCATCCCCGGCGACCTCCTTGGGGGGCAAAAAGGTCATCGAGATTTAATCAAGAACTCAAAACCTTTGCATGGAGGTAAGGCTGTGTTTACGTTTTGGGTGTAGTCTGCCCTCGATGGGAAGGCGCGGGACAAGGGACGTCGGGACCAGCATGACCGAGCGCAAAGGCATGCGGGGTGGAAAGAAGGGAGCAGGCGGGAAGGTGGTGGAGATGGGTGTGACGGCGGCGGAAAGCGGATTGCGCGACGTCCTCCTCGACAGCCGCCAGCGCTGGCGGGATCTGGTGGCGCTCGCCGGGGACCTCGTGGTCGAGACCGATGCGTCGGGCCGGATCACCTTCGCCGATCCCGACCCCGTGCTCGGCTATACCGTTGCCGAACTCCTCGGCAAGGAGATCGGCTCCCTGTTCGCCGCTCCGGTGAGCGGCCTTCCCGACCCCTTCGCCGAGCTCACCCCCGGACGGCGGCGCCTCTGGTTCCGGCGTCGCGACGGGCGGCTCGTCTGCCTTCTCTTGGCCTATCGCCCCCTTTTCGATGGGGCGGGGCGGCTTTTGGGGCACCGGGCGCTCGGCATCGACGTCACCGCCGAGGAAGAGTCCCGCGCCGATCTCGCCGCCCGGCTCGGCCGGGCGCTGGCCATCGAGCACATCCTCTGGCACATCCGCCAGGAAGTGCAGCCGGGCGCGATGGCGCGCGCCGGGCTCAATGCGCTCGCCTTCGCCATCGGCGCGAATGGGGGGGCGGTGGTCGAGCTTCGCCGCACCGAAGAGGGCGACTGGTCGCCCGATTTCATCCGTCACGCCAGCGCCGAGGTGCCGGAGACCTTTCTCGAGCGCGCGCTCGAGGAATTCTGCCGCCCAGTGCGCGACAGTCCCCTGCACCTCACCGCCGAGGGGGGCGAACCGCTGCTTCTCATCCACTGTCCCAATCGGATGGGCGAGCCGGCCGGGCTCCTCTTCTGGCGCACCGATCCCACCCGCCCCTTCCTCGCCGAAGAGGCAGCGCTCGTGGCCTCCTGTCTCGGCATTTTCCGTCTCGTCCTCGAACAGGAGAGCGTGCAGGAAGACATCCTCCGCCAGGCGCACACCGATCCCCTGACTGGGCTCCTCAACCGCCGCGCCTTCCATGACGAGGTGGCGCGCCGCCTGCCGCGGCTAGCCCGCGAGAGGCTGCCGGCGACGATGGTGTTCCTCGATCTCGATCATTTCAAGTCGATCAATGACCGGTTCGGGCATGAGGCCGGAGACCGGGTGCTGCTCGCCACTGCCGCTCTGCTCCGGGACAATGTCCGCCCCACCGACCTCGTCGCCCGGTTCGGCGGCGATGAGTTCGCGATCTTCCTCAACGGCGCCGATTCTTACGCCGCCTCCGAACGGGCCGAAACCCTCTGCCATCTCGCCCTCGCCCAACTCGGCGCAGCGCTGGGCGCGGGGGGGGAGAAAATTTCCTTTTCCGTCGGGCTGGCCATGTGCTGGCCGCAATGGGGAGGTACGATCGAGGAGCTTCTCCAGCGGGCGGATGCGGCGATGTATGAGGCGAAGCGGGCGGGCGGCGGCCATTGGCGGCTCGCCGCTTCCGAACGGGGGGAGCGGCGATGAGCGCGCCGCGCGAATCGGCCTCTGAGCTGCCCGAGGGCGAAGCGGCGAAAGTGCGGCTCGCCGCAAGCCAGGCGACCCCGCCCGAAACGCTGACCCGGCTGGCGCAGGATGCCTCGGTCACGGTGCGGGCCGCCCTCGCCCTCAATCCTGCCTGCCCGGCCGAGGCCGATGCTCTGCTTGCCGAGGATTCGGACGAGAGGGTGCGAGTGCTGCTCGCCCGCAAGCTGAGCGCCGCCTTGCCCAGCCTCACCGCGGGCGCGGAAGCGACGCTCGCCGGAACGCTGTTCGCGGTGCTCATGCGCCTCGCCCAGGACGCCGC
>KN174033.1:0-2258 GCA_000759655.1 Acidicaldus organivorans | reverse complement strand
CGAGCGGGTGCGGGTGGCGATCGCCGAGACGGTGAGGGACATGCCGGAGGCGCCGCGCGAGCTCATCCTCCAACTCGCGCGCGACCACCTGATGCGGGTGAGTGTGCCGATCCTCCGCTACTCCCCGCGGCTCGAGACCAAGGACCTGCTCGCCCTGCTCGCCGCGCCGCCCCATCCTTTCGCGGCGCGCGCCATCGCCCAGCGCGCCTTCGTCCCGGCCGAGGTCGCCGCGGCGATCGCCATCATCGACGACAGCGAGGCGATCCGGCTGCTGCTCGAAAACCCGCGCGCCCAAATCCGCGAGACGGTGCTCGACCATCTGGTAAGCCGCGCCCCAGGCGAGCCCGACTGGCACGCTCCCCTCGTCCGTCGCCCCGAACTCACCGAGCATGCCGCCCAGGTGCTTGCCGAGATCATCGCCAACGACCTCCTCGCCGAACTCGCCCGCCGCACCGATCTCCCGCCCGCAACGCGCGAAGCCCTCGCCGCGCGGCTTGCCCGCCGTCTCGCCCCGGCGGAGGAAAAAAGAAGCGAGGACGAGGGCGCCACGTTACGATGGGCGGAAGAGGAGGACAAGGCGGGCCGTCTCGATGAGGGGTTGCTGTTCGCCACGCTCAAGAAAGCCGACCGGGCGCGGGTGGAGGCCCTGCTTGCGGTCGCGGCAGAGGTGCCGCTTGCGCTCGTCGAGCAGGCGGCGCGGATGCGCCATCTCAAAGGCCTGGTCAGTCTGGTCTGGCTTGCCGGGTTTTCGGCGCGCCCCATCGTGCCGGTGCAGGTGCTGCTCGCCGAAGTGCCGCCGCCGCGCGCTCTGGCCCCCAGCGCGAACGGGGGTTTTCCGCTTTCGGAAGAGGAAATGCGCTGGCAGATCGACTTCCTCCGCCGCCTGGGCTGAGCATTTTCGCCGACAACCGGCGCCGCGATTGGGCCGCGCCCTGACCTCTTCGCTGGATTTCGCAGCGATCCCGCTCGGCCGTCCTGGACGAAAACGCCCCGCTCCCCATATAGCGGGGCGTCATGACGGAGCGGGTCCTGGTCTGGTTCAAGCGAGATCTGCGCATAACCGACCACGCTCCATTGGCGGCAGCGGAAGCCGCGACGGCGGCGGCGCTCTACGTCGTCGAGCCGGCGTGGTTGGGAAGCCCGGAATGCGACGCCCAGCACCTGGCGTTTGCCGCGGGCAATGTGCGGGCGTTGCGAGAGACGCTGCTCGCGCACGGTCTGCCGCTCTGGATTCGCGCCGGTGAGGCAGTCGCCGTCCTCGACCAAATCCACCACGCCTACCCCTTCACCCATCTTTACAGCCACGAGGAGACGGGACCGGGCTGGAGCTACGACCGCGACCGGGCGGTCGCGCGCTGGTGTCGCGAGCGTGGCGTGCATTGGCGGCAATGGCCGCAAAACGGCGTGATCCGCGGTTTGCGCGACCGCAGCCAGTGGGCAAGGCGTTGGCAACGGCGCATGGAGGCTCCCCAAGCGCCGACCCCAACCGCATTTCGCCCCGCGCCCGGAATCGATCCCGGCGAGTGGCCCCAATCGGTGATCGCAGCGGCGGGACATGGGGCGAGCCGGCCCGTGCCCGCCTCCGGCGAGGCCGCCGCCCAGGCGGTGTTGCAGAGTTTCTTGCACGTGCGCAGCCGGAATTACCGGCGTGATCTCTCCAGTCCACTCACCGCCGAGACGGGGTGTTCGCGCCTCAGCCCCTATCTCACCTTCGGCGTGATTTCGATGCGCCAGGTTTATCAGGCAACCGCGGCGCGAATCGCCGAACTGGTCAGAGAGCGTGACGTGCTGGCCGCCCGCTGGGCGAGAGAGTTGCGCGCCTTCGCGGCGCGGCTGCGCTGGCATTGCCACTTCATCCAGAAACTCGAAACCGAGCCCGCCATCGAGTTCGAGAATTTCTCCCGCGCCTATGATGGTCTGCGTGACCCCGAGTCCGACCGCCGTCTGCTCGCCGCCTGGTGCGAGGGCCGCACCGGCTATCCCATGGTCGATGCCTGCATGCGCGCGCTCAACGCCACCGGATGGTTGAACTTCCGCATGCGCGCCATGCTGGTGAGTTTCGCCGCCTATCACCTCTGGCTGCATTGGCGTGAGCCCGGTCTCTATCTCGCGCGCCAGTTCCTCGATTTCGAACCGGGGATCCACTGGAGCCAGATGCAAATGCAATCGGGCACCACCGGGATCAACACGTTGCGCATGTATTCTCCGGCCAAACAACAGGCCGATCACGACCCGCATCACGTGTTCATCCGCCAATG
>KN174032.1:3003-4078 GCA_000759655.1 Acidicaldus organivorans | reverse complement strand
CCCCCTCCCCGGCCCCAAGCGCCGCTCTCCCCCGGGATGCCGCCGGAGAGGCCAGCGTTGAAAAGCAATCCCCATGCCAGGCACCGGTGTCCCCGCCGCCAACGGGCGGAGTGTGGGGTGAGTTCCTCCGCTTCGGCCTGGTGGGAAGCGCCGGGTTCGTGATCGACACGGCGGTGGTCTATGCGCTTGCCCGCCCGCTCGGCCTGATCGCCGCCGGGCTCGTTGCCTATTTTTGTGCGGCGAGTGCCAATTTTCTTGCCAACCGGGTCTGGACCTTCCGTCATCGCGCCCCGGAGGGATGGCTCCGTCCGTGGCTTGCCTTCCTCGCGGCCAACGTGGCGGGCTTCGCGGTGAACCGCGGCCTTTACACCCTCCTCGTGCTGGCCCTGCCGCCCGCCCGCCGCTTTCCGGTGCTCGCCATCGCCGCGGGCACGCTCGCCGGCATGGGGCTCAACTTCACCGCCTCGCGCCGCTTCGTCTTCCGCCCGAGACACGCTCCCCTGCCCCTTTCCGACAAGAGCCCGTGAGGCGGAAGAAAATCCGCATCAACGCCTTGGCAAGGCCAGGGGGGGCGGCGCTATAAGGAAAGATCATGCGGGTCGGTCCCGGCCTTTTCGTCCCTCTCTTCCTCTATGCCGCAGCGTGGGGGAGTTTCGCGCTCTCCCATAGCGGGCTCGCCTCCCTGCCGGGACGGCGATGGCTGGCACGGTTTTTCGGCCGCGCCGACCGCCTCGCCTACAACCTGATCGCCCTCCTCCATTTCGGCCTCGTGCTCGGGGTGGGAAAGGCGCTCTTTTCCCCCGATCCGCCCTTCGACCTTCCCTGGCCGCTCCGCGGCATCATGGCCGGGATGGCGCTTTCGGGGCTCGTCCTCCTCGGCGTGGCGGGGCGCGCCTATGATCCGGCGCGGTTCTTCGGCCTCCGCCAGCTCCGCTGCCACCAGCCGGAGACCGAGCTTCCCCCTGAGCCGCTCCATGTGGCGGGGCTCAACCGCTACGTCCGCCACCCGCTCTATCTCGGCCTCATTCTCCTGGTCTGGGGGATGGCGCTCACCCCCTTCCTGCTCGCCACCGCC
>KN174032.1:2706-2896 GCA_000759655.1 Acidicaldus organivorans | reverse complement strand
CTCTTCACCAGCCTCTATCTCGCCATCGGCATCCCGCTCGAGGAGCGCAAGCTCCACCGTCTCTACGGCGCGGCCTACGCTGCTTACGCGGCGGAGGTGCCCCTCCTGATCCCCCGTCTTCGCCGCCGCGCCCGCCGCCCGCCGCTCCCTCAGCCGCCCGCCGGCTGAACCCGCAGGCGCGCCAGGGTGG
>KN174032.1:2538-2610 GCA_000759655.1 Acidicaldus organivorans | reverse complement strand
CGGTGGTGGAATGGCCCGGCACGAGGGGGACGATCAGCACCCGCCCGCCGTGACGCTCGACGATGTCCGCCC
>KN174032.1:0-2437 GCA_000759655.1 Acidicaldus organivorans | reverse complement strand
CCACCACCGTCTCGCGCGTGTAATCCCCGCCCTTGACCAGGACATCGGGGAGGAGATCGGCGATCAGTGCTTCGGGCGTGTCGTCCTCGAAGAAGGTCACCGCATCGACGTCGCGCAGCGCCGCGATCAGCCGGGCGCGCACGGCGAGCGTGTTCACCGGCCGCTCCGGCCCCTTGAGGCGGCGGACCGAGGCGTCGCTGTTGAGGGCGACGATCAGGCGGTCGCAGGCGCGGCGTGCCGCGGCGAGGAGATCGACGTGACCGGGATGGAGGATATCGAAACAGCCATTGGTGAAGCCGACGGCGAGCCCTTCCCGTTTCCAGCGATCGACCAGGGCGCGCGCCTCGGCCGGACCGATCAAACCGGGCGCATGCGGCGGGGTGATGCCCTCCGCCGCGAGATTGACGCGGCGCAGCTCCTCGCGGGTGACGGTCGCTGTCCCCACCTTGCTCACCGCCACCGCCGCCGCGGCATTGGCGAGATGCATCGCCTCGACGAGATCGGCGGAGGCGGCGTAGGCGAGGGCGAGCGTGGCGATCACCGTATCGCCCGCCCCGGAGACGTCGAACACCTCGCGGGCATGGGCGGGCACGCTCTCCACACGCCCCTCGCGGGTGATCAGCATCATGCCGCGCTCGGAGCGGGTGACGAGGAGCGCTGCCGCGCCGGCCCGCGCGATCAGCGCGCGCGCTGCCTCGGCGATCGCCCCCTCGTCATCAGGGGCGAGGGCACGGTGCGCGGCCTGGGTGAGCTCGCGGAAATTGGGGGTGATGCAGAAGGCGCCGTGGTAATGGGCGAAATCGTCCCGTTTGGGATCGACGAAGAGGGGGATGCCGCGCTCCGCCGCCACCGCGGCGAGCCACGCGCTCAGGCCGCGGCTCGCCACCCCCTTGCCGTAATCGGAGAGGATCACCGCCTTCACCCGGGAAAGCTCGGCCGCGCAGGCGGCGATCAGGCGCTCTTCCTCCTCCGGCGAGAGGGGCGCGCGGCTTTCCTCGTCGGCGCGCACGATCTGCTGACGCGAGGCGAGGAAGCGGGTCTTGGTGATGGTGGGGCGGCGCGGGCTCGCGAGCAGGCGGGACTCGAGACCGGCATTGCGGCGGATCAGGTTTTCGAGGAGCTCGCCCTCCTCGTCGGCGCCGCGCAGGCCAACCAGAATGGCCCGCCCGCCGAGCGAGGCGATGTTGGCGGCGACATTGCCCGCCCCGCCGAGCAGGGTGCGGCGGCGGCGGATGTCGAGCACCGGCACCGGCGCCTCGGGCGAGATGCGCGCCACCTCGCCCTCGACGAAACGGTCGAGCATCACGTCGCCCACGCAGAGTATGTCGATTCCCGAGAAATCCATGCCGCGTTCCCCTCGCCGCCCTTTACCTCACCCCCTACCTCAGCCGAACCCCATCCTCTTGACCGGCAGGCAAAGATCGGGCGAGTTCGCTGCCATGACCCCCCTGCGCGGCTTTTCCTCCGAGTTCAGCGATCTTTTGGGCTTCGAATTGCTGGAGTGGCAAGAGGGACACGCCCTCATCCGCTGCCGGCTCGCCTCCCATCACCTCAACCGGGCCCGCATCCCGCATGGCGGGGTGCTGATGGCCCTGCTCGACGAGGTGGGGGCGGCGGCGGGGATCTACACGCCCCCCGGACAGCCGCAGCGCCGCTCGGTCACCATCAGTCTCAACTGCCAGTTCACCGGCCAGGCGCGGGAGGGGGTGCTGCTCGCCCGCGGCGAGGTGGTGCGGAGCGGCGGCACGCTCTATTTCAGCCAGTCCGAGGTGCGCGACGGGGAGGGCCAATTGATCGCGTTCGGCGCGAGCACGCACCGCTTCATCCGGAGCGCCCCAAAAGAACACGCCCCAGAGGAAAAGTAGCTGAGGAAAAGTAGCTCCGGAGGAAAGATCTGAGGCGGCGCAAGAGGGGGTCGGCGCCCCCACTCAACGCCCCCGATCAACGCCCCCACTCAACGTCCTTCGAAACGCGGCTTGCGCTTTTCGAGGAAGGCGCGGGCGGCGTTCTTGAAATCCTCGGTATCGGCGAAATCGTTGGCCGCAGCCTCCTCTTCCGCGGTGAGCGGAAGCGGGCCACGCAGCTTGCGGATCGCCGCCTTGTGGAAACGCGCCGCAAGCGGGCTTCCCTCGGCGATGTGGCGGGCCAGCGCGAGCGCGGTGGGGATGACCTCCGCATCGGGCACGACGCGGGAGAGGAGGCCCTTCTCATAGGCTTCGCGCCCGGTGAAGATGCGCCCCTCGATGAGGAGTTCGGCCGCCACCGCGCTCCCCATCATCTGCAGGATCACGTCGATCTCGGCATAGGGGTACCAGATGCCGAGATTGCGGGCGGTGATGCCGAAGCGGATCTGCTCGCCCCCCACCCGGAAGTCGCACATGGTGGCGATCCCCGCCCCGCCGCCGATCGCCCCACCCTCGATCGCCGCGATCACCGG
>KN174031.1:4900-5433 GCA_000759655.1 Acidicaldus organivorans | reverse complement strand
GGTCAGAGAAACTGAATACCAATTTTTCAACGGCCTGCTAAACGGAAATCAGCAGAACCTCACCCTCCACCCCTCACCCCCAGCAGAGACCGCCCCGCACCGTGAGGCCGCGCTCAGCCCGCGCCCTCACGCACCGCACTCACCGCAGCCCGCGCCGCCTGAAAGAGCAGCCCCGAATCATTGGCGATCGTCACCATCCGGAACCCCATCCCGATCATCCGCCGCGCATAGGCGGGCGACATGTTGTGCAGCCCGGCGAAAATGCCGCGCTTCTCCGTCTCGCGCAACAGACGCTCGTAAATGCTGAGAATCTCCGGCTCCTCCCGGTCCTGACGCGGCGGAAGCCCCAGCGAAAAACCGAGATCGCTCGGGCCGATATAGATCGCATCGATCCCCTCCACATCGAGAATGGCCTCGAGATTGTCGAGCGCCTCCCTGGTCTCGATCATCGGAATGCAGAGGATCTCGCGGTTGGCGGTCGCCTGATAGGAACTCGCCACCCCATAGGGCGCGGCGCGGATCGGGCCATTGCT
>KN174031.1:0-4683 GCA_000759655.1 Acidicaldus organivorans | reverse complement strand
GGCGCGCGCCTGCTCGGCGGTGTTGATCATCGGACAGATCACCCCCATCGCCCCGCCATCGAGCACCTTGCCGATGATGCCGGGCTCGTTCCACGGCACCCGCACCAGCGGCACCACCGGAAAACGCGCCATCGCCTGCAGACAGTGCACCATCGAGAGATAGTCCTGCACCCCGTGCTGGAGATCGACGGTGAGACTGTCCCAGCCCGCCTGGGCCATCACCTCGGCGGAAAAGCCGGACGGAATGGCAAGCCAGCCATTGACCGTCGCCTTGCCCTCCTGCCACTTTTGCTTCAAAGGATTCATCGCGCGTTCCCTCCTCGCCCGGAAGGCTAGGACGCGCATCAAGGCCCGTCAATCGAGGAGACGTCCGATGGAAGCGGCCCTTTCGCCCGATACGGCTGAAAAGACGCGCCTTTTCGCCGCGCTCGAGGCCCTGCTCGGCGCGCGCTTCACCCGCAACGCCGCCCTGCGCGAACAGCATAGCCACGGGGTCGATGGGCTCCCCCCCAAACTCCCCGATGCCGTCGTCTATGCCGAAAGCACCGAGGAGGTGGCGCGCGTGCTCGCCCTCTGCAACGAGGCGGGGGTGCCGGTGGTGCCCTTCGGGGCGGGGACCTCGCTCGAGGGCCACGTCATCCCGGTCCGCGGCGGGATCTCGCTCGACCTCTCGCGGATGAAGCGGATCCTCGAAGTGAACGAGGCCGATCTCGACTGCACGGTGGAGGCGGGGGTGACGCGCCAGGAGCTCAACGCCCATCTGCGCGACCGCGGCCTCTTCTTCCCGGTCGATCCGGGGAGCGAGTGCACCATCGGGGGGATGTGCGCGACCCGCGCCTCCGGCACCAACGCGGTGCGCTACGGCACCATCCTCGAGAACACGCTCGCCCTCACCGTGGTGCTGGCGGATGGGCGGGTGGTGAAGGCGCGGCGGCGGGTGCGCAAATCGGCCACCGGCTACGACCTCACCCGGCTCTTCATCGGCTCGGAGGGCACGCTCGGGGTGATCACCGAGGGCACGCCCCGCCTGCACGGCATTCCGGAGGCGACGGCCGCCGCGGTCTCGCCCTTCGCCACTTTGGCTGGGGCGGTGGAGACGGTGATCGCCACCATCCAGTCGGGCATTCCGGTGGCGCGCATCGAACTCCTCGACGAGGTGCAGATGGAGGCGGTGATCCGCTATTCCAGGCTCGAGGGCTTCGCGCCCGCCCCCACCCTCTTCCTCGAATTCCACGGAAGCGAGGCGGGGGTGCGCGAGCAGGCCGAGGCGGTGGAGGCGATCGCCGCCGAAAACGGGGGATTGGGCTTCCGCTGGGCGGTGGCGGCGGAGGAGCGCAACCGGCTGTGGAAGGCGCGCCACGATGCGGCCTGGGCGGCGCTGGCGCTCAAGCCCGGGTACCGGCCGCTCACCACCGACGTGATCGTTCCGATCTCGAAACTGACCGAGGCGGTGCTTGGTGCCAAGCAGGACATCGAGGAGTCGGGCTTCACCGCCCCCATCGTCGGCCATGTCGGGGATGGGAATTTCCACTCGGTGATCCTCGTCCCTCCCGATGATCCCGAAGCCCTCGAACGGGCCTGGGCGCTCGATCGCAAGATCGTGGCCCGCGCCCTCGCCCTGGGCGGTTCGGCAAGCGGCGAGCACGGGGTGGGCTTGGGCAAGCGCGAGTTCCTGCTCCGCGAGCACGGGGCGGAGGCGCTTGCCGTGATGCGCACCCTCAAGGAGGCGCTCGATCCCAGGGGCATCCTCAATCCGGGAAAGATGTTGCCCGACTGAAACCAAACCCCGAGGCAAATCCCGACGCAGATCTCAAGGCAGATCTTTCTTAGGCCGCGCCCTTGGGCTCACTGGGAGAGCACCTGCTCGACATTGCTCATCGAGGTGCTCGCGCTTCCCATTTCGATGTTGACCGTGCCGTTCTGGGCGGAAACGCCGGTTACCGTGCCCTCGACGGCGAAGGTGAGCGCGGTCGGCGTCGCCCCCTGCGCCCCGCCATAGACCGAAACGGTGTAGGCGCCGTCGGGCACCGTGTTGCCATTCGCATCGGTGCCGTTCCAGGTCCAGGTATTGGTGCCGGCGGTCGCGTTCAGCGTCACCGTGTTCACCTGCTGTCCGGCGCTGTTGTAGATCGCGATCGCCACCGGCTCGGCGGCGGGGGCGGTGAATTGCAGCGTGGCCTGGCCGTTCTGCAGCGGGAGCTGGTTGGAATTGACCAGCACCGTCTTGCCCACCATCTGCGAGGATTGCAAAAGCTCCTCGCCCTGAGTGAGCTGGAGCAGCTTGCTCAGGCTGTTGTTGGTGTTGATCTGCTGCTCGACCGAGGTGAACTGGACCAGTTCGCTGGTGAACTGATCGGTGTTCATCGGATCGGTCGGATCCTGGTTCTGCAGCTGGGTGAGCAGCATGTTGAGAAAATCGTTGAAGTTGGAGGAGAGCGAGACCAGCGGATTGGCCGAGGAGGAGCTCGAGGAGCTCGAGGCGGTGCTCGCCGTGCTCTGCGCGGTGGCGGCGGACTGGGCGGCGGCCTGGGCGGCCTGAGCGGCGGATTGCTGGGAGGTGACGCTCGCGATGCTCATGGCGGGGACTCCTCGGGATCAGACAGTGAGATCGAGACCGATACGATACCAGCGCGCCGCGGGGGCGCCGGCCCCTGCGGGGGCAACGGCCCCAGCGGGGCCTGGGCGGGACGGGGTTGGGGCGTTCCCCGGATAGCCGCCCCACGGGTTGTGTCCCTGCTGGCCGCTTCCGAGACCGCCGCTTCCGAGACCCCCACTCCCCTGCCCGGCAAGCCCGCCCGCCTCCAGGCTGAAGCCGGATTGGGTCGCGGAATTGGGCGAAGAAGAGGGGAGGGAAGAAAAGGTGGGGGCGTTTTGCCCCGCGCCCGTCTCGCCGCCGGTCCCGCCCGCGAAGGCGAAACCGGGGGAGGTGCCGTCATGGCCGGAAGAGGACGAACCAGAGGAAGGGAAGGGAGAGGCGGCTCCGCCCCGCTGCGCCGCGGAAGCTCCACCGGAAGTGGCGGGGTCGGCAGCGGTAGCGGTGGCGGCGGGGGCGAGGTGGAAGGCGAGGGTGACTTGGCCGTTGCGGTCGAGCCCGGCGGCGCTGAGCACCGCGGCGAGCCCCGCCTGGTCGGCCTTGAGCAGGCCGAGGGTGGAGGCCGAGCTTGCGCTGATCTCGAGCACGCCGCCCGTGGCGGTCTCGCTGAAGCGGAGGCTCACCGTGCCGAGATGGGCGGGCTCCAGTTGCAGGGTGAAGCCCTGCGCCCCCTCTCCGCCCGTCCCGAAGGAGACGAGGGCCTGGCCGAGCTGGGCGGTGGGAGGGGCGAAGGAGGCAGCCGCACCGGCGTTGCTTGCGGCGGAGGGGGTGACGCTCGCAGCGGAAGAGAGGTCCGTCGCCGCGAGCGGCACGGCCGCGGCGAGCGGCATGGCCGCGGCAAGCGACACGGTCGCCGCGGGCGCCGCAGCACCGGCGGGCGCCGTGGCGCCGGCGGTGGCATTGGCGGTGCCGGAATTGGCAGAGGAGAGGGGGCTTGCCGGGACGCCGGGGGCGGAAGGATGCGCCCCACCCGGGATAAGCGAATTTGGGATGAGCGAGAGCGGGGTGAGGGAGAGCCCCGCCGCCGCGGCCGCGCCAACGGCAAGGGCCGCGCCGTTCGCGGCGGCCGCGCCAACGGCGGGGGCCGTGTCGCCCGCAACGGTCGCGCCGTTCGCAGCAGCCGTGCCGTTCGCCGTGGCGCCCGCGTGCGGGGTGCCCGGTTGCGTGTCGGTCAAGGGCACATCGCCCTTGGCGGCGAGGGCCGCCGCGGAGAGCGCCGCTGCCGTCCCTGCTGCGCCCGCGATCGAAGAGGTGGCGGCAGATGAGGCAAGAGAAGAAGAGGCGGCGGGGGACGAAGACGTGGGGGAAGGGGCGTTTTGCCCCGTCTCCGGCCCGGTTTTGGGCCAGAAACCGGTGGTCCACAGCCCGGGGAAGAGGGCGGCGGCGTTGGCCGTCTTCGCCGCGCTCTCCGGGCTCTGGGCCGCGCCGCTCGAAGTGGTATGCGGCGCGGCTCCTCCAGCGTGGGCGGTGGTGAGGCTTTGGGGCATGAGCCCCGCGGTGAGCGCGGCGGCGAGCGCCGTTTCGGGATCTTCCGCGGCGATGTCCGGGGGGGTCTGGCCGCCCCCATCTGTTGCACCTCCATCTGACGTGCCCGTGCCTGCCGCGCCCGACGCTTGGGCGCCGGAGCCGCTCCCAGCCTGAGCGGGCGAGGCCGCGGCCTCCCCCCCGGTGGCCAGTGTTGCCGGGGTCAGTGTCGCCGTGTTTGGGGTCAGCGTGTTGGGGGCGGCTACGTTCTGACCCGAAACGTTCTGATCCGAAACGTTCTGATTGGGGGTGTTCTGACCGGCTGCATTGGGGACAGTGGCGCCGGTGGACGCCGTCGCGGCGCTTTCTCCGGCGGCTCCGGGGGGCTTCACACCGGCGGCATTGGCGCTTTGAACGTTATGGGGGGCGTTGGCCGCGGCAGCGCCAGGCGCGGCGGAGGGATTGGGGGGCGTCGCGGCGGCTGCGCCGGAAGGGGACGGATTGGGCGAGGGCGGACTGGAAGAGGAGGGGCCGGAAGGGGAGGCGGCGGCAGAAGAAGCCCCGTTGAATGAGGCCGTATTGGATGAAGCCGCGTTGGCGGCGTTGGGGGGGGCGGGCGGCGTGCC
>KN174030.1:9408-10517 GCA_000759655.1 Acidicaldus organivorans | reverse complement strand
GCCGCGGCGGGGGGCGCCGGTGGGGGCTCCGGTGAGGAGCTCTGGGCAAATGATCGTGCGGCGATCTTTTTCCCAGAAAACCCCTTAAACATTTCGCAAGGATAGGGGTTTAGCTTGGCGGACAGGCGGTCTTGCGCCGTCCCGGCTTCCTGCCGGGGGTGCGCCGCCCCGCCTGGCTGGCTTGAAGCGCGTGCTGGGCCCGCGTGCTTGGAGTGTGTTCGGGGGGCGCGTGCTGGGGGCGCGGGGCCCTGCCTTGGGTGGGAGACTGGCTCGGATGGGAAGACGGTGCGCGACGAGACGGCGCGAGACGGCATGAGACGCGAAAGAGAAACGAACGATAAACGAGGCATGAGGAATCCCGCATGAGTGAATCTGCCCTGACCCGTCAATTTTCCGCCGAAGACGAAGAGGCCCAACGCCTCGCCGAGGTCCGCGCCTATCTCGGCTTCGATGAGGAAAGCCGCGCCGCGCTTGCCGTCCTCGGCAGGGTGCTCGCCCCGCATCGCGAGGCGCTGCTCGACCGGTTCTACGCGGAGGCGCTCCGCGTGCCGCGCATCAAGGAACTGATGGGAGACCGCGTCGAGGGCAACCGCGCCGCGCTCGGCGCGCATCTCGAGCGGCTATGGTCGGCGGGAATCGATGCCGGTTTCGCCGCCGAAAGCCGCAGGAGCGGGGAGATCCATGCCGCGATCGGCCTCGATGAATGGTATGTGAGCGCCTATGGCTGGCTGCTCGCCGAGATGGTCCGGCTCCGTTTCGCCGCGCAGAAGGGCTTCCGGCGCGATCCAAAGCTCGCCGCCGAGATCATCACCCTCATCCGCGCCACCTTCCTCGATCTCACCGAGAGTATCCGGGGGTTCAGCATTCACTTCGAAAAACGCGTCCGCGGCGCGTTCGACCAGGCGGTGGCGAAGCTCGACGAAAACGTCCAGGATACGGTGAAGAGCGTCTCGGGCTATGGCGAGGACATGCTGCGCGCCGCCGATACCACGGCCGAAGTGGGGGCGGAGGTGCGCCGCGAGGCCGAGGCCGCCGCCCAGGCCGCCGCCAACGCGCTCGCCGCGGCGCAAGGGGTGGCCGCCGCGGTCGAGGAGCTGCACGCCTCGATC
>KN174030.1:5650-9310 GCA_000759655.1 Acidicaldus organivorans | reverse complement strand
GGCGAGATCTCGAGCCAGGTGGGGCTCGCCGCCCGCACCGCCCAACAATCGGTGGCGCAGATGGAAAAGGCGGGCGGCGAGCCCCACCTGGCTCGAGATCTCGCCGATCGAGGCGTGCAGCTCCTCGACCGCGGCGCAAGGGGTGGCCGCCGCGGTCGAGGGGCTGCACGCCTCGATCGGCGTGATCTCGAGCCAGGTGGGGCTCGCCGCCCGCGCCGCCCAACAATCGGTGGCGCAGATGGAAAAGGCGGGCGGGGTGGTGGCCGAGCTCGGCCAGGCGGCGGAGGAGATCGGCGCGGTGGGCTCCTACATCGCCGACATCGCGAGCCAGACCAATCTGCTCGCCCTCAACGCCACCATCGAGGCGGCACGGGCCGGGGCGGCGGGCAAGGGATTCGCGGTGGTGGCGAGCGAGGTGAAGAATCTCGCCAATCAGGCGCGCCGCTCGACCGAGGATATCCAGGCCCGAATCCTCCGCATCCAGGAAGTGGCCCGCGTCACCTCGGGCACGATCGGCGAGGCGAGCCAGACGATCAGCGAGATGGAGCAGATCGCCACCGCGGTGGCCGCGGCGGTGGAGGAGCAGACTGCGGCGACGCAGGAGATCGGGCGGCATACCAGCGCGGTGAGCGCCGAGGTCGGCCAGGTGAGCGACATGGTGAGCCGCGTGGTGGGCGCGGCGCGGCGGGCGGCGGAGGCGGCGGAGACGGCGCGCTCGGCGGCCGAGCAGATGAACCAGGTGATGCAGACCCTGGGCCCGCTCTTCCTCAAGGCGCTGCGCAGTTCGAGCGAGGCTTTGGACCGGCGCAAGCACCGCCGCCGCGCCCTTTATTGGGAGGCCGAGCTTGCCCTTCCCAACGGCCGGCAGGCGCTGGTGCTGGTCAATCTCTCCGAGGAAGGGGCGCACGCACGAAGCGAGGCGGAGCTCCCGGTGGGAGCGCGCGGCGTGCTTAGCGCCTCGGGCTTTCCCCCCGGCCTCACCGCCGAGGTGCTCACCTGCCGCAAGGCCGCCGGGGCGGGATATTTCGAGGTGAGCCTCGCCTTCCGCGGCGGGGAGATCGCGTCCGCCAGCGTCGATGCGATTGCGGCGCGCGGCTTCCACCGCATGATCGACCTCGCCATTTCCGACCATCGCGGTTACGTCGAACGCATCCGCGCCGTGCTCGACGGAAAAGGGCAGACCCGCGCCGCGAGCCTTCCCACCCATCACACCTGCCGGCTCGGGCGCTGGTATGACGGGGTGAGTGATGGCATTGTCACCGCGCTTCCCGCCTTTTCCGCCCTCACCGCGCCGCATCAGGAGGTGCATGAGGCCGGGCGCAGGACGTTGCGCCTCTTCGAGGCGGGCGACGTCGAGGGGGCGGAGCGGGCCTATGCCGAACTCGAAGCGGCCTCGCGCCGGGTCATCGAGGGGCTCGAGGCGTTGCGCCGCGACTATGACGGCGCGATGCGGGCGGCGGCCTGAGGGAAGGGTGGGCTGCGGATCGGCGGGACAGCGGACGGAGTGAGGCGGTGATGCGTGAGCCGGAGGCGGAGGGGAAAGGGAAGGAGGAGGGGGTCGAGATGACCCCCATCCCCGACGCGGCGGCGGAGGCGTGCCCCCACCGCGACTCGGTCGAAAGGGTCGCCCTCAGCCTTTTCCAGGAATTCTTCTATCCCGAAGCCCGCGCTTTGCTCGCCCGCCATCAGGAAGTGATCACCGCCGCGGCAGTGGCGTTCGTCGAGCAGCAATTCGGGGAGATGGTGGAGGGCATGGAACGGGGGCGCGGGATCATCGGTGCGCTTTCCTCCACCGATTACGCCGCGCTGTTGGAGAGGCACAAACGCCATCTCCTGCACCTCGTCTCCCCGGAGACGTCCTATGAGGATTTCATTGCCCAGGCCCAACGCGCCGGCTTCGCCCACGCCATGATCGGCTTTCCCGGCGACGAAATCATCCTCGCCAATGGACTCTTCGTCCACTTCCTACGGCTTGCCTTGATGCGGGCAGCACTACCGCCCACCGAGCTCCACCACGTGCTGGACATCGTCGGGTGGCGGCTGGTGCTCCAGATCCGCGTCGAATTTGCGACTCAATATCAGGTGCTGGAGAGCATGTTCGGCATGCTCTCCGCCCCGCTCCCGGAAGGGCTCGAAGGCGTGGCGCTGATCCAGGCCGAACTCGACCGCCTCGCCGCTTTCCCCTCGACCCGGGCCGCCCTTCTCCTTCTGCCCGACGGGGCGGATCGGCTCCGCGTCGCGTTCGCCGCTGGACCTGCCCTGCCCCGCGATGAGGTGCCGGTCGAGCTCTCCGCCCAGCGGATCGGCGAGGGAGATCCGCTACTCGTCATCGAGGCTTGGTTCTCCGGCGAGATCGAGACGGTCGATTCAGCAGCGAGCGACCCCCGCTTCGCCTGTCATATCGATACTGAGGCGCTGGGCTGGCGGAGCGCGGCAGCGATCCCGCTCACCCGGGCCGGCAAGAGCGAGGCGGTGCTCGTCCTCATCGGCGCCTTTCCCCGCCAGTTCTCCCACCCCACCTCCCGCATGTGGCTCCGCCTTTTGCAAACGCGCTGGGGGCGTATCGGGGCCCAAGCGATCGGGCGGCTTCCCGCCCAGAGCCGCGAGGGGCGCGCCTTACGTGAGAGCCTCTATCGCGGCGGGCTTGCCATGTTCGTCCAGCCGGTCTGCGATCTCGCCACGCTCCGCCCGGTCAAGATCGAGGCGCTCGCCCGGTTGCAGGGGCCGGATGGAACCCTCCTTTCCCCCTCCCGGTTTTTGTCGGCGCTGGGCGAGCAGGACCACCATTCCCTCTTCCACCAGGGTCTCGCCCAGGGGCTTGCCGCGCTCCGGGACTGGGAGCGGCGCGGCCTTCGCCTCGATCTTTCGGTCAACATCACCCCCGCCACCCTCGTTCATCCCGAATGCGCGGGCTGGATCGCCGATGCGCTCCAGAGAGTGGGAATGGCGCCCTCCCGCCTCACCCTCGAACTCCTCGAACAGGAAGCCGTGGATGATCCGGCGGTGGATGGAGCGATGCGGCAGCTTGCCGAGCGGGGAATTCATTTCGCCATCGATGACCTTGGCTCCGGATATTCGAGCCTCAAGCGCCTGCTCACCTTGCCGATCGACGTGGTGAAGATCGACCAGTCCCTGCTCCGCGAACTCCTCCCCAATCCCGGACACGGCATCCGCATCGTTTCGGCGCTGGTGCAGATCGGACGGCAATTCGCTGACGAGGTCGTGATCGAAGGGATCGAGAACGAGGCGTATCTTGAAGTGGCGCGCCTGCTCGGCTGCCCCTTCGGGCAGGGCTATCTGCTTGCCCGTCCCATGCCGCTCGCCGATTTCCCGGCCTGGGCGGTCGGCGCCCTCATCGACCGGCCGGGTGATGGATATTTCCGCACCTGGCTCGGCGCGCTCGCCCACCACTGGATGGTGGGGCACGAGAACCTCCACCGCCGCCCGCAAGGCGCGCTCGCCACCTGTCCGCTCACCCGCTTCTTCCTCGCCGCCGGGGTGGACGATCCGGTTGCGCTCGGCGCCCACGAGGCCTTCCATCAAGCGCAGGAAGGTCCGGCGCGGGAGGCCGCAGCGGAGGTGCTCTTCCGCTGGCTCGTCGCCCGGATCGAGGCATTGGGACCCGAGGCTGCGATCGCGCCCCATACGCTCCCTGCCCAT
>KN174030.1:4205-5577 GCA_000759655.1 Acidicaldus organivorans | reverse complement strand
ACGCCCGCGGGCGGGGTATGGCACGTCTGAGCGCGCCCGCTTTCCGCGCCGGGGGTGGCGGGGGGCGGGGCGTGCGGCCGCTTAGGCTTGGCCAGAATGGGCGGGAGCCGCCCTGTTCGGCGCTTCGTCCGCCGCACGTCCTTCTGCCGCACCCCCCTCTGCCGGGCCCCCCTCTGGCGAACCCCCCTCTGCCGGGCCTTTGAGCAGGCGGCCGGTGCCGTCCTCCACTCGGGTGGTAAGCGGGATTCCCTGCGCCACCGAGGCGCCCACCGTGCAGAACTCCTCGAACTGGCCGAGAATGCGCTCGAGATGGGCGATCTTCGCCGCCTCCGCCGCGAAGCGGAGCGTCACCGTGATCCCGAGCACGCGAAGCCGCCCCTTTTCGTTGCGTCCCACCGTGGCGCTCACCCGCGTGTGGATCGGCCCCGGCGTCTCGTGGAACTTGTTCATGGCGAAGTGAAGGCTCGAGGAGAGGCAGGAGCCGACCGCCGCGAGCAAGAGCTCGATCGGCGAGGGGCCGGCATGCGTCCCAAGCGGGGGCGGCTCGTCGGTGACGAGCGGCGCAGGACCGCCCGCGAAACGCACCTCGAACCGGTAATTCTCGATCTGCTGCAAAACGACTTCTGGCCGACCTTCGCTCATGATACCTCCGTGACAATCACCGATCTTCCCGCCCCCCCATCTTCCCCTCCTTGCGTCCCATCCTTGCCCGCCGCCGCGGCGCGGGGCGCTTTCCAGACGCGATGCGGGGCGGCGCTTTCGCCCTTCCTCTTTCGCCCCTCATATGGGGCTCAACCGCGCCTCCTGCCAGCGCGGATCTTCCGCCCCGCCGGGCCGCTCACCTCCCCGGCCTCATCCTCGCGCCCAGCGACATCCGCGCCAATCGGGTCATTCTCGCCGTAGAGCGCCTCGATCAGCGGACAGGGGCCGGTCTCTCCCGCCGCGCAAGAGGCGAGCAGGCGCTCGAGCGCCGCCTCCATGGCCTGAAGTGCCGCGATCCGCGCCCGGATCGCCGCGCGCTGGCGTCCGGCGCGGGCGGCGACCTCGGCGCAGGGGGCGGGATCGCCATCGGCGAGGCGGAGCAGGCCGCGTATGTCCTCGAGCGAGAAGCCAAGGGCGCGGGCCCGGCGGATGAAGCCCAAGCGGGCGGCGACGGCGGGGGGATAGAGGCGCTGGCCGCCCGCGCTGCGCGGCGGGGGCGGGAGGAGGCCGATTTTCTCGTAGTAGCGGATGGTGTCGATGGCGACACCGCTTTCGCGGGCGAGCGCGCCGATCGGAAGGAGCGCCGCCTGCCGGCGGGGGCGCGCGCCTTGGCTCTCCCGCTCCTCACGTCTTCGTGATGCAACACCCCTTGAAGCTGGAGTCACTCGAG
>KN174030.1:2836-3988 GCA_000759655.1 Acidicaldus organivorans | reverse complement strand
GATAGACGCCCTCAGCGGCGCGGTCAAAAGGCGGGCGCGCGCAGCGGGCGTGGAGGGAACGGTCATGCCACGGCGGGGAGCGAGAGGGGGCGAGGAGAGGCGTGATGCGGGAGAGGTGGCGATGAGGCCGCAAATCGCCCGCTGGGCGGGCCGCACCGGCGCGGCCGGCGCCCTCCTCTCCACGATGGGCTGTGCGGCGTGCTTTCCGGCGCTAGCGGGTCTCGGCGCGGCGGTCGGCCTTGGTTTCCTTGCGCAATGGGAACGGGTTTTCGTCCATCTGCTCATCCCCGCCTTCGCGGGCCTGGCCCTGCTCGCCCATGCGTGGGCGTGGCGCGCCCACCGGCAATGGCAACGCGGCCTCTGGGGCGCGCTGGGGCCGGTCATGGTGCTCGCCGGCTGGTGGGGCTTTCTCTACCGGGTGATGCCGCGCGGCGCAGCGCGCGGGGTGCTCTATGCGGGCCTCGCCGTGATGCTCGCGGCCTCCCTCTTCGATCTGCTCCGCCCAGGCCGAGGCGCGGGAGGCGCCTGTGGGCTCCCTCCGAAACGGTTGTGATATCGAAACATCTCTCAAGGCTGCACCCCCTTCCGGCGCTGTGGCCTGCAATGGAGGATGAGGACATGATGGAGTTCGAGATCACCGGCATGACGTGCGCCTCTTGCGCGAGCCACATCGAGAAAGGGCTCGCCCGCATCCGCGGCGTGAGGCGCGCCGCGGTCTCCTATCCCGACCGCCGCGCCGAGATCGAGGCCGACCCGGCGGTGACGGCGGAGGCGCTGGTCGCCGCAATCGAGGCGCTCGGCTACGGCGCGGCGCCACGCGCCCGCGGGGAGAACGAAGCGGGCGGCCATACCCCCGCTGCCGCCTGCTGCGCGCCCTCTGCCGCGGCGGAGGGAGGGGCGTGCAACGCGGCCGGGCGCGGAGAGGTCTCACCGCCGGAAAGCGCGCAGGCGGGCCCGGCGCTGCTTTCCGCCCGCCGGAAGCGGCGCATCGCCATCATCGGGAGCGGGGGCGCGGCGACGGCAGCCGCGCTGCGGGCCGCCGAGGCGGGGGCGGAGGTGAGCGTCATCGAACGCGGGCTGATCGGCGGGACCTGCGTGAACGTGGGCTGCGTGCCCTCCAAGATCATGATCGCGGCAGCGCGCATCCAGCAT
>KN174030.1:0-2738 GCA_000759655.1 Acidicaldus organivorans | reverse complement strand
CTCCGCCGCGAAAGCCGCTTCGATGAGGCGCTGCCGCCCGCGCCCCTGGCGCTGCCCTCGCTCGCGCGACTGCGCGCCATGATGGAGGCGCGGATCGAAGCGTTACGGCGCGAGAAATACGAAACACTGCTCACCACCACGCCCGGCATCCGGCTCGTCCGTGGCACGGCGCGTTTCATCGCGGCGGATGCGCTCGAGATCGATGAGGCGGGAGTCGGAACGTTCCGGCTTCCGTTCGACCGCGCGCTTGTTGCCACCGGCGCCGCCCCCGTCATCCCCGACATCCCGGGGATCAGGGAGGTCGCGTTCTGGACCTCGACCGAGGCGCTTGCCGCGACCAAGCTTCCCGAAAGCCTCGCCATCCTCGGCGGCGGCAATGTCGCGGTCGAACTCGCCCAGGCCTTCGCCCGGCTTGGAACGGAGGTCCACCTCATCACCCGCCGCGGGCTGCTCTCGGCGCTCGATCCCGCGATCGGGGCGGGCCTGGCCGAGGCCTTCCGCGCCGAGGGGATCGCGCTTCATCTCCACACCACGCCGCTTGCGGTGCGGGAAGAGGGCGGGGGCGTCGCACTGCGCCTCCCCGAGGGCGAGCTCCGCGCCGCGCGCCTCTTGGTGGCGACCGGACGGAGGCCGCAGACCGCAGCGCTCGGGCTCGCGCGGGCCGGGGTGGAATGCGACGAGGCGGGGGCGATCCGGGTCGATGCGGCGCTCCGCACCACTGCGCCCGGCATTTTCGCCGCGGGCGACTGCACGACGTTGCCGCACTACGTCTATGTCGCGGCGGCTTCGGGGAGTGTGGCGGCGCACAACATGCTGGCCCCGGACGCGGAGGCGCAGCGGCTCGATCTGGCAGCGATGCCGGCGGTGGTGTTCACCGACCCCGAAGTGGCGACGGTGGGGCTGGCCGAGGCGGAGGCGCGGCGGCGCGGGCTTGCGGTCGAGGTGCGCACCCTGCCGCTCGAGGCCGTGCCGCGGGCGCTTGCCAATTTCGACACGCGCGGCTTCGTCAAGCTGGTGGCGGAGCAGGGGTCGGGGCGGCTGCTCGGCGTGCAGGCGCTTGCCGCCGGGGCGAGGGAGTTCATCACCACCGCCGCGCTCGCGCTGCGTGCCGGGCTCAGCGTGGGCGCGCTTGGCGAGATGCTGTTCCCTTATCTCACCATGGCCGAGGGGCTGAAACTCGCCGCGCAGAGCTTCAGCCGCGACATCACCCGCCTTTCCTGCTGCGCCGCCTGACCGCGCCCTTTCCCTCCCGCCGGGGGGCGGGGGGCGGAGGGGCTCAATGGCTGATGATGACCTTGAGGGCGCGGGTGCGGGAGGCGTTGGCGAAGGTCTCGTAGGCCTCGAGGATTTGATCGAAAGTGAAACGATGCGTGATCAGGGCCGCGGCGTCGAGCTTTTTCGCCGCGAGCGTCTTAAGCAGCATCGGTGTCGTCTCCGTATCGACGAGGCGGGTGGTGATCGCGATGTTGTGCGACCAGAGCCGCTCCAGATGGAGATCGGCCTTGTGTCCGTGCACGCCGACATTGGCGATGATGCCGCCGGGGGCGACGAGGTCCTGGCAGAGTTCGAAGGTGGCGGGCACCCCCACTGCCTCGATCACCGTATCGGCGCCGCGTCCTTCGGTGAGCGCACGCACCGCGCCGACCACGTCGTCGCGGGCGTTGTTGAAGGTATGGGTCGCGCCGAAGCGGCGGGCGAAATCGAGCCGGCCTTCATCGAGGTCGATCATGATGATCGCGGCGGGGGTGTAGAACTGGGCGGTGAGCAGGGCGGCGAGCCCGACCGGCCCCGCACCCACGATCGCCACTACCGAGCCCGGCGCGACCTTGCCGTTGAGCACGCCGCATTCGAAGCCGGTGGGGAGGATGTCGCTCAGCATGACGAGCGCCTCCTCATCGACGCCTTCGGGAACCCGGTAGAGGCTGGTGTCGGCGTGGGGGATGCGGACGAAGTCGGCCTGGGTGCCGTCGATACGGTGGCCGAGGATCCAGCCCCCGGTCGTGCAGTGTGAATACATGCCGCGGCGGCAATAGGCGCAGCGCCCGCAGGCGGAGATGCAGGAAATGAGGACGCGGTCGCCGGGGCGGAAGGTGGCGACGGCAGGCCCCGTCTCCTCGACGATGCCCACCCCTTCGTGGCCGAGGATGCGGCCCGGCTCGCAGGTGGGCACGTCGCCCTTGAGGATGTGGAGGTCGGTGCCGCAAATGGTGGTCTTCAGCATACGGACGATGGCGTCGGTGGGGGCGGCGAGGCTGGGCCGGGGCCGTTCGTCGAGGCTCTTCTGGCCGGGGCCGTGATAGACGAGGGCTTTCATTTTTCCCTCCTGAGGTTTCGTGGTGGTGCCAAGACGCGGGGCGATCTCATCGCCTTCACATTCGGGGCAGGCGCGTCTTCCTTCCGGGCGTCTGCCGGAAAAGAGTGTCCCAAGGGCGCACGCGGCGCCTTGATCTTCGTCAAGAAACGGCGTGACCGGGGGGGAGCCCGCTTCCGCGGTCATCCAGCCGCGATGCGGGCCGTTCAGCCTCGACGTGTTGCGTGGCGGGGACAGCGGGAGATCGAATTTGGATTTATGTTATTGGTAAGGCTCGATTTTTTCACCCGGCGTGGCGGAGGGGGTGGGATTCGAACCCACGGTACCCCGGAAAGGGTACAACGGTTTTCGAGACCGTCACCTTCGGCCACTCGGTCACCCCTCCGTGGGTCTCTACCTAATCGACCCCGCCCCTAAAGCCAAGACC
>KN174029.1:299-3783 GCA_000759655.1 Acidicaldus organivorans | reverse complement strand
GTTGCGCGCCGCTCGCGGGAGGCGGGGGGGTGGGAAGGCTCGGGGCGAGCGGGAAGAACTGCGCGGGCAGCAGGGCGTTGGTATAGGCCTCGGGGTGGTCGAGGAGATACTGCGCGGCGAGTTCGTCCCGCTCGGTGCCGGCCAAGGTGATCGCGGATCTCCGCGCCGCCTGCCCGAGCGCCACCGGCACCGAGCGGGAAGAACTGCGCGGGCAGCAGGGCGTTGGTATAGGCCTCGGGGTGGTCGAGGAGATACTGCGCGGCGAGTTCGTCCCGCTCGGTGCCGGTGGCGCTCGGGCAGGCGGCGCGGAGATCCGCGATCACCTTGGCCGGCACCGGCGGACGCACCGTGCGATGGAGCGCGAGCGCCCGGGAGAGCGGCTGCGTCCCCCGCATCAAGGCATCGAGCGCCTCGGACAGGGGCAGCGCGCCGAGACTGGTGCAGACCTGGGGGAAGACGCCGAGATCCTGCAGCGGCCAGCCCAGCGGGGCGAAGAGCCGGCTCCAGGTGAGATAGAGACGCCCGCCATTGGGAAGCCCGGTTTGCGTCTGCACCAGCCCCTTGCCGAGCGTCATGCTCCCCACCACCACCCCGCGGCGGTCATCGGCGAGCGCGGCGGCGGTGACTTCGGCCGCACTCGCCGTCGCCCCATCGACCAGCACGATGAGCGGCGGGCCATCGAGGGCGTTTTCGTCATCCGCCTCCCAGGCCTCGGTCGCTTCGGGAGCGCGGCCCACCGTGATCGCGATCAGGCCGCTGCCGAGGAAGAGCCCGCTCACCTCGACCGCCTGATCGAGCATGCCCCCCCGGTTGCCGCGGAGATCGAGCACCACCCCTTTCAGCGCGGCCTCCCCCCAATAGGGAGGGACGAGCAGGGCGCGGAGCTCATCGCCGGTCTCTTCCCAGAAAGCTTGGATCCGGAGGTGGAGCACGCCTTTCTCGCGCGCGGCGAAGACGCTCGGGGCGGGAACAGGGGCGAGCGGCAGCGTCACTTCGCGCCGGTGCGGCCCAATGGCGTAGAGGAGCCGCCTCCGGTCACCCGCTCCCCCCGCGAGGCGCGCGGCAAGCGCCGCCGGATCCTGAGGCGGACGCTCGCCATCGATGGCGAGGATCTCCGCCCCCACCGGCACGTTCGCCAGAGCCGCCGGGCTTTCCGGGTCGATCGCCACCACCAGCGCCCGCCCTTCATCGAGCGCGGCATGGAGACCGGTTGCCGGGACCTGAGGTGCGCCGCCTTCCGCCTCAGGCGTCCCCGGCGGCTGGTAACGCGAATAGGGATCGAGATGCGAGAGCATCGCATCGAAGAGGAGGGTGATGAGGTCCTCGGTGCTCCGCCCCGCGAAGGATTGCGACGAGGAGACCGCCGTTGCGGCGAAAAGCCCGATGATGCGCCCCCAGCCTGCCGCGTTGCCCGGGGCGGGGCGGGAGGCCACCGCGAGCGCCATCCCCCCTCTGCGCAAGGCGAGGCCGTCGGCATCGGCAATCACCGCAAGACCGGGATCGACGGCGGTAAGCCCGCCGAGCGCCCACAGCGAGAGGCGTTCGAGCGACACCGGCTCCAGCATCCGCGGCGCCATGAAGGCGAAGGCGCGGGTGAAGACGCGCCCGATCGCCTCCTCGCTGATCCTTTCCGCCGCCCCTCCCTCCGCGGCGAACAGGGCGAGGCCGAGCGCGAGGATGAGGAGGCGGAAGGGGCTCACCGGCGCCTCCGTCCTCGCTTTCCTGCCTTGGCGGGAGCGGGCGCCTCAGGCGCTGTCATCTCGCGCCCCTTCACTTCGTGCCCCACCATCTCCCGCGCAGCTTCCGTCTTCCGGGCCTTGCTGCGCGAAAGGCGCGGGGTTTTCGTCCCGCCCTCCTTCGCCTGCGGCACGGTGCGGCGGGGCGTGGCGGCCGGATGGAAGAGGAGATCGCCGTTCAGCGGATTGGCCTCGACGAGGCGCACGGCAAGCGGCGTCATCAGACGGAAGACCTTGCGGCTCCGCTGGCCGGAGAGCGTCTGGGTGCGCGGCTCGAACAGCCAGCGATCCTTGGGGAGGGTGGAGATGGGCAGCATCCCGGAGGCGCCAAGCCCCTCGAGAGTGACGAAGAGCGCGCCGCGGGTAATCCCGCTCACCCGCGCCTCGAATTCCTCGCCGAGGCGCGGGGCGAGATAGGTCGCGACATAGCGGTCCTTGGCGCGGCGCTCCGCGCTCTCTGCCCGCCGCTCGAGCGCGCTTAAAGAGAGCCCGAGCGCTTCGAGCTCCGCCTCGCTCTCGACATGCCCGCCCTCCTCGGGGAGACCGAGACCGGCGATCAGGGCCCGGTGGACGACGAGATCGGCATAGCGGCGGATCGGGCTGGTGAAATGGGTATAGCGCGGCAGGGCGAGCCCGAAATGCCCGATATTGTCAGGGGCGTAGGCGGCATGGGCCTGGGCGCGCAGCACCATCTCCTGGAGCAGCGGAAATTCGGGCCGCCCGGCGGCACGCTCGAGGAGACGGGCGAAATCGCGCGGGGTGAGACGGTGACGGGCGGGAAGCGCAAGCCCCATGAGTTCGAGCGTGGCGAGCAGCGGCGCGAGCTTGTCCTCGGCGGGCGCGTCATGGACGCGGAAGAGCCCCCCGCCATGCCGATCGAGCTCTTCCGCCGCCGCCACGTTGGCCGCGATCATGAACTCCTCGATCAGGCGGTGGCTGGTGAGGCGGGGGCGCGGCTCCAGCGCCCGCACCACGCCCGCCTCGTCGAGCTGCACGGCATATTCGGGGAAATCGAGGTCGAGCGCCCCACGGGCGATGCGGGCGCGGGCCAGCGCCTCATAGGCGGCGCGGAGATCGCCGACGAGGGGGCGAAGCGCGCGCGGCACCTCACCCGCCTCCACCGCCTCATAGGTCAGCCGGGCGCGGCTTCGCATCAGGCCACGGCCGAACCGGTGGCGGAGCTTGTTGCCCTCTGCGTCGATCGTCATCTCGACGAAGAGGCAGGGGCGGTCCTCGCCGGGCTTGAGGCTGCACCAGTGATTGGAGAGCGCCTCGGGCAGCATCGGCACCACCCGGTCCGGGAAATAGACCGAGGTGCCGCGTTCCCGCGCCACCCGGTCGAGCGCGGTGCCGGGGCGGACGTAATGCGCCACGTCGGCGATGGCGACGACGAGGCGGAAGCCTTCCGCCGTGGCCTCCGCAAAGACCGCATCGTCGAAATCGCGCGCATCCGGCCCGTCGATGGTGACGAGAGGGAGCGCGCGGAGGTCCTCGCGGGCGCCCAATGGCGCGGGGCCGAGCGCTTTTGCCTCATCGAGGGCCTCTTGCGGGAATTTGATCGGAATTCCGGCTTCGAGGATGGAAAGCAGGCTGGCGAGGCGCCCATCCCCCTCGCGGCCCAGGCGTTCGACGATCCGCGCCGCCGGATGAAGGCCGGGCGGGGTTGGCACCGGCTCGGCGCGGACCACATCGCCCTCGGCGACCTTGGCCTCGTTTTCGCTCACCACCCGCCATTCCTCGCGCATCCG
>KN174029.1:0-226 GCA_000759655.1 Acidicaldus organivorans | reverse complement strand
GCGCTCGACGGGGACGATGAGCTTGCCGGCCGGCCGGTCGGGATGCCAGGCGGCAGGGCGGATCACGCCGAGGACCGGAGCGCGTTCGGGGCTTTCCAGGATCTCGAGCGGCTCGGCGGCGAAGAAGGCATGCCCGCGCGGCATGAGCCGCACCTTGAGCCGGGTGCCGGGAAGGAGCTGGGCGCTGGTGCGGCGGCGGGGCAAAAGGACGATGCGGGGCGGGGGG
>KN174028.1:5003-12572 GCA_000759655.1 Acidicaldus organivorans | reverse complement strand
CGCCCCCCCCGCCCCCGCCGCGATGGAGACGGCGGAGGAGAAAGCGCTCGAGGAAAAAGCGGAAGCGGCGGTGGAAGAGGCATGGCAGGCCCCCGCCGCGCCTCCCACCGAACCGCCGCCCGCGCCGCCTTCTGCCGCGTCCGCCGAACCGATGGGGGCAGAAACGTCCGCCACCGAGGAGGGGCTGATCGCCCCGCCCGTGGCCGAGACCGCGGCGGCGGCCATCGCCGGGCTCGTCCGCACCATCGCCGCCGAGCGCACCGTGCCGCTCCATCGCGGCGGGCCCACCCTCGAGGATCTGGTGCGCGAGGAGATCCGCCCGCTGCTCAAGGCCTGGCTCGATGCCCATCTCCCAGGCCTCGTCGAGCGCCTGGTGCGGGCCGAGATCGAGCGCGTGGTCAATCGCGCCCTTTCCTGACCCCTCTCAATCTTCATTTTCTCCGGATCATTTGGGATGCCCGACCGAGAGATGCTCGCCAAGACGTTCGTGCCGCATGAGGTGGAAGAGGCGATCTACGCCCGCTGGGAAAATTCGGGGGCGTTCGCCGCCGATCCCGCCTCCGGCAAGAAGCCCTTCACCATCATGATCCCCCCGCCCAACGTCACCGGCAGCCTGCACATGGGCCATGCGCTCACCTTCACCCTGCAGGATGTGCTGATCCGCTGGCGGCGCATGCAGGGGCGGGATGCGCTCTGGCAGCCCGGCACCGATCACGCCGGGATCGCGACCCAGATGGTGGTCGAGCGCCTCCTCGCCGCGGAGGGGCTGAGCCGCGAGCAGCTGGGGCGTGAGGCGTTCCTCGCCCGGGTCTGGCAATGGAAGGAGCAGTCGGGGGGCGAGATCACCCGCCAACTCCGCCGCCTCGGCGCCTCTCTCGACTGGCGGCGCGAGCGCTTCACCCTCGATCCTGGGCTTTCGGCGGCGGTGCGGCGCGTCTTCGTCACGCTCGCCCGTGAGGGGCTGATCTACCGGGCGCGGCGGCTGGTCAACTGGGATCCCAAGCTCAAGACGGCGATCTCCGACCTCGAGGTCGAAAACCGCGAGGTGAAAGGGCATCTCTGGTTCATCCGCTACCCGCTCGCGGGCGAGGCGGGGCGCTTCATCGAGGTCGCCACCACTCGCCCCGAGACCATGCTGGGCGACGTGGCGATCGCCGTCCACCCGGAGGACGCGCGTTACCGCGCGCTCATCGGGCGCGAGGCGATCCTGCCGCTCGTCGGACGGCGCATTCCCGTCATCGCCGACCCCTTCGTCGATCGCGAGAAGGGAACGGGGGCGGTGAAGATCACCCCGGCCCATGATTTCAACGACTTCGCCGCCGCCGACCGTTACGACCAGGCGCATGGGACGCCGCTCCCCCGCCCCTCGGTGATCGACCGCGAAGGGCGGATCACGCTTGCCGAACTCGCCGGTCTCTCCCGCGACGGGGAGGCGGCGGCGTGGTTTGATGCGGATTTCCTCGCCTCGCTCGAGGGGATGGAGCGCTTCGCGGCGCGGGCCGCCATCGTCGCCCGGCTCGAGGAGCGCGGCCTGCTCGTCAAGGTCGAGGATCATCTCCACACCGTGCCGCATGGCGACCGCTCCGGCGTGCCAATCGAGCCGCTGCTCACCTGGCAGTGGTTCGCCGATGCCAAGGTGCTCGCCGCCCCGGCCGAGGCCGCGGTGCGCGAGGGACGGACGCGCTTCGTGCCCCAGATGTGGGAAAACACCTTCTTCGCCTGGATGCGCGACATCCAGCCCTGGTGCATCTCGCGCCAGCTGTGGTGGGGCCATCGCATCCCCGCTTGGTATGGGCCGGATGGCCAGGTCTTCGTCGCCGAGAGCGAGGAGGAGGCCCGCGCCCTCGCCCGTACCGCCTATGGCGAGGAGGTGGCCCTCCGCCAGGACGAGGACGTGCTCGATACCTGGTTCAGCTCGGCGCTCTGGCCCTTCTCCACTTTGGGCTGGCCAGACGAGACCCCGGAGCTCGCCCGCTACTATCCGACCGACGTTCTCGTCACCGGCTTTGACATCATCTTCTTCTGGGTGGCGCGGATGATGATGATGGGCCTTCACTTCATGAAGGACGTCCCCTTCCGCGACGTCTATATCCACGGGCTGGTGCGCGATGAGCGCGGCCAGAAAATGTCGAAGACCAAGGGCAACGTCATCGACCCGCTCGCCATCATCGAGGAGTTCGGGGCCGATGCGCTGCGCTTCACCATCTGCGCCGCCGCCGGGCCGGGGCGGGACATCAAGCTGAGCCGCGCCCGCATCGAGAGCCAGCGCCCCTTCATCACCAAGCTCTGGAACGCCGCCCGTTTCTGCGAGATGAACGGGATCCGGGGCGAAACCGCGCCGCCCGCCGCGGCGTCGCATCCGCTCAGTCTCTGGATCCTCGCCGCCGCCGGCCGGGCCATCGCTGCCGCCAATGCGGCGCTCGAGGCCTACCGGTTCGACGAATACGCCCTCGCCTGCCATCACTTCCTGTGGGACGTCTTCTGCGACTGGTTCCTCGAATTCCTCAAATCCCCCCTCACCCGGGAGGCGCCGGAGGCGGCCGAGCTGCGCCGGGTGGCGGGCTATGTGCTGGGCGTGGTGCTCCGCCTGCTCCATCCGGTCATTCCCTTCGTCACCGAAAACCTCTGGGGGCATTTCGGCTTCGGCGCCGAGGGCACGCTGATCCGCGCCCCCTGGCCCGAACCGGCTGCCCCCGCCGGGGCGGAGGCGGCATACGGGGCGGTCGAGGGCGTGATCCGGCTGATCGGCGAGATCCGTTCGGTGCGGGCCGCGCTCAACGTGCCGCCCGCGGCCCGTCCCACGCTCCGCATTCTTCCGGGGGCGGACGCGGAGGGCGGGTTCCTCGGGATGATCGGGACGCTTGAGGAGCAGATCCTCCGCCTTGCCCAGCTCGGGACGATCGAGCGCGTCCAGCCGGGTGCGGCGCTTCCCGGTGTCAGGCTCGAGCTCGGCGGGGTCGCTTTCGGCCTCGATGTGGCGGGGCTGATCGACGTTGCCGCCGAGACGGGAAGGCTGCGCGAGAGTGCTCGCAAGCTCGCCCGCGAGGCGGAGAAGCTCGCCGATAAACTCGCCCGCCCCGATTTCCGCGCCCGCGCTCCGGCCGAGGTGGTGGCCGAGACCGAAGCGCGGCTCGCCGATCTCAGGCGCGAGCAGCAGGCGATCGAGACGAGCCTCGTCCAGCTTGCCGCGCTCGCCGGCTGAGCGGCGCCCCCCGCCCCTCTCCCGACTGCGCCTCACCCAACCGCGCCTCTCCCGCGCGCTCCGCGCACCGCATGCGTCCCTTGCCGGCGCGGGGTCTTTTCAGCCCCGGCCGGGCGGCGCATTCTCCGCCCTCGAACGGGACCCCGACCGGGGTCTTGCGCATGATGAGAACCCCGAGAGCGAACCACCCGGAGGAGAGCGACCGATGACGACCAAACGCTGGGACAAGAGCCGCCTGCCCTCGCGCCATGTCACCGAGGGGCCGGACCGCGCCCCGCACCGCAGCTATTACTACGCGATGGGCCTGACCGAGGCGCAGATCGCCCAGCCCTTCGTCGGCGTGGCCACCTGCTGGAACGAGGCCGCGCCCTGCAACATCGCGCTCTCCCGCCAGGCCCAGGCGGTGAAGCAGGGGGTGGTGGAGGCGGGCGGCACGCCGCGCGAGTTCACCACCATCACCGTCACCGATGGCATCGCCATGGGCCATCAGGGGATGAAGGCCTCGCTCGTCTCGCGCGAGGTGATCGCCGATTCGATCGAGCTCACCATGCGCGGACACTGCTATGACGCCCTCGTCGGGCTCGCCGGGTGCGACAAGTCGCTGCCGGGAATGATGATGGCGATGCTTCGCCTCAACGTCCCCAGCGTCTTCATGTATGGCGGCTCGATCCTGCCGGGACGCTTCCGCGGCCGCGACGTCACCGTGGTCGATGTGTTCGAGGCGGTCGGCGAGTTCGCCGCGGGGCGGATGACCGCGGAGGAACTGCATGAGCTCGAATGCGTGGCCTGCCCCTCGGCGGGGGCCTGCGGCGGGCAGTTCACCGCCAACACCATGGCGATGGTGAGCGAGGTGATCGGGCTTGCGCTGCCGGGATCGGCAAGCCCGCCCGCGCCTTATGAGGACCGCGACCGTTTCGGCTTCGAATCGGGACGCGCCGTGATGACCCTGCTCGAGCGCAACATCCGCCCGCGCGACATCGTCACCCGCGAAGCCCTCGAGAATGCCGCCGTCGCGGTGGGGGCGACCGGGGGCTCGACCAATGCCGCCCTCCATCTGCCGGCGATCGCCCATGAGGCGGGGATCCGCTTCACCCTCGATGACGTGGCGGCGATCATGCGGCGCACCCCCTACATCGCCGACCTCAAGCCGGGGGGGAAATACGTGGCGCTCGATGTGCACCGCATCGGCGGCGTGCCGGTGATCATGAAGGCGCTGCTCGATGCCGGGCTCCTGCACGGCGACTGCCTCACCGTCACCGGCAAGACGCTCGCCGAAAACCTGCGCGACGTCGTCTTCCCCACCGATCAGGACGTGGTCTATCCGGTGAGCCGCGCCCTCTCGCCCACCGGCGGCGTGGTCGGGCTCAAGGGCAATCTCGCCCCCGAGGGCGCCATCGTGAAGATCGCCGGGCTCAAGCAGCTCCGCTTCGAGGGCACCGCGCTCTGCTTCGACTGCGAGGAGGACGCCTTCGCCGCCGTTCAGGCCCGCGCCTACAAGCCGGGGGACGTCATCGTCATCCGCTATGAGGGGCCGAAAGGGGGCCCCGGGATGCGCGAGATGCTCTCCACCACTGCCGCCATCTACGGCCAGGGGATGGGCGAGCAGGTGGCGCTCATCACCGATGGGCGCTTCTCGGGCGGCACGCGCGGGCTTTGTGTCGGCCATATCGGGCCGGAGGCGGCGGTGGGCGGGCCGATCGCGCTTTTGCGCAACGGCGACCGCATCGTGATCGACGCCGAAGCGGGGCGGCTCGACGTGCTCCTCTCCGAGGAAGAACTCGCCGAGCGGCGCAAGGCGTGGAAACCGCGCGAGACCGACTACCGCTCGGGCGCGCTCTGGAAATACGCCCAGCTCGTCGGACCCGCCTATCTCGGCGCGGTGACCCATCCCGGCGGGGCGGCGGAGGTCAAATCCTATGCCGATCTCTGAGGGGCGGCGCGCCGAGGGAGGCCTCGCGGGGGAGAGCGCCCGAAAGGCGGGACGATGAGCCGCATCGCCTATGTCGATGGCCGCTACGTGCCGCTCGGCGAACCCGCGATTGCCATTCAAGACCGGGGCTATCAGTTCGCCGATGGCGTCTATGAGGTGATCCCGGTGCTCGGGGGGCGGCTCGTCGATGCCCCCCGCCACCTCCGCCGCCTCGAGCGTTCCCTGGGCGAGCTCCGCATTCCGGCCCCGCTCTCCGGGGGGGCGCTCTCGGTGGTGATGGCGGAGGTGCTGCGGCGCAACCGGGTGCGCGATGGTCTCCTTTATCTCCAGATCAGCCGCGGTGTGGCCCGCCGCGAGCACCCGTTTCCCGCCCGCGCCCGGCCGGTGCTGGTGGTGACGGCGCGCCCCGGCCCCGGCTTTCCCGAGGATCTCGATGCGTGGGCGGTCGCCGCCATCACCCATCCCGACCAGCGCTGGGCGCGGTGCGACATCAAGTCGATCGCGCTCCTCCCCAACGTGCTCGCCCGCCAGGCGGCGCGCGAGGCGGGAGCCTATGAGGCGATCCTCCTCGACGGGGCGGGGATGGTGACGGAAGGGGCGGCCTCGACCGTCTGGGTGGTCGATGCGGCGGGCGTGCTCCGCACCCGTCCCCTCGACTGGGCGATTCTCCCCGGCTGCACCCGCGAGGCCCTGCTCGCCTGCCTCGCCGAGAGCAACCTCGCCTTCGCCGAACGCGCGGTGAGTGTCGAGGAACTGCGCACGGCGCGGGAGATTTTCCTCACCAGCGCGACGAGCTATGTCCGCCCGGTGATCCGTCTCGACGGCGCGCCGGTGGGGGAGGGGAAAGTGGGGCCGGTGGCGCGCGCCCTCCATGCGCTGCTGCGCCGGGCGCTGGTCGGTGAGGAGGCGGGGTGAGTTCGTTTCCGCCCCCTGAGATCCTTCTCTTCGACTGGGACGACACGCTCGCCGACAATTGGGGAGCGGTGACCGAGGCGCTCAATGCGGCGCTCGCCGCCTTCGGCCTGCCGCTGTGGGATGTCTCGCAGACGCGGGCCTCGGCGCGGCATTCGCTGCGCGAGAGTTTCCCCGCCTATTTCGGCGCCGACTGGGAGCGGGCGCGCGACATTTTTTATCAGACGCTCGAGCGCATCCATCTCGAGACGGTAAAACCGAAGCCCGGCGCCCGGGCTCTCCTTGAGGCGAGCCGCCATCTCCCGCGCGGCGTGGTTTCCAACAAGCAGGGCGATCTCTTGCGCCGCGAGGTGGCCCATCTCGGCTGGGCGGGGCATTTCGGCGCGGTGGTGGGGGCGCAGGATGCGCCGCGCGACAAGCCCGACCCCGCCCCGTTCGCGCTCGCCCTGGAGCGGCTCGGCGCACGCGGGATCGATCCGGCCCGTGTCTGGTATGTCGGCGATACCGCGCTCGATATGGAAGCGGCGCGGCGGGCGGGGTTTCGCGCCGTCCTGCTTGGTGACGCGGCGCATGACGGCGGGATCGCCCGCGCCGCGCCCGACCTCGTTTTCGCCGATGGCTATGCGCTGGCTGCGTATCTGAACTCCCCGCCCTGACGTCTCTTTGAGCGGCGGGCCGGTTGTCGCGGGGCGGGGCGATGCTACATAACCCTCATCCGTTGGTTGGTTGATCGTGCTGCGGCCGGGAGCTGGCGTGTCCAGCGCCTTGGGCGAAGCCAAAAAAAAGAAGGATGATCACGTGGCAAACGAAAAGGCTCAGAACGTTCAGGACGTGTTCCTGAACCACGTGCGTAAGAACAAGACGCCGGTGACCGTATTCCTCGTCAATGGGGTCAAACTGCAGGGAATCATCACCTGGTTCGATAATTTTTCGGTTCTCCTGCGGCGTGACGGGCACACCCAACTCGTTTACAAACACGCCATCAGCACCGTGATGCCGAGCGGGGCGATCCAGCTCTTCGAGGGGCCGCGGCCTGAGACGGCGCAGCGGGAGGCGGTTCCGGCTGCCGGAGAGTGAGATCCTCTCGCCGGGCGAGAGGGGGCAGAGAGGTGTGACGGCGACGGACGGTCAGCCGGTGCGGGCGGCGGTGATCCTCCCTTGGACGGAGGGGCGCGAGCGCCGCTCGGCCGAGGCGCGTCTCGAGGAGGCGATGAGTCTCGCGGCGAGCATCGGGCTCGTCGTGGTCCATCACGCCATTTTCTCGCTGCGCGAGCCGCGTCCCGGCACCTTGCTGGGGACGGGCCAGGTGGCCCTGGTCGCCGAGGCGCTGCGCAGCCAGAAAGTGAGCGTGGTCATCGTCGATGCCGAGCTCAGCCCGGTGCAGCAGCGCAACCTCGAACGCGCCTGGGGCACCAAGGTCATCGACCGCACCGGCCTCATCCTCGACATTTTCGGCGAACGCGCTGCGACCCGCGAGGGGGCGCTGCAGGTCGAACTCGCCCATCTCGAATACCAGCGCTCCCGC